>NZ_JACJNU010000070.1:0-360919 GCF_014849525.1 Microcoleus sp. FACHB-SPT15 | reverse complement strand
CGGCGAGACATCTATTCTCAACAAGCCTGTCAATAAGCTGATATCTTTGTGTCGAGCAATGGAGGAGAAACCTTGATTCATCAAGCTTTTAGCTTACTCGTCACCCCTTCAGGCTTGAATCCCTCTCCATCCAATGGTTCAGGCATACCTGCTAGATGAGCAACGAAATTCGGAGCAAGAAGTTCTAAGGCTTGCTCCATTTTGCGATCGTCGAAGGCTTTGTAGAACTGGAGAACGATCACTTTGTTTTGTTCAGCCAGCATACGAGCCTAACCTTTATGACGACAGCTATAACTAAGGATTACAGTACATACATTGAGCTGGGTCGGCTTTCTCTATCCCGTTTGGGAACAAGATTTCTTGGTTAAAACTGCACTTTTTACATTGATAAATTTCCAACAGCGTCATACTGGTAGGCAAGTTGCACCACTCACAAGGTAAGCCTTTTTTCCTCTGGGCTACATCAAAACCCGGACAAGAACATTTCGGACAAATTTGCTTAATTTTTTGGATTAAATCGCGAGTTGCTTTTTCAATATTTTTCATTCGAGTAGGGTTATAAAGCGCTCGCATATCAGTTTCTATCTGTACTTTCCCATTGCGTGATTGAGCTAAAATCAATTCAACCGCTTCAATCAGTTGTTTTTCAGTTATTATTCCTTTAATAATTTCCTGCTTGCCTTCATCTGAAGGCTCCATAACGACTAATCCATGTTCGGGAAAGCCAACCTTTTGGGCAAATTCAAAAACTTCCTCAATGGATTGTATGATTTTATGACTAAAATTTGTGTCAGTTGAAAACTCTTGACCAACAATTTCTAGTTCATTGATTGTGTCGATTAAAACAACAATTTCTCGATTGCAAGAAATATAAGGAAAAGCTGGATGAGGAGCAAAAGTTCCTTCACTGGCAATAGCTAAGGTTTCACCTGTGAGTTCCAAAGCTTTTTGTGCTTTGAGTTTTGCGGCTTGTAGTTGGTCGCCAGTCCGTTTGATTTCTCGCGTGAAAGTCCCGAAGGTGTCAGTATCAAAGTTTTCTGGGACTACTACTTTAATTCCTAATTCCCGTTCGAGGAGAGGGGCAATTACCCTCTCTTTTTGGTGCATGGTGGCGAGTACTCCCACGCGATCGCCAAATAATGAATGCTTTGTCATCATTACCTTGCATCTATGTAGAGACGTTCCACCGGAACGTCTCTACCAAAAGAAATTTTCTGTTTTGATGGTCTAAACCTATTCCTAATTTACTCGTCGTGAGCGAAGCGGTGGAAGAGGTAGTCTAGGGCGTGATTACGCAATCTGTAGTATTCTGGGTCTTCCATAATCAGGGCGCGATCGCGGGGCCGTGGGAAAGGAATGTCCATAATCTCACCGATAGCCGCCGCAGGACCATTGGTCATCATCACTAAGCGGTCGGCTAAAAACAGCGCCTCATCAATATCGTGGGTAATCATTAGAACCGTGCAGCGGTGGTCGTTCCAGATTTTCAGCAGTTCTTCCTGCAACTCTTCCTTGGTGATGGCATCCAAGGCACCGAACGGTTCATCCAAAATCAAGACTTGGGGACGAACCGCCAAAGCCCTGGCGATAGAAACCCGCTGTCTCATCCCGCCGGACATTTGCGGTGGCTTTTTATCAGCCGCCTCCGACAAACCCACCATCGCGAGATGTTCCCGCACGATCGCTCTTTTTTGGGCCTGCGATTTGTTGGGGTGAACGGCGTGAACAGCTATGTAGATATTTTCAAACGCTGTCCGCCAAGGCAGTAGCGCGTAGTTTTGGAACACAACCATGCGGTCTGGTCCCGGCTTGGTGATGGGCTTCCCTTGCACGCGCACTTCTCCGGTGGTAGGAAAGGCGAAACCCGACACCATGTTCAGCAGGGTCGATTTGCCGCAGCCAGAGTGACCGATAACGCAGATAAACTCGCCTTCTTCTACCGTCAGGTTAACGTCTTGGAGTACCGGGTACGGGCCCTTCTTCGTTGGATAGACCTTGGAAACGTTTTCGATTGTTAGGAATGATTCGGGCTTAACTGTAGTTGTCATTGGCTGTCGGGCAGTGGAAGTCTGGCTATTGGTAAAGGCTAGAGGACGGTTAACCATTGGTTTAGTTGTTGGTTATTAGTTGGTGGTTATTGGTTATTGGTTGTTGGTTGTTGGTTGTTAGTAAAGGACAAATATAGCAATCAGCAGTCAGCTTTCAGCGGTCAGCTTTCACTCAATTAGGCTCTAGCGAAGGAACGCAAGCTCCCGTTAATGTCCTAACCTAAGTAGCTACTGCTATAACAAACAACAACAAACTAATGACTAAGCAGCGACCGTAGGACGTGGTAAATCGAGGATCACTTCCGCAATGCTGAAATCGCGTTTAATCTTCAAATTGTTGAGATAACCAATCGGGTCGTCAGCAGTGAACGTGGTGCCATCAAACATCGCGATCGCGCCACTGGTATATTTCACATCCAACAGACCCAGTTCTCGTGCGGCGGTGCTGAACACGCTTACCCGGCACACCCGTTCCATGATTTCCACCCAGTTTCGAGGGAAGGGCGTGTGGCCCCAACGTGCCAACTGAGTCATGTGCCAAAGATGTTCAGTCCGACTGGGACGATTGACGCCATCCCCAAAGAACAGGTGATGGGCAAACTCTCGCATGGGTTGATCGAGACTACAGAATGCTTCGTCGGGGTTGCCGAGGTGGATGTAAGCAATATCTGTATTCACGTACTCCCGCTGGGCAACAATCTGACGCACCTCTAGTTCGTTAGCACGGTCAGTACAATACTGAGATGCCTCTAGCAACGCTTTAACTAAGGCAATGTGAGTGTTGGGATAAGCGTTTGCCCAGTCTTCGCGAACACCAAGCACTTTTCCTGGATGTCCGGGCCAAATTTCCAAGTCTGTGGCAACAGTAAAACCAATCCCTTGCATTGCCGCCCTCGTGTTCCAGGGTTCCCCAACACAGAAACCATCAATGGTTCCCCCTTGCAAATCGACGACCATTTGCGCTGGAGGGATGCTCTGAAGCGACAAATCATGATCGGGATCGATGCCACCACTCGCTAACCAGTAACGCAGCAGCAGATTGTGCATTGAGGAAGGATGCACTAACCCCATCCGGTGCTGGCGTTCCGGGGAGTCGAGCAGCATCTTCTTAAAATCTTCTAGAGTGCGTACCCCTTGGTCGTAAAAGCGTTTATCCAGGGTGATGCCATTGCCGTTGCGAGTCATGGTTAATGCACTGACAACGGGCAAGGGTCGGTTGTCATTTCCGCCTAGGGTAATCCACAGAGGCATCCCCGATGGCATTTGAGCCGCATCTAAATACCCGCCACTGATGCCATCCATAATGCCGCGCCAACTCGTTTCGCGCACGAGGTTGACTTCATCTAAACCGTGTTTCTGGAAGAAGCCTTTTTCTTTGGCAACCGCTAGAGGAGCGCAAGCCGTTAGCGGGACAAAGCCAATGTCCAGGTTGACTTTTTCCAAACCATGACGGGCAACCACGGCTGTTTTTCTCGCCCGAATCTTCTTAATGCGCTTCTGCTGGTTGAGGAAGTAAATCATCTCACTCCGCAAGCTGTAGTAGCTAGGATGTTCCACCACTTCCATCCGCTTGCGAGGTCGGGGAATATCCACTTCCAAAATCTGACCAATTTTAGAACCTGGCCCATTGGTGAGCATGACAATTCGGTCAGACAGCAGCACCGCTTCATCGACATCATGGGTAACCATGATTGCCGTGACTTCGTTTTCTTCGCAGATTTTCATTAACTGCTCTTGGAGGTTGCCTCGTGTGAGAGCATCCAACGCGCCAAACGGTTCATCAAGGAGCAGCAATTTGGGACGGATGGCAAGGGCGCGTGCGATCGCAACCCGCTGTTTCTGTCCACCCGATAGCATCCCAGGCTGTTTGTCTGCATGAGGGCGCAACCCAACCATATCAATGTGTCGCTCTACAACGGCTTTGCGCTCAGCAGCAGGCAAATCCTTCATCACCGAGTCAACAGCTAAGGCAATATTTTGCCGTACTGTCCGCCAAGGCAACAGAGAATAATTCTGGAACACCACCATCTTGTCTGGCCCTGGCTGTTTAACTTTTTGCCCTTCCAGGGTAACTATCCCATCACTTGGCAAATCCAAACCAGCAATCATGTTCAACAGGGTTGACTTACCGCAGCCGGAGTGACCGATGAACGAGATAAACTCTCCTTTTTTAATGTGTAGGTCAATCCCTTTTAAGGCAACGTATTCACCACCACCAGCTAACGAAAAAACTTTATCAACTTGGTCAACAGCAACAAAAATACTCATTAGTCCTTAGTCCTTATCAGTCATTGGTCACATTGGTTATTTGTTCTTGATTATTAGTTATTTGTTGGTGGTCAGAAACAACTAACAACAAATAACTAACAACACATAACTAATCACTACTTCTTTTCCTGTGGAACAATCCTGGACTGCAAGTACCCCATGGCTCGGTCTAGAAGCAAGCCCACTGCACCGATATAGGCAACAGCCAAGATAATTTCACTGACATAGTTTTGTTGATAGGCATCCCAGATGAAGAAACCAATTCCGACAATACCTGACATCACGATTTCTGCTGCAATAATTGCCAACCATGCCAATCCAATCGCGATTTTCAATCCAGTAAAGATGTAGGGGAGAGCAGAGGGAAATAGAATGTTCAAGTAGTATTCCTTGCGTGAAAGCTGTAAAACTTTGGCGACGTTGTTGTAATCGTCGGGGATTTGCTTCACGCCCTCAGTCGTATTGATTAAAATCGGCCAGACTGAGGTAATAAAAATTACGAAAATGGCAGCGGGCTGGTTTTGTTGCAAGGCGACCAGAGCAATCGGAACCCAAGCTAAAGGCGCTACCATTCGCAGGAACTGAAAGACTGGGTCTAAAGCTTTATTAATCAGTGGATTCGTTCCCACAAAAATGCCTGTAGCAATCCCGACAATTGCCGCTAATGAGTAGCCTTGGGCAACCCGACCCAAGCTTGCCATAGTCTGCCAAAACAGACCTTTGTCAATACCGCCTTTATCATAAAAGGGATACAAAAGTAGTTCTCTTGTCCGTTGGTCTGTCCAAACACTGAGTGGCCCTGGCAGTCTTGTCAATCCAGACCAGGAAAATATTTGCCATACAGTTAAGAACCCTAGAACTCCCAATACAGGAGGCAAAATATCCTTAGATTGCTTTTTCCAGAAAGCCTGGATTGCGTTGGTTGAACTAGCTCTTGAATTGCGGTTGATTGTGTTGACAGTCATTTTCCTTTCCTCTATGTTGCTTTTAGTTTTGACGTTTGAACGTGTGAATGCGTGACTTTACTTAGACTCTTTTAATCGCAAGGCTATTGAGGTAAGCCTCTGGATTTTCTGGGTCAAATTCTTTTCCATCAAAAAATCTCTCAACACCTCGTGATGTACTTTGGGGAATCTCAGAATTAAAACCTGCCTCTTTCGCCGCTTCTCGCCATAAGTCTTCGCGGTTGACGCGATCAATAATCTGCTTGGCTTGATCGATATCGTTAATCTTTCCTTTGTGGAAACCCCAGCGCATACTTTCGGTTAAAAACCATAAATCGTGGCTCTTATAGGGGTAGGACACACTACCGATATCGTCTTTCCAATACATTGGCCCCATCTTGAAGTCACCAATGTCTGCTTTGCCATCACCCATCGCATACTTACCGGTATAGGGGGGCTGGAGAATCCTGATAGGCACGTTGAAAAAGTTTCGCTGGGAGACAATTTGAACCAACTCCTCTCGGTTCTTAGCTGTATCGCACCACTGCTGCGCTTCCATTAATGCTTTTAAGACGGCTTTGGTTGCTTTGGGATTCTTGTCTACCCAGTCAGCTCTGATGCTTAAATATTCCTCTGGGTGGAATCTCCAGATTTGACCAGAAACTGCTGCCATGTGACCAATATCATCGGCAACGATACGATAGGGCCAGGGGTCACCTGTACTGAAGGCATCCATCGAACCGTTCCGCATCCCTTGCACCGTTTCAGCAGATGGCACTGCCAACAGGTCGATATCATTATCTGGATCAACACCACCTGCGGCGAACCAATAGCGAATCCAGAGGTCTTGGTTCACTTGGGGAAAGGTGTGTGCGGCTTTAAATTTCCTACCGTTGGCTTGTTGAAACCCTTTGATGTAGTCGGCAGCACCGGAAATGTCTAAACCCAGTCCTTTGCCTTTGTGCATACGAGCGATCGCAATTCCATTCCCCTGCGTATTCAACTGGGCTAAAACATACATGGGAATTTTTCGCCCGTTGGTGATTATGCCTTCACTAATTAGATGAGGCATCGGCATCTGCCACTGACCACCATCAATACCACCATTTGCTGAACCAATCGTCACATTGTCCCGTGCTGATGCCCAGCTTGCTTGCTTTGCCAACTTAACGTCGGTCATGCCGTACTTTGCAAAGAAGCCTTTTTCTTGAGCAATCACCAGCGCTGCCGCCTCGACAATGGGGATATACCCAAGCTTGACTGTTGACGTTTCCGGTACCTGTTCTGGACTCAGTTCAATGGCTTCTGCTTTCGGCGATAGTGCAGCAGGAGAAGGTGGGTTTCCCAAACAGCCTTTAAGGAATACAGAACTCGCCGCCGTTGCACCAGCCGTTAATAAAAATCTCCGTCGCGAAAAATTACTCATAAAATCTCCTTGCAGCTAATCCTATGTTCTGTAGGGCTACTAACAAATGGTTATGTTCTTGGAAGTTGAAAGTCTTAACTAAACTCTTTTAAAGTTGGTCGCTATTATTAATCAACCTTCAGGTTTATAGAAAATAGCGGTTATCCTCTTGACAATTTCGCTAACATTAGAGTTGCTTAAATCAGGATTTAATTAGAGCCTAGTCTTTGGTGCAGAGTTGCTCTCATGCGCCATTAGGAGCGGAGCGCTCAACCTTGAAGATTGACTTACTTCGTTCGCGATGACGTTTTGTTTATTGATTTGCAACTTGAAATTAGCTTACCACCCCTAACGATTGAATTTCGCTTATGGACTAGTCAAAGTTAAATTAAATATTAAATGGTATCAATAAGTATTCTTTTAGTGTCTTAGTTTTCAAGGCTTTGAGCCACAATCTATTGGCAACTATCTATAGGAACCATTGAACGCAACGATGATTAGTTGTTTTTGTTATCTTTAACTCATCAAACTATGAATAAAAAATGAAAACAGTCATCTTATTAAAGTCATTTCAATTCCGTTTAAGCAGCCATCTTATTAAAGTCATTTCAATTCCGTCTAAGGAGTCGGCATAAAACCTTTGTAGGAGCAGTTCGCTGTGCGATCGCCTGTTTCTCAAGAAAGTCCGATCCTCCTAAATCCCCTTTTTAAGGAGGATTTCAACTGGGCTAGCGTTCACCCCTTGTTAATGGGGCTAGAGGCATCGAGTCAGGATAAAGGCTTGAGTCCTTAAGATGTGCTTGTGCAACAACATCTGAAGTGTGCTTATCGCACGGCTGAATCACATCGTCTTGAAAATGCCAAGGTTAGAATCTGGGGGAGAATGCGATCACGTTTATCCTTCCATTACGCATCAGCAGATTTACATTTCCCGCCCCCATACTGACTTTGCTGAGGTTCCCCTGCGAGGCTAGAAGAAAAGAATGGATGCATCGAGAGTAAGACGCACCTTCTGAGAAGCCAAGGCTAGGATCTATATAATTATGCGCTTCCTTCTAAAAGCTATCCTTCGGGAACGCTCCGCAAACGCTAACGCATTTTCTTCAAATGACGAATCAAATTCCTTTGTATATCTCCCGCAAGCCAGCACAGGACTTCCGAGCTAGATTTGCCAAAGCGTTGGAGCAGCCAGAATCACAGCCATTGCTGTTTAACGTTTATGGTTTTGGGGGAGTTGGCAAAACTACCCTCACGAAGAAACTGAAAGAAACGCACCAGCAGCAAGCTGACTTTGCAGGGGTTTCCTTTGGTATCACACCAGATATCGAAACGCCTATAAAGCTAATGAAAAAGCTTTATGAGGAACTGCCAAAACCCACCAATCTTTTGAAACGGGATGTATTAGATCTTCGACCATCAGATTTTGTCTCAAAACCTGACCCGTTTACATCCCTTTATGACCAGTATCAGCAAACCGTCTACAAGCTGAAAACTCAACCCGTTAAAGGAAAATCAGTTGACGCACAGCAACAGACGACGGTCAAGGATTGGTTTGAACTGGGAGGAATCACACTCTTAGCGGTAGGCACGAGCTTTGTAGAGCCAGCGACAGCATCGACTCTAGCCTTTGATGGCATGGTGAAAGCTGGGGGAATGATATCAGATGCATCGCAGCCGCTTAACCAGACGAAGGAGCGTGTGCAACAACTGCTGCAAGAGCATCCAGCCACCAAGAATGACACCGAGCTTCAGGCGCTGATGCTCGAACCTATCCCTAAATTGACTCAGGCGTTTGCTCAAGGTTTGATTCAGCGGACTCAAAAACAAAAGCGTCCAGTGGTGCTGGTTTTAGATACTTATGAAAAGGTGCCGCCAGAGATTGACACTTGGCTGTGGCAATACCTGTTGCAGGATACAGCGCTCAAGTCCTATTCTGTCCGCCTTTTGACAGCAGGACGGCGTTCTTTACAAGAGAAAGAAAGCTGGCGGAAATTACAGCAAGATCGGGATTTAATCTACGAACGGCGATTAGAGGAATTTGATAAAAAGCAGACGGAGGAATATCTCAAAAACATTGGTATTACCAAAGCTGGAGAAATTCAGAAAATCTTTAAAGCAACCAAAGGCTTACCCTACTATCTTGACTGGATTAGACGCGAGAAAGAAAAAGGTAAATCTCCTGACTTCTCTCAGGGCAATCAAGAAATTGTCAAGCTGCTATTGCAAGGACTCAATCCAAAGCAAAAACAGATCGTGCAACTAGCGGCTTGTTGTCGTTGGTTTGATCGGTCGTTGATTCAGCACTTGATGAAACGGCAAGGAATAGATTTTCAGACGGGTGCTGATGCAACTCTCGACTGCTTTGATTGGTTAACAAATCGAGATTTTGTTGAGTTTGTTCAGGGTTGCCATCGGCTGGATGATGTAGCACGGGATGTCTTTCGGTTGTCACTGTTACTAGAGGACAAGAATCAATTTAGAAAAACCCATGAACTGCTAGCCAGTTATTTTGAGCAACAGGCAGACGAAGAGGTTTCGGCTGAGAGTCCTGCCCCTGCAAAATATGAGAATTCTGATTGGTGTCAATACAGGGCTGAATCTCTCTACCATGCTCTTTATGCTAGGAGAGATGAGGGTCAGCGGCAGTTCCTCTCCCATTTGTTTGCCTCTCGCTATCTCAACCAAATTGATGTAGTAATGCTCCCTTTTGCAGCCGTTGCCGCAGAAGCAACAGTAGAGAATTACCGCCTCTTACCCAGTGAGACAGAGAAGTTTCTGGAGAGCATCGAACTGGTCTTTCCGTTTGGTTGGGTAATGTTAGCAACCAATCCAGATAAATCTGAAATTAACTACGAGAATGGAACTGGTCCTTCTCAGGAAGAGATAGAGGCAGCATTACGACCTTGTTTGAGCCAAGTTGACTTGTTAGAAGATGGGCTGGGTAAATATGTAGGGCTGTTGTACAAATCCCTACGCTGTCGCACTCTTGCTGAGCAGACTAACTTACTACTAAGAGCTAAGGAGGAAACTGAACAGATTGCCACTTCTACTCACCCAGAATTTAGCAGCAGTCTCTTTTTTAATGTGGGTAATGGACTGTATCAACTAGGTCGTTATGAAGATGTGATCGCTTCTCTCGACAAAGCCCTTGAATTCAAACCCGACTACCCTGATGCCTGGTACAACCGAGGTGTTGCCCTGTGGAAATTAGAACGATTTGAAGAAGCGATCACCTCTTACGACAAAGCCCTTGAATTCAAACCTGACTACCCTGATGCCTGGAACAACCGAGGTGCTGCCTTGGGGAACTTGGAACGATTTGAAGAAGCGATCACCTCTTACGACAAAGCCCTAGTATTCACACCTGACTACCCTGATGTCTGGTACAACCGAGGTGTTGCTCTGAATGACTTGGAACGATTTGAAGAAGTGATCGCCTCCTGCGACAAAGCCATAGAATTCAAACCCGACTACCATGCAGCCTGGAACAGCCGAGGTGTTGCTCTGTATATCTTGGGACGATTAGAAGAAGCGATCGCTAGCTACGACAAAGCTTTGGAGATTAAGCCAGACGATCCCACCCCTTGGAGCAATCGAGGACTAGCGCTGAGTCGCTTAGGTCGTTATGATGAGGCACTGGCTAATCACGCCGAAGCTCTGAAACTCCAACCAGAATACCCCCTATGGTGGGCTAATCAAGGCATTGTGCTAGCTCGTTCAGGGCGCTATGAAGAAGCACTAGTGAGTTGTGACAAAGCGCTAGAACTGCAACCTGATGATGAGAGTGGTTATTACAGCAAGGCTTGCTGTTATGCCTTGCAAGGTGATGTCGATCTAGCAATTGAAAACCTGCAACAAGCAATTAATCTGAATCCTTCTCGATGTCGGAGGGAAGCAAAAAATAACCCGGATTTTGACAGCATTCGGGGAGATGAGCGGTTTCAGGCGTTGCTGCAAGAGCAAACCAATTAATTTAGATCCCCGACTTCTTGAAGAAGTCGGGGATCTGGGCAGCAATTTAAGTGCTAATAGGTTTAACCTAGATATCGATAAACCCGCCCCTACAAAATGTGACGGCACTAGTCACGATTTAGTGATTTGCGATGCAAGCCGCAAATTGGCTTTTGTGGACATCAACCAAGCAAAGCCAATTAATGACGAATAGCCCCCAAATAAAAAGGCTGCATACCGCCCTGCTGTTTCGGGTTGCATATTGCTCATTAACTCGGAAAAGCCAGCAAGAATCGGAATTTCACCCAGCATCCCAGGCAAAGCCATACAAATTGCACCCTGCAACCAATCTTTCTGCTCAATGCGCCGCCACTTCATCAGCCCCAAAGACACAGCAGAATACAAAATACCTGTAACAATCACGTTGAGCCAATATGCAGTAGAAGAACCTTCAAAGAAGTACGAACCAGCCATGCGATAAACGAAAGTTCCTACTACCCAGATGACAAAGCCGAGTAAGACGAAGCCAATTCTGTCTTTTGTGTTCATGGTGATTTCCCTATTGAACGGTGTTAACGTAATAGCCGTTACGTTAATCATTAATGTAATAGCTGTTACGTTAACTGTCAATCCATGAGCCGACCCACTGAGCCTCAGAAAAAGGAAGAGCTTTTAGAACGATGTCTAGCTGTTGCCATCGAAGTAGGAGCCTTAGACACTAGTATCAACGCGATCGCTAAGAGAATAGGGACAAGTGGACGAATGCTCGTTTACCACTTTGGCTCTAAACAGGAATTAGAGCGACAAATCATCGGTCTTTTGGAGACTCGCTTGCGCGAAAAATTATGGTCGTTTCAAGGCGTGTCACTTGAAGGGGCAGATTGTCTGTCACAACCCCTGCTTGAAATGTGGAGGCATTTGACTTCACAAGAGATGCACGGCTTGCTGAAACTGACGATGGAACTAAATCAACGTGCCATACAAGGCGACTCAGAAACACAACGTTTCTTAGAGCAAGAGAGTCAAAAATGGGTAGATTCTCTATTTAATCTCACAAATGACAAAACTACTGCTTTGTCGCTATTTCACTTATTTCAGGGTGCAATCTTGGACTTTTTGACGACAGGAAACGCACAACGCGGACAACAAACCATTCAGGCTTTTACGGAAACTCTGCGATAGCTTCAACTTACAGAACGATCACACAATTGGCATAAATACCAAACATCAGTAGGCGTTGGGACTTCCAAATAAAAAAATGTCCAGGTACTTTTTGTGGAGTGGGCATCTTGCCCGCCCTGATTTAATGGGCAGGCGAGTAGAGATAGTTATCGGTAAAGTGAATAGCTGTAGAGACAATACAGGCAATGTCGGTTCTCTAAAATATTGCAAGCAAAAGAAAGCTACTCTAGAGTGCTGTAGACTATTGCGTAGCTCTCTCATCACTCTCCTCAACTAAGCGTGCAAGACAGACGTAACTCTGAACCCTCTAGACGCCATCAACATTTGCCTAATCAACGGTGGCAGATTGCGTCCCCAAAAGCCGAAAAAGCAACTCAACTAGCTTCGTCAACAGGACTTTTACCGCTACTGGGTCAGGTGCTACTTAACCGGGGAATTGAGACACCAGAACAGGCACAGGTGTACTTATCTCCAGAATCTCAGGCGATGCCTTCACCGATAGATGAATTTCCTGACCTGGTAATCAGTGTGGAAATGCTCAAAGAAGCGATCGCTAATGACGAAAAAATCGCGATTTGTGGTGACTATGATGCGGATGGCATGACTAGTACCGCGTTGTTACTTAGGGCACTACGCTGGTTAGGTGCAGATGTAGACTACGCGATTCCTAGCCGCATGAAAGATGGCTACGGCATCAATACCCGAATTGTTGAGGAATTCGCCTCGGAAGGTGTGGCGTTAATTTTGACAGTCGATAACGGGATTTCTGCTCATGACGCGATCGCAAGAGCGTTAGAACTAGGCATGATGGTAATCGTAACTGACCACCACGACCTCCCACCGGAACTGCCAGAAGCGGATGCCATTCTCAATCCAAAACTGATTCCTGAATTCTCACCTTATCGAGGTCTTGCTGGAGTTGGTGTTGCTTATATTTTGGCAGTGTCTCTCGCGCAAGAACTGGGTAAACTTTCGGGATTGACAAGTCAACTCTTAGAACTTTTTACACTAGGAACGATTGCCGATTTAGCTCCCTTGAATGGGATTAACCGCCGTTGGTTAAAGCGAGGCTTAAAGCTACTACCTCACTCTGAACTTGCAGGTGTTCAAGCCTTAATTCAGATGGCTGGGGTGAGTGAAGACCAAAAAGCCTTGAAGCCAGAGGACATCGGCTTTAAGCTAGGCCCAAGAATTAATGCGATCGGTCGTTTATCCGACCCTCAGATTGTCATTGAACTGCTAACAACAACTGAACCCGGAATCGCTTTAGAACGTGCGATGCAGTGTGAGCAAATCAACCAAAAGCGTCAGCAACTGTGTGAGCAAATTGAACAAGAAGCGATCGCATTTATTGAAGCCAGTCAGCTAGACTTGCAACAACAGCGTGTCTTAGTGATTGTTCAACCCAATTGGCATCATGGCGTTATTGGTATCGTCGCCTCCCGACTCGTAGAACGCTACGGTGTTCCTGTATTTATCGGCACCTACGAAGCGGAAGATGCCAATCACATCCGGGGTTCAGCACGAGGAATTCCTGAATTTAATGTCTTTGAAGCACTACAGTTCTGCAAGGATTACTTAGGAAAATTTGGCGGACACCAAGCTGCTGGTGGTTTCTCCTTACCCACCGATAACTTAGACGTGTTTCGGCAATCTCTTAGTGAATTTGCTAAAACGTGCCTACAATCCGAACACCTCAAACCGCTAGTTGAGATTGACGTACAGGCTGATTTTAGTCAAATTACTTCCAACCTCTACCGACAAATTGACGCGCTGCACCCCTGCGGTATTGGTAACCCTGACCCAGTTTTCTGGACACCGAATGTTAAAGTAGTCGATCAAAAAATTGTTGGTAAGGGACACCTCAAACTCACCCTCAGCCAAGACAACCAACCAACCAAAATTACAGCAGTTGCTTGGCGCTGGGGCGAATACTTCCCCCTCCCGTCACGAGTGGATATTGCCTACAAACTCAAAGAAAATACCTGGAACGGTAACACAAACATTGAGTTGGAGTTAGTTGGCATTCGCTTACCCACCTCTGTCTTGACTCCCACTGTTCCACCCAAGAAAGCAGAGTTCTATCACAATGAGCGTCACTACACCTGTAGCCTATATGAGTCTTTAAGTGAGTTAAGAATTAGAAATGCTGAAGGGAAGGTTCTAGCGATTCAGAAAGGACAACGAATCGGACTTTTAGGCGCTAGGCGAGAAGACGCGAAAGAGGTTGATGTTACAAAACCTCACTACTATCAGTTGATTAAAGCCGCTACTCACGCTTTAGCAGTGAGCGAATAATTTGAGAATTTAGCTATCAGCAATCAGCTTTCAGTAAAAAAAACTAGCTAGCTGCTACGACGAACACCTTCTAAAGATGCGCTCAAGGTTAACGGATGCTGACGACTTTGATTTAAAAGCTGAAAGCTGATAGCTAAATGCTTCTCTCTAAAGATCGCCTTTGAGAGCAGCCAACGCAAAAATGACGATTGGACCCGAAAGTACGACAGCCGCTAGCATGGTCAACTGTGCAATGACTTCCCAGTTGACGTTGTTTAAAAAGCTTAAATCCATTTATCCTCCCAATTGACCCAACGAATTTGATGGCGAAACTAAAAAATTCTTGTTTAGATCTTATCCGGTAGTTTTCTCAGTCTTTTAATTAAGTTCACAAAACTATATAAAACGCAACAAAATCCGATGCAGCATCTGCCACAGGTGAAAACTCGCTAAGCTTGAAGGGCATTAAATTTGTAGCTCCTGTTTAAAGTAATGGCAACTTGGCTTTGTGTAAAGCAATGTGGTGCGTGCTGTCATCTTGACCCAACTGAGCGTCCAGATTTAGAGGAGTATCTTTCTCCAGAGGAGTTAGCGCTTTATCTGAGTCTGGTGGGTGAAGGGGGATGGTGTGTGAATTTTGATCATTCAACCCGTGAATGCCGCATTTATGACAAGCGTCCTCGCTTCTGTCGTGTAGAAGGAGATGCTTTTCAAGAGATGTTTGGTGTGGAACCAGCAGAGTTAAATGACTTTGCAATTGATTGCTGCCGTCAGCAGATTGAGGGGGTTTATGGCGATCGCTCTTTAGAGATGATCAGATTTGATCAGCAAGTCGGTATTTGATTGGAAAGAGGGTAGAAAATTCTCTGCTTATAGTTCCGATAAGCAACATTAAGGGTTGCTATTTTATGTAAATTTCTGAGAAGATGAAAAGAATATGAAAGCTAGTTAACATTGATACAGGCTCCCGTGAAACTCTCTTCCCTGCCTTTGACCAGTCTTGTCCTGTCAGCACCCCCAACTTTGATTGAGCCAGCGTCAAAAAATGACAAACTTCGTTCTCAGGCCCCGTCTAAGGCTGAGCTAACAAAAGATTTGTCGCTAACCGCTCCTCGCAAACCACTGCCGGCTCAGGAGCGTAATCGAGGTGTTTGGCGTATCTTTAGCTCAACATTCTTAACGATTTTTCTAGCAGAGATGGGAGACAAAACCCAGCTAGCGACGCTGCTAATGAGTGCAGAATCTCATGCTCCGTGGGTTGTTTTCGCGGGGGCAGCGATCGCCTTAATTGCAACTAGCTTACTTGGAGTACTCATTGGTCGTTGGCTAGCTAATCGGCTTTCTCCTAAAACCTTGGAAATGTCAGCCGGAGCGCTTTTGCTCTTCATTTCCGTCATGCTGCTCTGGGATGTCGTGCAATTCGCTGGCTAACAACTGTTTTGAAAATAGGTGTTAGGTGGTAGGTGATAGGGGAGAGGGATTTTCATCCTTCGGTATAGGCAATCACCCGTAGAAGTCTAACAACGAACTACCAACAACCAATAACCAACAACTAACAACCAATGGACTGGCAACTTCTCGGATTGAGTTTCATAACAGTGTTTTTAGCAGAAATTGGAGACAAGAGCCAATTAGCAGCGATCGCGTTGGGGGGTAGCCTCAAGTCTCCCCGTGCTGTATTTTTTGGCTCTGTTGCTGCACTGCTTTTGGCAAGCCTCATTGGTGTCCTGGCAGGGGAAGGAGTGGCGCACTTATTGCCCGATCGGATACTAAAAGCGATCGCAGCTATTGGCTTCGCACTCATGGCATTACGTCTGCTATGGCCCTCAGAAGTAAACGACACCCAAGAGTAAGTTTTGCGATTTCAATTGAACTAGCTCAAGAAAAAAGCTCCTCACAACAGCGAGGAGCTTTCTTGTACCCGGATAATGTTCTATCTAAGCAAGCTTACGCAAATCGCCGTAGCACCAGCCAAGCAGAGTCGTACCTGCTGCTAATTTGATTGCTTCAAGTACCCAATACCCCTCATGCATCTGAAGCATTCCGGCAGGCATCCCAGTCGTTGGCTCCAAAACATTTAGTTGGAGAGCCAGAGCGCTCATCTGCGGCGTGATGATGTAGGTATAAATGAGTGCAATTGCCAGCAGAAGGACAGCTAAGAAGATTGACCAGCGCCTTACCTGACGGTAAAGATTGGAGGGACCACGCAGCGCTAAGAGACTTGCTAACACAAGAGCCGCACACAGCAATTCGATACGATTAAAAGTCCAGAAAATTGAATAACCTGCTGCTGCAAAACTCGATTGGGTCATCATGCCAGCCGCTGATAGACCAGGCATGATCACAAAGTCTAAAATCAAACTGCTACTCAGCCAAAAGCCCAAGGCAAACATTATGATCGTTTGCCATGTGGGTCGCTTTACACTAACGCCAAAATCAGCGTTCATAGAATTTCCTCTATCGTGTCTTAATCTTTAGCTTAACCAATTATTTTGAGAAAAAATATGAAGTAATCTTTCATTAAATATGAAATAAAGCTAAAGAGTATTTCTCAAATTCAGGCTAATTTTTCATTAGTAAGAATCTTTGAAAACCCTCTAACCTCCATAAATACTAATAAGTACTTTTGCTTAGGAAGTAGACGTTAAGCGATCGCGCAGAAAGACACATGATGTCACTCACTCTGGTCAGCCAGATGTACTGCGGTGTTCTAAAACTAAAGTAAGGGCTAAGTTGGGTTTTTCGTCATTCACCTCACCCTCTAAATCAATGCGCGTTTCAAGTTTATTCGGAGCGATGGCATTAGTCGCCAGTCTTTTGGGCGTTACTGCTTCATCAATTCAAGCCATTCAACTAGCCGATGGAACAGTTTCATTTGAGAAGCCTCCTCGCTTGGTTAAGGCAACAACAACCTACAACCAAGCTGATATATCGGGAGCGACCTACTACTTCACAATAGAATTACCAGAAAATGCTGGTGAACCCCTTCAGAAAGTCACAATTAACCAACGTCAAGGATTTGATGATATTCGATTTGATCTCGATGATAGTCGTGCCTTTGAAGGGACACCTCGGAACAAAGGTGAACGGTTAACTCTGGCAGCAGTAACCAAGGATGACGAAACCCAAACAATTTCAGTCACATTTGACCCACCTGTAACACCCGGAAAAACGATTACCGTTGGCCTTCGTCCTAGGCGGAACCCGTGGACTGGCGGAGTATACCTTTTTGGGGTTACAGCTTTTCCGGCGGGAGAGAAGCCCTACGGATTGTATCTCGGTGTTGGGCGTCTGCACTTCTACGACAATGACAGAGATTTCCCCTCTGATTCTTGACTATGTACCCTAGTACATCACAGCCGAAATGAGCCTACCATCTGAAAACTTGCTCAAATCGTTAGAAATAAAGCTTGTTGACTTTTGACTTGGGCGTAGCAGTACTAGATGAGTTCATCGGAATTAGAGACAGGGCCTCCACAGAGCATTAGGGAGAATTGAAAAATGCGTCATCATGACAATTTTCCTTCTCCTAGAGAAATACTAGGCGTAATAAGTGAGAGAGTCGCCATGATTAGCACTTCTGTTGTACAAAAACTCTTTACACGGCGACTGACTCCTTTCAATATCGCTGCTCTTTATGTCCTTACTGGTGGGCTATGGATTCTCTTTTCTGACAAATTGCTGATTGCCTCAATTGACAACTCGCAACTCCTGACACACCTTCAAACGATCAAAGGTTGGTTCTATGTCATCGTCACGGGATGGATGCTGTACGTGCTTATCAGTCGTAGTGTACTAGCACTTCAGCAATCCGAAGTGTCACTACGATCAAGTGAAGAACAGTTCCGCCAGCTAGCGGAAAATATCCGTGAGGTTTTGTGGCTGAAACCCCTGAAAATAGACCAAGTAATTTATCTCAGTCCGGCTTACGAAGAAGTTTGGGGGAGAAGCTGCGAGAGTGTATATGAGCGAGCGATGTCTTGGACGGAGGCAATCCATCAAGAAGATCGCGATCGCGTAATTACTGCCTTTGAGAAACAAGTCTGGGGAGAGGGAGACTTTAACCAAGAATATCGGATTATACGACCCGATGGAGAAGTCCGTTGGATACGCGATCGCGCCTTCCCAATCTACAACCGCTCAGGGGAAGTCTATCGTTTAGCAGGCATCGCTGAGGATATCACTGAGCGGCAACAAAGTTTATCTGCACTACAAAGGCTCAATGAAGAACTACAACAAAGCCAACAGAACCTGCAAGCGATTATTGACAACACTACAGCCGTCATCTACCTGAAAGACTCAAAAGGGCGGTTCATGCTCATCAATCGCCAGTTTGAAAGTTTGTTTCACGTAACCCGTGAGCAAGTGATCGGCAAAACCGACCATGACGTTTTTCCTAAAGATTTAGCTGATGCTTTCCAGGTAAATGACTCTAGAGTAATGGATACGAGAGAAGTACTGACGATTGAGGAGGTTGCTCCTCAGCACGACGGGCCGCACACCTACATCTCGATTAAGTTCCCCTTGTATGATGCGACTCATTCACTATATGCAGTTGGTGGCATCTCTACTGATATTACTGAACGCAAACAGGCAGAGCAGAAACTTCGTGATTCAGAACACCGCTTCCGTAGTGTCTTTGAGCAGGCTCCATTTGCCATTCAGATCTTTACCGCTGATGGCTTCCTGGAGCAAGCGAACCAGACTTGGGAACAGATGTGGGGGATAACACGAGATAGGGTAGCAGGTTACAACCTACTGCACGATCCACAGGCAGAAGTCATGGGTCATTTGCCTGATTTCCGCAAAGCCTTTGCCGGGGAAGTTGTCAGTCTCCCACCTGTTTATTACGATCCCGCTTTAAGCAATAATCAAGGGGCTTCTCGTTGGATTGAAGTTCATCTCTATTCAGTCAAAGACGAGGCTGAAAATGTACAGGAAGTCGTGCTTATAACTCGTGACATTAGCGATCGCAAGCACGCCGAGCAACGTTTGCAATCGTCTGAAGAACGGTTCCGTCGCGCTATCCTTGATGCTCCCTTGCCCATGATGCTTCATGCGGAAGATGGCGAAGTGGTGCAAATTAACCGAACTTGGACGCAACTGACAGGCTACACTCATTCAGACATTCCGACAATCGCGGATTGGAGTGAAAAAGCCTATGGGCGTCGAAAAGAATTAGTTCAAGCAGATATTGAACGCTTATACAACCTTAATGGACGAATCTCGGAGGGAGAATATACAATTACCACCCGTAACGGTGAGGTGCGAATCTGGGAGTTCTATTCTGCTCCCTTGGGGAGGTTACCTGATGGGAGACGTTTGGTTATTAGTACAGCCATTGATATTTCAGAGCGAAAGAAGACTGAAGCCGAAATCCGCCAACTCAACGAAACTCTGGAACAACGGGTAATCGAACGTACCGCTCAACTGGAAGAAGCAAACCAAGAATTAGAGGCGTTTGCTTACTCGATTGCTCACGATTTGAGGGCACCTTTGAGAGGGATGCAAGGACTGGCAGAAGCTTTGCTAGAGGACTACGCAGACACTTTAGACGCACTGGGTCAGCAGTATGCCCATCACATTGTTGCTTCCGCTCAACGCTTGGATGATTTAATCAATGATTTACTGGCTTACAGCCACCTCAGCCGCAGTGAATTAACAGTTTCTACCGTTGATTTGAACTGGGTTATGTCGAGGGCGATGAGCCAGATTGAAGCTGACTTGAAACAACAGCAGGCGGTAGTAACTATTCGATCAGTACTACCGAAAGTAATGGCTCATCACGGTACCTTAGTTCAGGTACTGGCCAATCTGCTGTCCAATGCGCTCAAATTTGTTGAGAATGCCCAACCCCAAGTGCAAATTTGGGTTGAAACACACGATGACTGGGTACAGCTATGGATAGCGGATAATGGTATTGGCATAGCACTAGAGCATCAGCAACGCATCTTTCGCGTTTTTGAGCGTTTGCATGGAATTGAAACCTACCCTGGCACAGGTATTGGTTTAGCCATTGTTCATAAAGGGATTGAGCGCATGGGTGGTCAGGTGGGCATTGAGTCCGATCTAGGAAAGGGCAGCCGATTTTGGATCAAGTTAAGGAGAGAAATAACACTATAGCCACTATGAATCATACTATTTTACTGGTAGAAGATGACCCAACTGACATTCTTTTAATGCAACGTGTGTTCCGCCATGAAAACTTATCTAAAATCACACTACAAGTCGTTAGAGATGGAGATGCTGCCGTTTTCTACCTAAGTGGGGAAGGGGAATACTCGGATCGCGATCGCTATCCCTTACCCGTGCTGATTTTGCTAGACCTGAGACTACCTCGAAGGTCGGGTCATGAAGTCCTGGCTTGGTTGCGACAGCAACCTGAACTGAAACGCATTCCTGTAGTTATTTTGACCTCTTCTAAAGAAGCCAGAGATGTTAACCAAGCTTATGATTTAGGTGTTAATTCTTATTTAGCTAAATCGTCTGGTTTGACGGCTTTATTAGAAATGATGAAAGCGGTTAATTTGTATTGGCTGGTTACTAATGTCAAGCCGGAAGTTCAGCCAAATTGAAGAGCGATTAGGTGAACTTTTATAAGACAGTTTTATTTGTACATTCTGATGTACCACTATCTAAAGACTCGTTATCTTACTAATGCTACATGTCTTGGTCATTGATGATAATCCTACCGATCGCCTCCTTGTGATTCGGGAATTGGAGCGAGAATTTACCTCACTTGAGGTGAGAGAGATTACAGATGCTAAAGCTTTGGAAGAAGTAATTACCGAAGGACGTTTCGATGTTGTCGTTACAGACTATCAACTTGGCTGGAGCGATGGTCTTGTTGTTCTTAAGAAAGTAAAGTCTCGCTATCCCACCTGTCCCGTGATTATGTTCACAAATAGTGGGAACGAAGAGCTTGCGGTAGAAGCGATGAAATCGGGACTGGATGATTACATCATCAAGGTTCCCAACCGCTACAAACGGGTGCCTGTTGCTCTACGCTTGGCAATGGAGCGAGCTGAAGTTCGGAGTCGAGCCGCTCGTTTAGAGAAAGAGCGATCGCAACTTCTGGAAAAAGAACGGGCAGCGCGTCAGGAGGCAGAGGCAGCTAATCGTCTGAAAGATGAATTTTTGGCGACTCTTTCCCACGAATTACGGACACCACTCAATAGTATGTTGGGCTGGGCACAGATGTTACGCCTCAAGAGACTCAATGAAACTGACTACGATCGAGCAGTTGAGAGTATTGAGCGTAACACGAAGTCTTTGACACGCTTGATTGAAGACCTGCTCGATGTTTCACGCATCATTACAGGTAATCTTTCTCTGAATGTGCAACCTGTTAAACTTGCCTCTGTCATCGAGGTGGCTCTGAGTATTGTGCGTCCGGCGGCTGAAGCAAAAGCGATCGCGATTTCTTTTCTCAGTGATCGAGAAGTCGCTCCCGTCTTAGGTGATGCGACTCGCTTGCAACAAGTGATATGGAATCTCTTGTCAAACGCGATCAAGTTTACGCCATCTGGTGGACAAGTAGAAATTCGATTGAAGCAACTGGACGATAGTGTATTGATCGTCGTGAGCGATACAGGACAAGGGATTAAGCCTGAGTTTCTGCCCTTTGTCTTTGACCGCTTCCGTCAGGCAGATAGCAGCTCGACTCGGCTTCAAGGAGGCTTAGGTTTGGGGTTGGCAATTGTGCGGCACTTAGTTGAACTTCAGGGTGGTACTGTCACTGTAGAAAGTTCAGGGTCTGAGCAAGGTACAACCTTTACTGTACAATTTCCAACTCAACGCCGTCAGACTCAACTAACAACTACTGAGGTGGAACCTGCAACAGTTGAGTCAAGTGCAGTCTCATTCAAGGGGTTACGAATCCTTCTCGTAGACGATGAACCCGATACACGAGAGTTGCTAATGTTTGTCCTTGAGCAGTATGAAGCCGAAGTGAAGGAAGCCGCTTCGGTTAGGGAAGCCCTTGAAGTGCTTAAAGTATTTGTGCCGGATGTACTCGTTAGCGATATTGGAATGCCGGGGTTAGACGGCTATACCTTAATTCGCCAAGTTAGGGCAATGCCAGAAACATCCTTAAGCAAAATGCCTGCGATCGCTTTGACTGCGTATGCGAGTGATTTAGACCGGGATCGCGCTCTGGAAGCAGGTTTCCAAATGCACCTCTCTAAGCCAATTGAGTCGGATGAGTTGGTAAGGGCGATCGCTTCCTTAAAAAACATGAGCGGAAGTAATTAGCGATCGCTTCTCACTTCAATTGCCCGCATCCTTTGCCAAACGGTAAACCCTAAAAGAACAACAATACTAATAACCGTTGCATAAATCACTATCGGTGTCATGTCTTGCAGCATCATCGCTAGCCAGTTGGACACCAAGGTAATTCCCCAAAGCGTGAGCGCCGCACGACGCTGGGAGAAACCCCAAGCTAGCAAGCGATGATGCAAGTGGTCTTTTCCTGGCGTACTCAGTGGATTTTTTCCAGCCATCAACCGTCGGACAAAAACCTGCGTAGTATCTAGCACAGGCAAAAGTAAAAAGAATACCGGAGGTACTAAGGCAAACACAGTGGTTACTTTAAGATTGCCGATGATACTGGTCGCCGCCAGCACGTAGCCAAAAAAGTAAGCTCCAGCATCACCCATAATGATGTGAGACGGATGGAAATTATGCCGCAAAAAGCCCAGCGCTGCCCCACCCAAAGCTGCTAAGAGCAATGTCGCCGCTGCACGAGTTGGAAACTGTGCGGAAACGGCTAAAAGGCTCATCGCCGTGATAAAGCTGATTCCACCAGCCAATCCGTCCATCCCATCCATCAGATTAATCGCATTTGTAACCCCCACGACCCATAACACTGTAATCAAAATTGATAACAGTGAGTCGATTGGGGAACCAAATGGAGTTTCGATGCGGATATCGCTAGCAATCAGCAAAAGTGCGGTGAGAACCTGAGTAAACAAGCGAATATAAGGAGGCAGACCAAATTGGTCGTCAATAAAGCCCACTAGCACTAAAATGGAACTTCCGAGCAGAATCGTCAGCACTTCTGCTAAAACACCTTCAATGACAATCGGTCTTAAAAGTGTCGCCAGTATCAGTGCGGCGACTACCCCGGCATAAATTGCCAAACCGCCTGCATTCGGTAAAGGTTCTCGATTAAGCCGCCGTGCATTAGGTTGGTCAGCCCAACCCACTCGTAAAGCAAAAGAGCGTACCTCTGGAATAAAACGCCAAGTTACTCCGCAGGCAAACCCAAAGGTGAATATCACCGCTAGCCAACCAGTACCAGTAGGGTTGGCAATACCGAGAGACTCAAGGAAGTCATAAAAATTCATCTCCCAATTCCCGCCCAGACTGCCAATAATGAACATTAGCCTCAACAGTACACGAATAAACTCGTCAAAGTGGTCTTATGTTTTGCCCCTCGTGGCTTTCCAGGAAAAGAATTGGAGGCATTGAATCCGAGAAAAGTACACGCTTGAAGTTTACCTTAGGTCGGAGAGGATGATTCTGGTGAATTCTCAGTTTCTGGAGGAGTTTGAGAGGTAACCGGAACTGCCTCAATATATTGGCTATCCAGCAAAAACGCCCCTTGAGAAAAGCGAATGCCCCAGTATCCTCCTGGACGCCGATCAAGAACGATACCCTCTTCTCCAAGTTGAATGACATTAGGAGGTCGCAGCATCGGGATGGGTTCGGCTGTTTTAACGTAGCGAGGTAGTTCAATCACCCGGACGCGATCGCCAACGGTAAATTCTTTAGACATTGGTCAGATATAAAAGGTTTAACTATCGGTTGTAATGTTAGTAGATCAGCAGAAATAAACATATTAGTAATAGCTATAGCGGTTCTCCTAAAGGATGAGGTACAAGATTCTCGGTTTTCGGGAATTGGGAATAGGCAAATTTTCCCCTAAAACCTACCACCTATACGCCTTAACCAAGACACAGGGCTAATCCCTGATGGGTAATAGTGTAAGTGCAAGATGGCGATCGCTAACCACTAAATCTTTGCACCTACTTACTTAACTCTATTTTCTGTTCAAAACTCGAAGCTCCGGATAGTCAGCGTTTCTACTTCTTGAGAAAAAGCGATCGCCTACACCTTAATAAACCAGCACCGTCGATACATTCCGTACCCAACCACCCACCAAAATGCCAACGTTAGCAGGGCAAATAACAACGAACCGTTCATCGCCCCTGCCCAAGGAACAAAAAGATGCTCGTAAATCCAGGTGTAAGTTGTGGGTGCGTTTTCGCCAGTTCCAATGTGGGTTTTGACCAAGATTTTAATCAGCAAAACGGAAGCGACAAAGAGGAAAATCGCATTTAAGCCGATAATCTCGAACGGCTTTCCCCAACGGCGTTGCTTACGCACCTCTATCAGTTCATAACAAGCTGCGAATAAAAGTAACGCCCAACCTGTTGTAAGGACAACATAAGAACTCGTCCACAGCTTCTTGTTAATTGGAAACCCAAAGCCCCAAAGCTGCCCCATTCCCATACAACTAAGGCTCAACAGTACCAAATTCAAACTCGTGCGCGACTTAATTGGCTGTTGGCGTAACCAATCTCCCGTGAAGTAGCCAAACAAGACGCTCACAACAGCAGGAATTGTGCTAAATAATCCCTCTGGATCTCCTTGTGAGTTGAAGTTATCCCCCTTGTACAAATGTGCTGTACCGATAACTAAGCGATCAATATAAGCACCTAAATTCCCTTCCCGTGATAAGTTACCCATCCCATAACTTGGAACAGGAATAAACGACATCGCCAGCCAGTAACCAATTAGTAAGAGTATTGCAATCGCCCACTGCCCCTTTCGCGGTACCTTGAGAACAATTAAGGCAGCGGCTAGGTAAGCTAAACTGATGCGCTGCAATACACCCATTACGCGGATCGTGTCCCAGTCGTAGTTCCAGAAGCCATTGAGGAATAACCCCAAGGCAAATAAAATCAGACTGCGACGGACAATCCGCCAATAAACCGTTGGAATGGTCTGATTTTCCTTGATGTTCGATAGAGAAAATGCGATCGCTACACCAACAATAAAGAGAAAGAAGGGAAAAACTAAATCTGCTAGGGTACAGCCGTTCCAGTCAGCATGAAGCAAGGGTGGATAAACTTGCTCTGCTAGCCCTGCCATATTCACAAGAATCATCCCAGCAATCGCAATTCCTCGAAATACATCGAGTGATATCAGGCGCTTGGCTGGTTGTTGTTGCTCGTGTGACACGTTTTGTTTTATAGACTAACTACCCCATATTCAATGCGATCTCAAAGAGAATGGGTAAAAGATGCCATCACAACGCGATCGCGTCCTTGCCTCTTTGCCCGGTTTAACGCCGCACTCGCTGCCTGAATAACGGCTTTTCCCGTTACCCCATGCTCTGCAAAACTTGCGACTCCACAAGAAATCGAAAGAGTGCCAAGCGATTGATTTTTATAGGCAAGATTTAGCTGCTTAATACTCTCCCGCAGTTGTTTAGCTCGTTGTTGGGTAGTCTTCAAAGATGCTTCCGACAACAGCAGCAGGAACTGTTTACTCCGATAACGGCAAGCAATATCTGACGCACGAATTTGCTTGGGTAAAAACTTACCGATTTCTCTGAGTAAGAAATCACCCGCTTCATACCCGAACTGCTCATTGATGCGCTCAACGTGATCGACATTGAGTAGGATAATTCCTAAACTCTGGGGATGACGCTCAGCTTTTCGGATCTCACGCTCCAGTGATTCTTCCAGGTAATGCCGATTGTACAGCTTAGTGAGTGGGTCACGAAGACTGTGGTTGTTGAGGGTTTCTCGAAGTTTTAAGTTAGCTAAGGCGAGTCCGATATGCTTCGCGACACTTATCGCTAGTTGCTTCGTTTCGGTAATCCGTCCTCGATGCAATGAACCAATGTACAACACTCCCAAAGTTTCTCCATGTACAGTCATGGGTACACAGAACGTTTCAACAGGGAGAGAATTGGGTCGAATATGTTGACAAGTTAAACCATAGTGTGTATCTTCAGCTAGGTGTACCTGTCCCCGTCGTAAGGCTAAACAGTCACAGGGAGTAAAGATTGGATCACTGGTTAAAGGTGCTGAACCCCAAGTTGCGATCGCTTCCAGTTGATTTTTTGAGGGACTTACAACATAAATGGCACCAACTTCATTGGGAAAGAGTCGTTGAACCAACGGTTTAATCGCTGTGTACGCCTCTTCAACAGAAAAACAGGCTTGGAGTAAATCAATTAGCTGCTCTAGCAAGTTGATATTTAAACTATTCAAAGTAGTTAGCATTCAACGGCAAGGTAGTAGTGTTGAGCTTTGATAGTGTAGTGATGCACCCCTGCGCGATTGTTCAACGTTTGGTCTGCAACTGATGTGGCACGAACCAAACAAGTTATTAAGTAGATTAGTTCACAGATAACCTACAACTTGAGTACGAGGTTTTCCCCTTGCTACCCTGAAAAATAGAGGAAAACATTTACAGCATTCCGTGTGTTAAAAAACACCTATGCATCTGTCCTGTAACGGCACGCCGTTCAGGATTTGCAAACAATTAAGCTGATCTGACAAGCGGGTTGTAAAGATTGAAGCCGCAGATGCACACAAGATTTATACAGATGTCAGTCATCGTGAAAGGATTTTTCACCAAACCCTACGCTTCCAGACAAGCTGCATTAAGTATGTCAAGAACAAATTGTTCCTAAGCATCCTGCATCAGCAACTCCTCATTCACCTTAATTGATGCCGTTTCACGACGATTTATTTTATTTGTAGAGGGTTGTATTCCTCTTTTCTGTATTCATCCTAAGCTGAGATCCATAAAACATTGCATAATCTTCTCCCCCTAGCTCTCCACCCTGTAGCTTAAATGCTGAGCAAGCCTACAGCCAGGAACGAACCTCAAAAGCCGACTGACGAGCAATACTCACGTAAAATAGTTGGTGAAATCCTTCGGCATAAGTTGGGCGCACTAACTTCTTGATTGTTGAGTAGATGGCGATATCTGGCACTTGGTCTTTCCCCACACGTTGCTGGTTGCGCTTACGACACAAGCTTACGTGTGATTCAAAGTAATAGCCAATAATCTGGGCACCATAGGTCTTACTTAGCTGAATCAGTGATGCTCGATCTTCAAGTGTCGGATTGGTGTTGTCAACAACAACAGAAAGTCCGGCTTGTAGTGCGGCTTCGATGAGTTGGGCTTGTCTTCTTGCCCGATTTTTATTGTTACGCATCAGGTCTTTGCTGACGTGTTCGTGCGTTGTCGCAAAGTATGTGCGAAAGAATGTACTTTTGCCAGACGCTTGTAGACCGATAAAGATGACTAACTCCATCAAGGTACACCTTTCTTGTAGGGGCGCACACCAAGAGCGCCCTTAATGTATTGCTAGTGAGAGCTTTGATAGTTCCCTTTATTTCTGCTCATCTCCTTAAAGACTTTGATTAGTTTCCTGAAAGCGATATCTCCTTAAGAAGTTTGTAATAGCCCTACTCTCAAGCTACATCTTTGTTTATGGAATTTACCATTGTTGCCAGGTCAACAAAAAAGGCTAAGCTAATTGTCGGAATTTTACTTCTCACGATTTTGCTGAGTGGATGCCGTGTTCCGATTAGGCAAGGAAGCAGTCTCCAGGCATGTAGAGATGCAGAAAAAGCTGTACAGAATGCTCAGCAACAATCTGACGAGGCGATTCAAGTTTTATCCCAAGCTAAAGATAAAAACACATCTAAAAGTACTGCTGCAAACTTACAAAGTCTCCAAGAGGCGGAGGAGAAAGCTTTTGAGAAGTGTTACAAGGTTAAGTGATGTAAGGTTTACATCTAGCCTTATCGTCTGGACCCAGCAACTTGAGTTTCTAGTGCAACAATTCGTTCCTTAAGTTCAACCACCAACGTAGCTAGGCGCTTAAACATTGGATCGTCTCCCAACGTAGAAAGGGGAGATAGGGAAGGATTTGGTGTGATTCTTGGTGCTGGCTGATTGACTCGCTCAAGTTGAGGACGTGTTCCCGTTAGTCTATAGACTTCCGACTCT
This sequence comes from Microcoleus sp. FACHB-SPT15, assembly GCF_014849525.1. Taxonomy (NCBI): domain Bacteria; kingdom Bacillati; phylum Cyanobacteriota; class Cyanophyceae; order Oscillatoriales; family Microcoleaceae; genus Microcoleus; species Microcoleus sp. FACHB-SPT15. Next base: position 332,801 of record NZ_JACJNU010000070.1, on the reverse strand, counting down.
AAACGACTAACTTGCGATCGCAATTGAGAGTTGTCTGATTCTAGTCTGGAAATGCGTGATTCCAGTGCAGATGACGCTGACACTGGGGTAAAACTTCTATGCAAAAGAGTCAGTAGCACAAGTGCGAAGATGACTCCAAGCACTCGTAAAGGTTTAAACATTTTATTAAATAGGTTAAGTAAAAAACCCTACTAAGGTTGGGTGGATAACTGGGAGATAACTTCGGCTAGATCAAAGTCTTTCTGTGTCAGTCCTCCCGCATCATGGGTTGTCAGGCTGAGACTAACTTTATTGTAGGAAATATTAATGTCTGGATGGTGTCCTGCGATTTCTGCTGGCTCAACCAGGCGATTCACAAAATCAATAGCTTCAACAAAGTCTTTAAATTGATAAGTGCGGCAAAGTTGCTGATTCTCAATTGTCCAACCGGGTAGGTTTTCCATGTGTTTGGAGACTTCTGTTTGACTAAGGAGGTGTGTCTGAGTTTCTAAAACTTCTGTTGCATGGGTACTACTTGCCAGCACCAAAATCAAGCTAGCCGTGATGAAACCCAGTTGCATTGTCTTCGAGAGAGGGTTTGACATGGGTGCTTTTACAAGTCCTGCCTAGTTATGCGATCGCACTAGCTAGCTTGCACAGTTTGAACACTATACTTTTAACTTTTAGCGTATCGCTCAGAGGAATAGAAGAGGAATAGGGGCAAGAATAAATTTTTATCACAATAACTTTAGGGGCGCAAAACCTTGCGCCCCTAAAAAGGTTCATGGAATTTTTCTGGCAGTTCCCAAAAGAGCAAGCAAGATGCCTACTCCTAAGTGAGAGTTAGGTTTGATAGTTAAGGCAACTAACTCGCCCTATAACTTACCACTTACCCTTACTTGACAGTTACTTTTGCGCCAGCTTCTTCCAACTGCTTCTTGGCATCCTCAGCGGCATCTTTTGCGATCGCTTCTTTAACAGGCTTTGGCGCAGATTCCACCAAGTCTTTAGCTTCCTTCAGACCTAAGCCAGTTAGCGTCCGGACTACCTTCAAGATGGCAATCTTCTTATCAGCCGGAACGTCTTCCAAAACGACATCAAATTCAGTTTGCTCTTCAGCTTCTTCAGCCGGGGCAGCAGCAGCACCAGGAGCCATCATCATCATGCCACCAGCAGGTGCAGCAGCACTTACGCCGAAGGCTTCTTCAATTTGCTTGACGAGATCGGCAGCTTCCAGCAAAGTCAGCGATTTAAGTTTTTCGAGAATTTCATCAGTTGCAGCAGACATGGATAAACTCCTTGAGATTAATAATTCGGTCAGTTGTTAGTTGTCAGTTGTTTTGCTCAGCAGATTTGTTGCCACTGAATTATTAGGCAAAATCCTAACCTTGAGGGATGAAGATTTTTAAGCCGCATCACTTCCGGAAGCACCTTCTTCCTTCTCAGAGATGGCTTGAATGCTTCGACCCAGAGAAGCAGGAACCTCATTGATACCCACAGCAATTTTGGTTGCCAAAGCATTAATTGCACCAGCGATTTGGGCAATAAGTTGTTCCTTCGAGGGCAAGTCACCAATGGCTTTGACTTGGGCTTCATTTAATGCCCGTCCTTCCATGACACCGCCACGAAGTTCTGTCTTCTTGGTGGCTTTCTGGAAGTCTTGGTAAGCCTTGATTGCCCCACCCACATCATCTTTGACCAGCATGACGGCAGATGAACCAGAAAGAAATTCTGACATCGGTTGCCAATTGTCATCGCCATCAATTGCACGCCGCATTAGCGTGTTTTTGGTCACCTTGCATACGGTACCGGACGGACGTAGACGGTTGCGTAAGTCTGTGATTTCAGCAACAGTCAGCCCTTGGTATTCGATGACTACAGCAAGTTGAGACTCACTCAAGGTTTGCTTGAGATCAGCCACAACGTCCTGTTTATTTTCAAGTGTTCTACCCATCTTTTATCTCACCTCCTTTGTGGTTTGTTTTTTGTTGATGGTTAGACCAACAACGCACAACCAATTACAAAACCCCGGACACTTTGCCGGGGTTGCACTTTGTATCTTGTAGACCCTGCCACTCACATTTACAAATGCCGGTGGCACGGCGGATACTCAGGGCATTGACCTCGGCAGGTTATTAAGCGATTCGCTCCTGCTGTCTATGGCACAAGCCGATTCAGTTTTTTTGACGCGAGGATTTTGGATCGGTTGAAAATCTAAACGTTCTTCTTATGCTGCGTCCCCAAGTTTCAGGTCACGTAGGGCGTTAATCTCGACTTCAATCGATGGTCCCATTGTCGCCGATACAAACATACTACGCCAATAACGACCTTTTGCGCCTGCGGGTCGATTACGGTCGATTGTTTCCTGCAAGGCTTTGAGGTTCACAAGTAGGTCTTCGGCAGAGAAGGATGCCTTGCCAAACAAAATATGAACGATACCTGTGCGGTCAGCACGAAACTCTAATCGTCCGGCTTTGACTTCTTCAATTGCTTGCACTAAGTCAAAGGTAACTGTTCCACCTTTGGGAGAGGGCATTAGACCCCGTGGACCTAAAAGACGCCCCAGTTTTGCGACCTGTGGCATCATGTCTGGCGTTGCAATTAACCGATCAAAATCCATCATTCCTTTTTGGATTTCTTCGATTAAATCTTCGGAACCAACTACGTCAGCACCCGCGTTGGTCGCTTCCGTAACTTTTTCACCCCTAGCAATCACAGCAATCCGCACGGTCTGACCCGTTCCTTTTGGCAGCGCTACTGTTGTCCGCAACTGCTGGTCAGTATATTTTGGGTCAATTCCCAAGCGGATATGGGCTTCTGCTGATTCCGGGAACTTCGCTGTAGCGGTTTCTTTTAAGAGAGTCAGGGCTTCTATGGGCTGGTAGGGTCGCTCTTCGACTTTAAGAGCTAGTTCTTGTAGTCGGCGCGATCTTTTTTTTGGCATTTGTATCTCCTGGGGTCGTCTAACGAAGCGGTAGCTTCTCCCCCTAATTATGTTTACAGTGTTTTAGGTTAGTGGAGCAAATCAGGAATTTTCCAGCCGTAAAGACATTCTTGGGAAATTCTCTACTAATCTGCGATCGCAACACCCATGTTTCGAGCTGTGCCTTCGACAATTTTCATTGCTGCCTCAATATCATTTGCGTTGAGGTCAGGCATTTTTGTCTGAGCAATTTCTTGTAATTGAGCACGAGTAATTGAGCCTACTTTTTGTTTATTCGGTTGACTCGACCCTCGCTCAATACCCGCTGCCTTCCGAATTAAAACGGAGGCGGGTGGGGTTTTGAGGATAAAGGTAAAGCTACGATCCTCAAAAACAGAAATTTCTACTGGCACCACCATACCAGCTTGGTCAGAGGTCTTGGCGTTGTACTCTTTGCAAAACGCCATAATGTTGACCCCATGCTGACCCAATGCCGGGCCTACTGGCGGTGCAGGGTTGGCTTTCCCAGCCGGGAGAGCCAACTTAATCATCGCAACGACTTTTTTTGCCATTTCTAGCCTGTTTTTTCAACCTGATTAAATTCCAATTCCACTGGCGTATCCCGTCCAAAAATAGAGAGTAGTGCTTTGAGCTTGCTCCTTTCGGGGCTGACTTCAATAACTTCGCCTTCAAAATCTTTAAACGGACCCGATAGAACCAGGATTTTATCTCCTGCTGCCATATCAACTTTGACAACTGGCTCTTGTTCCTGAGCTTGTTTAAAGATTCGTTCGACTTCTCCAGGACTTAGTGGCATTGGTTTGACATGTCCACGCCCGCGTCCATAGCGGCGTTTCTGTTCTGCCCCGACAAAGTTAATCACATTTGGTGTGTTTTTGACAACCTGCCAAGCATCATCATCCATCACCATTTGGACTAACACATAGCCAGGGAAGACTTTTTCTTCTGAGTGCTGTCGAGAACCGTCCTTCCGAATTTTCACGGTTGGTGTCTGCGGAATCTGCACTCTTAATATTCGATCCGCTACATCCAGAGTTTGGATGCGCTGCTCTAGGTTCGTCTTGACCCGTTTTTCACAGCCAGACGCAACCTGAACCGCATACCAATGGGCAGCTTGGGGGTCGTCGGCTAGCTGTTGTTCGGAATCGTAAGGTTCGTCTGTTGCAAAACTCATCAAAATACCTGTTGGGATGCCCAAGAGAAGAAACCATCCACCAAGTAAATCATGGTGGCAGAGAGAATAACCATTAGTAAGACAGCGGCTGATTCGCTAATTAGCTGCTGCCGACTTGGCCACACTACTTTACTAAGTTCATCTTTAGTTTCCTGAAAGAATTTTGTCGGGTTAAAGCCCGATGCTGTTTCTTGAGCTTCTGCTTCTGCTTTAGTCTTCTTTGCCACAAATTTTTATCTCCCCCGTCTATGAAGCTGTGAGGCGTCTACCGGTGGGACATTTGGCAGCCACTCACACAACAAGTCTACCCGAAATTTTTGACTTTCATGAGGTCGCGCCAGCAATGGCAATTTCTTCGGGCAGACGCTTGCACCTCGGCTTTTTTATTGTATTAATTTTGAGCGCGCCCTGGAGGACTTGAACCCCCGACATCAGGTTTTGGAGACCTGCGTTCTACCAACTGAACTAAGAGCGCACAGGGTGGCTGGAGTGGTATAGCCCGACTCCTCGCTCTAATAAGTTTAGCGCAATCAGTGCATCAACACCAATCTACAGACTACGATCAAAGCGTTGTTTAACGCGAGTGGCTTTACCAACGCGATCGCGTAGATAATACAACTTCGCTCGACGCACTTTACCACGACGAATAATTTTAATGCTCTCAATCCGAGGAGAATGCACTAAAAATACCCGCTCAACACCAATCCCTTGGAAAACACGGCGCACGGTTATCGTTTCATTGATACTACCGTTCCGCATTGCTATTACAGTACCTTCGTAAGGCTGTACCCGTTCTTTACCACCTTCTCGAATCCGTACACCAACCTTCACCGTGTCACCAACGTGGATAACAGGCAAGTCAGATTTAAGTTGTTCCGCTTCAATTGAGCGAATAACCTCTTGAGCTTTCATGTTTTTTAATAAAATTCACAGCCTCTAATCATAGCGCGAGAACTGCCCAGCGTCTAGACCGAAGTTAGGTGATACAATTTGGAGTCTTTGGTATGGGGTTGGCTAATCGTTGAGCATCGGCAGGGCAACTCCCAACAGCCAGGTTGTTCCAAATCTCTTGCAGTTGGGATTCTAGTACGGGACGCTATGAAGCGATCGCTAAACGTCAACCCTAAAAATTGCTTATTATTTGAGTTGAGCTGAGCCGAAGAAACTGACAATACTGCTTCAACAACTTGCAACTCCTCCGTCCCGACGTTGATCACTAGCACCTTCAATCAATCCTTCTGAAGTCTCTAGAACCGTATGAACGCCGCCGAAAAAGAGATTTTTTTCTTGCCATCGCACTAACTGCCTCTGAGGGGAAGCTGCCAACTTGTTAACTTCCTCCTCCACAAACCCAGGTTCCACATAAAAAACCTCATTCTCCCAGTGAACTCTCGGACTATCTACCGCTTCACTTAGGGGCATCTTAAAATCCAGAATATTAGAAATAACCTGTAAGATAGCGGTTCTAATCCGCTTAGAGCCACCAGAACCTAAAACAATTTCGGGCTGATTATTTTTGAGGACTATTGTTGGAGACATCATCGAAGAAATTCGCACATTTTCTTGCCACTGATGGAAGCCTTGCGGATTTAAATCGTCTTCTCCCAGCATATTATTAACCATAATGTTAGTTCCGGGAATCACATAACCAGAGCCTTCTCCATTAGATGTAGTAACACTGGCAGCATTTCCTTCACCATCTACAACACTAAGATGCGTTGTACTTCCCCACTTGTTGATACTTTGTTTTAAGTTAGCCGTGTAAATAGCTAGATGTTCATCCGACAAGAACTTGTCAGCTACGTTCTCTTGGTAAAGATAATCGTCATATCCATCTTTCCTCGCTTCATTCGTCAACTGCATTACCTGAGCTAGGGTTTCTAGATGACGTGCTGTCCCAAAACCAATATCAACTAAGTTTATGTTTGATAACAGTTTTAAGGCAAAAGCGATTAATGTACCGCCAGAACTAGGAGGGGGGTTAGTTAATAAAGTGTTACCACGGTAATCTATCAGCAACGGTTCTCTTTCAACTACACGATAATCCTTTAGGTCATCTAAGGTTAAATGACCACCTAAATCCTCACAATCTTTAACTAAACGATGAGCTATTTCTCCCTCATAAAATCCCCTCGCTCCTTCTTGAACTAAGTAAGTCAAAGTCTCGGCAAATTCTTTCATAGTTAATATTCCTTCTGGCTCAATCAGCTCACCAGTCGGTTTATAAATTTGCTTCCCTTCTTTGTAATCAATAATAATTGGTTTCAGAACTGAGGCTAAAGAGTAATACTGAAACTTAGTAAGTTGCAAACCATTTTTAGCATAAAGTATCGCTGGCTCCGCAACAACTTCAAACGGTAGTCTGCCCAGTTTTTTGTGAACCTGAAATATCCCTGCAATATTTCCTGGAACTGCCATAGAGCCAAGCCCAACATGAAACTCTTGGACTGCACCACCAAAATCCATTTCAACTGAGTAAAAGTTAAGCTCATCCAGTTTTCTTTTTCGTCGAGGTGTTTGAGTAAAAAAATCAAATAATATATTTTGGTTGTCTTGTGTATGCGCTAGAAGAAAACCACCTCCAGCCGCAGAAGTCAATCCTGGTTCAGCAACGAAAGAAGCCAGAACAGCGGCAACGGCAGCATCAAAAGCATTTCCACCACTACGCAATATTTCAACACCCGCTTCAGCAGTTTTGGGATGTCCCGCAGCAATAACGCCGGAAGTTTTTTGACTCATGGATTTCGGTGTCTAGCAGCAATAATAGGATAGTTATTAATTTTTAGAAATTATTCGCTGCCTCTTATTCAGAATCAGGATGATCTAGAGGGCGATTATATAGCAGGAAGCCGTCAGTTAAGTTTAGTTTTTATTTTCTTGGTTGTTATCATGATAATAAAACAGTCAGTTCAGCCTGCATATTCTCTCTGGCTCTTCCTTCTAATTTTACAAATATCTCATTAGTAAAATATATTCTTTCCCTCTGCAAAAATTTTAGTAATACTTGTTTTCTGCCACTTTTGTATAATTCACTACATAACCAGGAGTGTTCTTGGCGAATGGCTTGAGCATAGGTTCGGTACTCCCATTCAGATGAACCAAGGATTGCTAAGTCTGAGTCCAGAAGAATTTGACTATCAATATCAGTAAGTAAGGTTTGATGAGTTTTCGTGCTTAAAATCAGACTTCTGACACGTTCTACATCAGTACTCGGTAGTTTCAGTTTAGTTAAACTCATTACGGCATAATCAGCGCTTCTTTCCTCATTATCTTTAGCTTTAGGGTCATAGATGACATCATGGAACCAAGCCGCTAGTTGAATCGTAGGGAAATTGACGGCAATCGATCGCATCTGTTCAATTGTCTCTAAAGTATGCTGAATATGCTCCAGCGTGTGATAGAACCGACCAACACTGGAATACGCCCTAACTAAATCCAGGAAAACCTTCTGCGTTAACCTTGGTTCAACCTCAAAGGGTTGTAGCGCACTCTCCCAACTGGATTTTAAGGTTTCCATGGAAGCGGTAAACTGCTGCATTAAGGTCAAAAAAGTGAAAACGATAAATGAACGAGGTTGAGGGATTCAATCGAGGTGATTATCCCCTAAATGGTGCCTCGGTCGAAATCTGGGAAGGATTTATCTTTATCAACCTCTCTCCCACTCCAGAACCCTTCAGTGTTGCTTTTGCTCCCCTAATTGGACGGTTTAGCCGGCAGATGTTTACTCTCTGTGTAGTCGCTCCAACAGGGTGACACACCTACCTGAGTGAATGCTTGAGCGATCGCATTGTATCTTCTGTGCTTTAAGCAATTGTTAGCTGTCCTTGACTTACCGAAGTTTTTGTATCCTTCTATACGACCAATAGGTAGTGCAAAAGACTATCTATTCTAAGTTCAACATTAAAACAAGCAACAACAGGCGTAACAAACGATTTAGCCAAATCCTAAAACTTTCTCGTCCGTACTTTAATTAAGTTCCCAACTTAAACGTGTTGGGAAACTTATTCACACTCACTCAAGTGGGACAGATTTTCATAGTCTGAATCTGGATTAGCTTTGCTATACGCTGATTTAACCAGGGGCAAAAGGATTAATTTATGAAGCGCAGAGATTTCATCGCTTTGGTCGCAGCTTCTGCTGGTTCTACCTATGCAGCGATGACCGCCTTGGACTTGTTAGCACGACCAGTAGGTGCAACAACTAAATTTCAACTTACTGGTGAGTCTAAAGGCAAAAAAATTGTCATTTTAGGCGCAGGTATTGCCGGAATGTCAGCCGCCTATGAGTTGGGCAAAATCGGCTACGATTGCACCATTTTAGAAGCCCGTTCTCGTGCTGGTGGTCGCTGCTGGACAGTTCGTAAAGGCACAACGGAAACTGAGATTAACGGGCAGCAGCAAGTTGTGGCATTTGATGATGGGTTGTACTTTAACCCTGGCCCTGCCCGAATTCCCCAGCATCACCTCACTCTGGACTACTGCAAGGAATTAGGCGTCCCAATTGAAGTCTTTACCAACGTCAATGAGGCAGCATACTACTACAACGAAGATGTTGGGTCATTGTCAGGGCAACGGGTACGCATCCGCACCGCTAAAGCCGATATGCGGGGCTACATGACGGAGTTAGTTGCCAAGGCGGTCAATAAAGATGCGTTGGATATGCCCCTCACTAAGGAGGACAAGGAGAAATTGATTGAATTTCTCCAAAAAGAAGGCGACCTCTCGCCAGATATGTTCTATAAAGGTTCATCACGTCGAGGTTATTCGGTGCTACCAGGGGCAGGCTTACAACCAGGAGAAAAAGAAGACCCTTATGATATGACAGCCCTGATTCAATCAGGGTTTGGCGGCTACTTCCGGTCGGAATACGATATAAACCAGCAGATGCAGATGTTCCAACCTGTTGGTGGTATCGATCAGATTGCTAAAGCCTTTGAAGGTCAGGTGGGCAACAAAATTACTTACCAGGCCCAAGTGAAAGAGATTCGTAAAACGCCAACTGGTGTACGCATTGCTTACACTGACAAAGTTGGAAAGCCGCAGGAAATTACTGGAGACTACTGCATTTGTACAATTCCTCTATCTGTACTCAAAAGCATCCCGGCAGACTTTTCGCCTGAGATGCAAGCGGCAATTAATGGGGTTGGGTATGAGGCGACGGGGAAAATCGGTTTGCAATTCAAGCGTCGGTTTTGGGAAGAAGACGATCGCATTTTTGGGGGTATCAGCCGCACTAACCAAAACATTACCCAGATTTTCTATCCATCCTCCAATTACCTGTCGCCTAAGGGTATTCTTGTCGGCTACTACAACTTTGAGGAAACTGCCGAGGAGATGGCAGATTTATCTCTCGCAGAACGTCAAGTTCGGGCTTTGCAAGAGGGTAGCAAAATTCATCCCCAGTACCAAGAGGAGTTTGAAACTAGCTTTTCCGTAGCTTGGCACAAAATCAAGTACAGCTTGGGAGGCTGGGCTTCTTATACGACAGAAGTACGAGATAATTTGTATCCCAGACTCAATGAACCCGATGGTTCAATTTATCTAGCAGGTGAACATTTAAGCTATTACACTGGCTGGATAGCAGGGGCGTTGGAGTCGATGCGTAAGGTGGTAGCGGCGCTTCATACGCAGGTTCAAAGTAGCTGAGTTGTTGATTTAGGGGTGAGGAGAAAAAATGTACAAATCAATTGGTCAGCTATTCCGGCGAAGTCGTTGGCTGCTATTGGCACTGGTTTTAAGTCTTGTAAGTATTGCTGTTGTTAGGACTAAAGCACTTGCCACTGTACCGCAAACCGTCAGTTTCTTCGGTGCGCCAGATTCACCTATCGCGTCGGCTGTCTCTATTCCCACAGGACAAGCTTATTTCTGGACAAGTGGCACGGTTCCCCCAGTAATAAATAGTGAAGCACCTGCAGGAAGTCGCGATCGCTACGGTGATACCAAGACACAAGCCCTTGGCACCCTGAAGCGCATAGAAGGGTTACTAAAAGACGTTGGTTTAACGATGTCAGATGTGACTTACCTGCGAGTCTACCTGGTAGCCGATAAGTTCAAAGACAACCAGGTTGACTATCAAGGTTGGTTTGATGCCTATGGCGAATACTTCAATAACTCCAACAATCCCACAAAGACAGCCCGTTCAACGCTTGCTGTGGCAGGATTGGTCAATCCTGATTGGTTGATTGAGATTGAGGCAGTTGCAGTATTCCCGAAATAATTTGGGAGGATGATGGCGAATTCGGAAAATATAACCCCCCAACCCCCTTCCCTACGAAGGAAGGGGGAGTCAGGAAGCCCCTTTCCGCTTCGAGGAGGCATCACATCCTTCGCTAATTGACCAACCCTATCAATAATTGGGGAGGAGGGAATGGCTTATGCGATCGCACAATAAAGATAGGATGCGATCGCATTCCAGCAAGGCTATCTTTAATAGCTCAAATCTATGAACTCTAAGCGCTTATATCACATCGGCTTTGGGCGAGATGACCTAGGCTTGCAACCTCCTACAATTGCTTTATTATCTGGTGACCCAGAACGCGCCCAGCTAATTGCTCAGAATTATTTCCAGGATGTGCAATTATTGTCACAGAGTCGGGGACTCAATAGTTATCTGGGTCGCTTACCTAACGGACACACCATCTTATCGGCTACAAGTGGCATGGGTGCGCCGTCTCTTAGCATTGTGGTCAATGAGTTGGTACAAGTAGGAATTCGACAGATTATTCGGATTGGCACTTGCGGGTCGATTCAAGATCATGTGCCAGTTGGGAGTATTGTAATTAGTAGTGGGGCATTGTGTCGGCAGGGTGCGGCGAATGATATTGCACCCGTTGAGTATCCAGCCGTAGCTGACCCTTTTCTGACAGTAGCCTTGGTTAAGGCAGCACAAGAATTAGATATTGAACATTACATTGGCATTACGGCATCGGTAGATACGTTCTACGAAGGGCAAGAACGTACTGATTCGGCGAATCCTTATTTAATGCGATCGCTTCAGGGTATTACAGAAGAATACCGACGTTTGAACGTACTCAACTACGAGATGGAAAGCGGCACTCTGTTTAAAATGGCAGGAGTGTATAAGTTTGCGGCAGCTTGTGTTTGTGGTGTAGTTGCCCAGCGCATGAAGAGCGAAAATGTCATTTTAGAACAAAAAGATGTTGCTGTTAAAAATGCGATCACGGTTGCAGTACATGCAGTAGAGAACTTCGAGGGACGGAAAACCTAACCCCCCAACCCCGCAACCCTCGCAAGGGAAGGGGGAGTCCGGAAGCCCCTCCCCGAAGCGGAGAGGGGTTTGGGGAGGGGTCACACCCCTCGCTACTTGACCAACAGTATCTTTCTAATCGCTAGGGCTTAAGTTGACACCAATGAAGGCTTTGCGCCCTTACCATATATCACGTCGGTGCGTAAGCCTTATAGTTAACTTGTTAGCGATAATCAAAGCAGGTTGAATTCATAACCTAATCATTTTTCAAAACAATTATGGTACAAACAATTCAAGCTAAACAGATAGATTTACGGTACTTAATCACGCACTTCGGTGTTCAACTTGTAGAAGATGAGCAATTTTTCCGAGAGTGTGTTGATGATTTACCAGAAGTTACGGAGTTAGACAAACAACTTTTAGATAAAGTAAGGGCAGGATATCTCAATCTTCTCAATTACCCACCCCTACTAGAAGATGTAGTTAGAATGGCAGTGCTAGACCCCATTCTCTTCATAGGTGACTTTTATCTTTCTCCCTTTGATGTCAAATCCGAACAATCGATTGATATTGCTGAGGAAGATGAAGGAGTAATTATCAAAGGAAGAATTGATACCTTAGTTTTAAGAAACCAATTCTGGATAATGGCAATTGAGTCAAAACAAGCTTCATTCTCTGTTGAGGAAGGACTTGCACAGCTTCTCGCTTATTTGCTAGGTAATCCTCAGCCTGATCGACCGAATTATGGCATGATTACGACTGGTGGAAGTTTCATCTTTGTTAAATTAGTAAAAGAAGAAACCCCTCAATACGCCACATCTAAGTTATTTGCCACCCGTAACAAGAAGGATTTGTATAGTGTCCTCAGTATTTTGAAGCGCCTAAGTAAAATTGTAATTAGCACCTCTACAGAATCTTAATGTTTAAGATTGCTGCTTATACTCTGGTAATTGTCTGAGGTCATCTAAAGGTGATTCTGGTACAGTAGGTTCATCAGGGCAGAATTCTAAGCTGATCTGAGTTTCATGGGACTGATGGGGGTGAAGAATCTTTTTATCTACTTGTATTCTAAGTTTTCCTTTTTGCCAGCCTTTAGAGCCAACTTTTAGAAGCTTACAATCTCTAGATAAATTACATAGTTGAATATCATTTAATTCAATTTTTACTTCATGACCAATAGGCAGGGTAAAGAAATTTATACTAAATATATTTTGATTTTCTGTAAACCTCTTGTTGATTTGTTGCTTCAATAAATCCTTTAATCTACTCACTGTAAATGCATCATTATCAAGTAAGATAACATCATCATCACTTTCCAATGGCTCAAACATAGTGTTCATATCAGTTTCAGGTTCTTTATTAAATTGTAGAATCAAGCTCAGGGGAAATAAGAAGCTTGAAGCAACGACTTGATACGTTACTAGTAGAACTTAACCTCTGTTCATCGCGGCAACTGGCACAGCGGCTAATTCGTGCGGGTGAAGTGATGGTGAATCGAATGGTAGTTGATAAACCGGGAACTGAGGTTGAAACCACCGCACAAATTCAGGTTAAAGAAAGGTCGCCTTATGTTTCCAGAGGTGGCGAGAAGCTGGCTAAAGCCTTAGAAGAGTTTGGCATTCCTGTAGAGGGACGGATTTGTCTGGATGGTGGCATTTCTACAGGTGGCTTTACTGACTGCTTGCTACAAGCTGGCGCAAAGCGAGTTTACGGCATTGATGTTGGCTATGGACAAGCCGCCTGGACTTTGCGGAATGATGAACGGGTTGTATTGAGGGAACGCACAAATCTGCGAAATCTTCAACCTGCGGATTTGTATGGTAATTCACCCCCCCTAACCCCTCCTTATCAAGGGGGGGAAACACAGGAGGTCTATGCTGATTTGGGTGTTGTGGATGTATCGTTTATTTCCTTGACCAAAATTCTCGATGCGTTGTGGAACCTACTGCAAGCCCCTCGTGAAGTTGTGTTGTTAGTGAAGCCACAGTTTGAAGTCGGGCGCGAACGAGTCGGAAAAAAAGGTGTAGTGCGTGACCCCAATGACCATGCTGATGCGATTTTCCAAGTCTGGGAATCTGCCCAAAAGCTTGGCTGGAGATACAAAGGCTTAACTTGGTCACCAGTTACAGGCCCGGCTGGTAATATCGAGTATCTTCTCTGGCTAGGGATGGATAGCCTTGTGCCACCTCCTGATTTAGCCGTCATTAAGCAAATTACTCAATCAGCAGTTTCTCACTTTCGGAACAGCTTGTAATAGTGAAAATTTCTGTCACTTTCGCTACTGTTTAACTATAAACGTGTAAATTCTCTAACAGAAGCACGTTGTAGCAGTCGAATAGGGAAACAGAACATGAGTACAGAAGAACAAGCACGAGAATTAATGACTCAGCATCGTCACCACAATGAACAACTCAAAGAGTCAATGTTGAATCGTGCTGAAGCTGAGGTCGATGATCCCAATACAGCCGACAGCCTTACTCAAAAACACGCACGGGAGTTGGTTGCCCAACACCGTCATAACGATGAAAACTTGCAAGAGGCGATGTTGAGCCGCGCTAAGGCTGATATAAGCATCTCCAACGACACGACTGACACTTCTGCCAAGTAATCTTGAAGCTACTTTGCATGACAGCCTGTCCTGGCTCTAGGACATTATTTCATCGCACTTAGCAAAGCGGTGAGAGTGCTGTCTTCCTTGGCATTGACTCGCCGATCTAGCAAAGCAATACTAACGGCTTTTGGTAGGGCGAGTGCGGCGACATCGGGGTCGAGTCCCTCAAGTAATTGGTCTAAGGACTGGGGGACTTTCAGGGCTGACTTAATGCCGTTTAGTAAGTCTTCATCGAGATTTAAAGTCTTTAGCTGTGGATACAGAGTGTCCCAATTGACCTTATTATCTGGATCGCCCACTTGAATTAAATAAGCGAGTAGCCGTTGTAGTTTACTCTGCTGCTTGGGAGTCATCTGGGCATAGGTTGTCTCGGAAGATTGAGAACTCTCGCTAGGCTCATTGAGATTGTGGAGAATCTGTTGCCAGTCACTAGAGTCACAAGACTCTGGCTTACCGACAGTCAGAGAAACCTGAATCTGCCCAGAATTAGCAGAAAGAGAAGTGACCTGAGCGTGTACACCCAGATAGCCAAGCCATTGAGCAATTGTTGAAATCAGTGTTGAACGAGTTGCCTGAGTGTTAGCCAGTAACCGGATTTGGGTGCGTACCAATGGGCGCACAATTTGTGAAAGCATATCGTTAGGGCTAAAGGGCTAAAGGACAGATGCGATCAAGGATACCTTGAGGCGCTTAAAGAGAATATTTCTTCACGAAGCTGTCAGCTATTAGCTCTTGGAGAAAAGCCTTGCACAGATTGCAATGAGAACGCTGCTTCACGAACGGAGGCAACCCACCAAGCCGCCAAGAGTAGGTGGCTTCATTTAAAGCTGACGACTGAAAAATATGAAGATTTGGTGAAATTATCACTCGTGCCAGTTTGACTGAGAAAATCAGAGAAAAGAAGGATTTTTGAGCGATCGCACTTAGTTAACATCAAATCTTGACCCTTCACAACTCAACGAAATTCAGTACATAGAGACACAATAGTAACTATGTCTAAAGAGCTAATTCAAACGGCATGAAAAGCTCCGTTGAAAAAAATATTATTACAACTCTATTGGGGTTAGCCTTGCTAATGGTCTGGAGTACGGCTACACAAACTAACAGTACAAGTTTGCTCGTGTTCTTCGGCTCCTGCTTCGGTGTGTTGATTTTTTTGTTGGTGTACGATTTCTTGAGTCACCAATTAAGGAAGTATCCGCTAGTAGAAGCTAATTTTCAAGACCTCTACAACAATGCACCCTGTGGGTATCACTCCATAGCTCCAGACGGCACCTTGATCGCCATCAATGATACAGAACTGCGTTGGTTGGGTTACAGCCGCGATGAAGTAATCGGGAAGCTTAAGATTACTGATTTGCTCCCTGATGAGTATTCGACCTTGTTCCGGGAAAATCCCCACAGCTCAGAACAAGGCTGTATCAAAGATTTGGAAATGCAGCTAATGCGGAAAGACGGTACAACCTTCCCTGTCCTCTTCACCTCAACAGGAATTCGAGATGCAACCGGAAATTTTGTCGCAACTCGCACCACTATTCTTGATCTAACCGAGCGTAAGCAAGCTGAAGGAAAGTTACAAGAGAGCGAACAGAAGTTCCGTCAGTTAGCAGAAAACATCAATGAAGTCTTTTGGCTGAGCAACATAGCAAGCCAGGAAATTCTTTATGTCAGTCCTGCGTATGAGCAAATCTGGGCACGCAGTTGTGAAAGCTTATACGCTAAGCCTCAATTATTCCTTGAATCGATTCACCCAGACGACAGGCAACAGCTAATTTCATGCCTTGAGCAAAGATTTGCTGGAGAGGTAGAGTATCGCGTTGTCCGACCTGACGGGTCAGTGCGCTGGGTTCGCGATCGCGGATTTCCCATTCGGAACGAGTCTGGAGAGGTTTACCGAGTAGCTGGGATTGCCCAAGATATTACTCAGCGTAAAGAGGCAGAGGCAATCCTGCGACAGGTCAACGAAGAACTAGAAAGCCGAGTCGCCCAGCGTACAGCCGAACTACAAGAAGCTAACGACCGCCTCCAACGTGAACTATTTGAGCGCGAACGAGTGGAACGTGCCCTACGGCAAAGTGAAGAACGTTGGCAGCTAGCGATACAGGGTAGCAATGATGGCATTTGGGATTTGGACATTAAAAACAATCACTGCTTTCACTCGGCACGGTGGGCACAAATACTGGGTTATGAAGAACATGAGGTTTCAAACCCTCAAGATGGCTGGCAGATGCGAGTTCATCCCGATGACATTGAACAGGTGATGCAAGCTCGCCAAGCTCATTTGGAACGCAAAACGCCGCATTACATCGCAGAATACCGGATGCGGTGTAAAGACGGGAGCTACAAATGGATATTGTCGCGGGCGCAGGCGGTGTGGGATGAAGCCGGAAACCCAGTACGAATGGTCGGCTCCCATAGGGATATTAGTGATGCCGTGGCGGCGGCAACGCAACGCAAGCTTGCTGAAGAAGCACGACGGGAGAGTGAAGAACGCTGGCAGTTGGCGTTGCGCGGTAGCAATGATGGGATTTGGGACTGGAATGTAAAAACGAATGAGATCTTTTTCTCCAGCCGCTGGAAGCAGATGCGCGGATTTGAAGAACATGAAATCGGGAACAATGTAGATGAGTGGTCGAAGCGAATTCACCCTGATGATCTCGATAGAGTTATGCAAGCGGTGCAAGACCACTTTGCCAAGAAAACGCCATTTTGTATCACTGAGTATCGGGTTCTGTGTAAAGACAATACCTATATGTGGGTTTGCGATCGCGGACAAGCACTCTGGGATGAGGAAGGTAATGTGGTGCGAATGACAGGTTCAGAAACTGACATCACCGAGCGTAAGCAGACAGAAGAGACTCTACGCCAGCAGGCATGTATCTTTGAAAACCTATACGATGCCGTCATCTTAACCAACCTTGAAGGTTGTATTATTGACTGGAACCCAGCAGCAGAAAGGGTATTCGGCTATACCAAAGCTGAGGTATTAGGTAAAACGCCTGCAATCTTACATCGGTTGAAAGAGTCTCCCGTTCTGGCTGGAGAAATTCTTGCAGAATTGCTAAATTCTGGTCGATGGGTCGGCGAGATTAACTTTGTCCATAAGGATGGTACTCAGGGCGTATGCGAAACTGTTGTTGTGCCTTTGTACAACGAACAAGGTGAGGCGATCGCTACTATCGGAGTCAATACGGACATAACCGAACGTAAACAAGCCGAGGAAACCCTACGGCAACAAGCCTGTATCTTTGAAAACCTCCATGATGGCATCATCCTAACGGACTTAGACGGTCGCATCATTGACTGGAACCCGCGAGCGGAAAAGATGTTCGGTTATGCCAAAGCAGAAGTATTAGGCAAAACTCCCAACATTTCGCAAAAACCAGAAGACTCCGATGAGTTGACACACAAGATTATTGATGAAACGCTAAACGCTGGTCGCTGGACTGGGGAGGTTAACTTTATCTGTAAGGAGGAAATGGAAAGTGTCTGCGAAACCTGCAAGGGAGGCACTAAGAGCGTCTGTGAAACAGTGGTTGTGCCGTTACACAACGAACAGGGTACTGCGATCGCAACAATTTGGGTGAACCGTGACATTAGCGATCGTAAGCTTGCTGAAGCCGCACTACGCCGAGCCTATGATGAGCTAGAAATCCGGGTTCAGAAACGAACTTTGGATTTAGCTAAAGCCAATGAAGAATTACAGATTGAAAATGCTGAGCGTCGGCGGGTAGAGGCAGAACTAAAAATTCGCGCTCAACAGCAAGCGGCGGTTGCTGAACTAGGTCAACAAGCCTTGGCAGGTAACCAAGTATCCCACCTGATGGATCAGGCTGTTGCACTCATTACTCAAATCCTTGAAGTAGAGTACTGCAAGGTTTTAGAACTTCTTCCTGATGGAAACTCTTTACTCCTACAGGCAGGTGTGGGTTGGAAAGAAGGATTGGTAGGACAAGCAACATTGAGTGTTGGGTTGGATTCCCAACCAGGCTACACCTTACTTTCGAGCGAACCCATTATCGTTGAAGATCTACGCGCAGAACAACGATTTAGTAGTCCTTGTCTGCTCCATCAACATGGAGTTGTCAGTGGTCTAAGTGTCATTATCCCAGGACAGAATCGTCCTTATGGAGTTTTGGGAGCGCATACCTCTCGGAAACGGCAATTTACTAAAGATGATGTACACTTTCTGCAAGCAACGGCAAATGTCTTAGCGACAGCCATTAATCGCAAGCAAGCAGAAGCAGAACTACGTCGTGCCCACAATGATTTAGAAGTCCGAGTTCAGGAACGAACGTTAGATCTAGCCAAAGCGAATTTAGAATTACAGCAAAAAATTATTGAGCGTAAGCAGGTAGAAGAAGAACGAGCGAAGCTAGTAGCGATTCTTGAAGCTACCCCTGACATTGTTGGGACAGCAAGCATTGATGGGCGAACTCTCTACTTGAATAGTGCTGCCCGGAAGATATTTGGTTTTGGAGAGAATGAGAATTCAACTCATTTCACAATCTCCAATGCTCACCCTGAGTGGGCCTATGAAATTATCCTCAATGAAGCAATTCCTAGTGCCATTCGTGATGGGATGTGGGTTGGTGAAACAGCATTTCTGAGCCATGATGGACGAGAAATTCCAGTAAACCAGCTTCTCCTTGCTCATAAATCATCAGACGGCAGTATCAATATGCTTTCCACTGTTGCTCGCGACATGAGGTACCAACAGCAAATCGCGGCAACACTGGTTGAATCAGAGCGACGTTGGCGTAGCCTTTTAGAGAATGTACGTTTAGTCGTTGTCGGGCTGAATAACGACGGGGCAGTTGATTATGTCAATCC
Organism: Microcoleus sp. FACHB-SPT15; assembly: GCF_014849525.1. Taxonomy (NCBI): domain Bacteria; kingdom Bacillati; phylum Cyanobacteriota; class Cyanophyceae; order Oscillatoriales; family Microcoleaceae; genus Microcoleus; species Microcoleus sp. FACHB-SPT15. The sequence continues at coordinate 314,054 of NZ_JACJNU010000070.1, read as the reverse complement.
CTATTTCCTGGAATTGGTTGGATACACGATAGCTGAAGTGGTTGGTCAAAACTGGTTTGAGACATTCCTCCCAGAACACCAGAAGCAGCGGGTGCAAAACAACTTTATAGACTTACTACAACAGGAATTCTACACCCATAATCAGAATGTCATCCTGACTAAGGATGGTGAAGAACGAGTGATTGCCTGGAATAATACTCTACTAAAAGATTTGCAGGGCAATGTTATTGGCACGCTGAGTATTGGGGAAGATATCACAGAGCGCCAGGTGATCGAACGGATGAAAGACGAATTCATCTCAGTTGTGAGCCACGAACTCCGTACTCCCTTGACTTCGATCCATGGTGCACTCAACCTGCTATCAAGTGGTTTAGTCAATACCCAGTCTGACAAGGGACGGCGCGTTATTGAAATTGCGGCAGAAAGTGCTGAACGGTTGGTGCGACTTGTCAACGATATCCTTGAATTGGAGCGCTTGGAGTCAGGAAAGATTAGCTTAATTAAGCAGACCTGCAATACGGCTGAGCTGATCAATCAAGCGATCGATATGATGCAGGTGATGGCAAATCGAGCAGGAATTACGCTTTGTGTCTCTGTTGCATCCATCGACTTATACGCCGACCCCGATCGCATTATTCAGGTGCTGACGAATCTAGTGGGTAATGCCATCAAATTCTCCCCTAGAGATTCTACCGTTTGGTTAACTGTTGAACGAGGAATTGGGGATGGAGAAGAGGGCGAGCTTCCTCATCCTCCGATATTATTTCAAGTGAGAGATCAGGGACGCGGCATTCCAGCGGAAAAAGTTGAAAGTATCTTCGAGCGCTTTCACCAAGTTGATGCTTCTGATTCCCGCAAAAAAGGGGGTACAGGTTTAGGTTTAGCAATTTGCCGCAGCATTGTGCAGCAGCACGGTGGACGCATCTGGGTTGAGAGTGTTCTGGGTGAAGGTAGTAGTTTTTACTTCACCCTGCCCATGGCAATCAAGGATAGCAACCATGACAACCAAGCGAATCTTAGTGATTGATGATGAAGACGGTATCCGCGAAATCATTCAAATCTGTCTAGAAACAGCAGCCGGATGGGACGTTTTCACAGCCGCTTCGGGTAGCGAGGGGCTAGCAACCGCGCAAGCCCAGCTACCTGACGCGATTCTCCTGGATGTGATGATGCCTGATATGGACGGGCCGACGACGTTTCGGCAGTTACAAGCTAATGCAGCAACGAAACACATTCCAACGATTCTGTTAACAGCCAAAGCAAAAATTAGTGAACAACGGCAGTTTATTGACTTAGGTGTAACGGGTGTGATTACAAAGCCCTTCAAGGCGATGGATTTAGTTGACCAGATCTGCAAGATTCTTCACTGGAGCGATTTACAGTGACCAATAACCAACAATCAACAACCAATAAGCTGACTTCCTTGTCTTTTTGAGATATTTTGAGGGATGGGAAGACCTTGCAACCCATGCGCCTTATCGTTAGCTCTCCTAGAGACGCTAGCTGTAAAATTGGCAGGAAAATACATTTGTCTTTAGAGACTAGAGGAAAGCAAAAATGAACATACCCTTTATTTTGGTATCCCTTGGTGTCCTCTATCTGGTTGTCCAGCCTGACTTCCTTACTCCAGAACTCGTTTTCGCGATCATTGCTTTCGCAATTATTTTTCTGCTAGTGACACCTGAGTTTATGAAATAGCCCGATTTTTAAGCAGAGGATGTTGCACTAAACAGTAACATCCAGCTCTATAAATAGGCTTACTAACATCAACTTCCAACTCCTAGTTTTTTGCTTATGGAGTTGTGATTATCTATTGGAGTTGGGATTAGAATAAAACTTGAGAACGCTCACTCAGTAAGTGCTGGTTGCTGAGATTTGAGTTGAGAAGTAATTATTTTTATGATACTTTTTCACAGGGTCAGCAATCCAAGGATTAACTGTCTTTAATAAACTTGAGTGTTGAGCCATGGCTAATTGGGGAAAGGTGACTTGCTTAGATGCTCGTAAATGCTGCTACTAATAAATTTTTCAGCGAGTATAAATTCCCCCCATCTCCCCTATCTTCCCTAATTTCTCTAACGAGAATAAATTAGCCCTGAGGTGCTAGGGGGGTAGTGCAAGATCTCAGATGAAGCAATGATTGCTGCTGCGTATTGCTCAGCTTTTACTCTTCCGTCAATCTCAAAGGCATCCGGACAGCCTCAGCTTTGGTTCGTAGATTATTAATGTGTCTGTGTCACCGTTAGAGCAACTAGTTGTGTCTAAGAAAGAGAATGTAGCTCTAAAGGGCTTGTATGGTGTGCTTAAACGTTAAAGCGCTCTCGAACCCTACAGCTAGAGAAAAAAAGAATTGATGAACAGATAAGCTTTTCAGTTACATCAAGTGAATTTAATGAGAATAATAAAAATATCTCATTCAGGATTAAACAAGCTTACAACCTGAATCTGAACAGAGCTTGGAAAGCAATTAAACTTAAATTTTTAGTTTGTCTTAATAATTTTAGTTGGGTATTTTACACCTCTTCGCGTTTAGATAATTTTTGCAATAATTTTAATGAAAAATGTTAACGAAGCGAACTATAATTACAGTAACCACTCTTTTTATTATTACAGTAATAGCCTTAACATTTAATTGCATTGTAGCTTCTGTCTACACTTACTTCAATCTTCCTGTTAAAGAATACATTGCTGAAACAACGTATAATTACGGGGAAGCATTACAAAAATCTATTTATTTCTACGAAGCTCAACGGTCGGGAAAATTACCGAAAAACAATCGAGTTGAATGGCGGGGCGACTCTGGTTTAAAAGACGGTTCCGATCAAGGAATTGACTTAACTGGCGGGTGGTATGATGCCGGAGATCATATGAAGTTTAGCTTTCCCATGGCAAGTTCTACTACTCTACTGGCTTGGGGAGTAATTGAATACGAAGAGGCATATAAGAAGAGTGGTCAATATAACTATATGTTGGATAATCTCCGCTGGGTGAATGACTACTTTATCAAAACACACCCTTCTCCAGATGTCGTTTGGGGTCAGGTGGGAAAAGGAAGTTTAGATCATGCTTGGTGGGGACCCGCTGAAGTGATGCAAATGGAGCGTCCCTCTTACAAAATAGATGCCTCTTGTCCTGGTTCAGATTTAGCAGGAGAGATGGCGGCTGCTATGGCAGCGTCTTCTATAGTGTTTAAAAAAACAGATGCAACCTACTCCAATACACTGCTCAGGCACGCCAAAGAACTCTATGACTTTGCTGAAGCTTATAAAGGCAAATATTCAGATTGTATTACTGATGCTAATGATTTTTATAAGTCTCAAAGTGGATATGATGATGAACTAGTTTGGGGAGCCGCATGGCTTTATCAAGCAACAGACGAAAAAGAATATCTTGATAAAGCTGAGCAATACTACACAAATTTAAGTGATAGCCCAAACTCAATTAATTCTTACAATTGGACTCATACTTGGGATGATAAATCTTATGGAAGTTATGTGCTTTTAGCCAAGATAACTGGGAAAGAAAAATATACAAAAGATGCTGAACGTTGGTTAGATTATTGGGCTGATCGATGCCAGTGGAAAAGAATTTACGAGACTAAGGGAGGTTTAGCTTGGCTAGACGAATGGGGTTCTCTTCGGTATGCGTCGAAGACAGCGTTTTTAGCCTTTATCTACGGAGATTGGGTTAAAACTCCTTATAAAAGAGTAAAATATCATTCGTTTGCTGAAAAACAAATTAACTATATGCTTGGGTCAAATCCTAAGCAAAGAAGCTATGTAGTTGGTTTTGGGAATAATCCTCCGACTCAGCCTCATCACAGAACAGCACATGGTTCTTGGGCGAATAGTAAAAGTATCCCAGAACAGTCACGACATATTCTTTACGGGGCAGTAGTTGGTGGACCCGATAAGAATGACAACTATAAAGACGATCGCGCTAATTTTGTCATGGCTGAAGTCGCTACAGATTATAATGCTGGCTTCACAGGAGCTGTAGCTAAAATGTATGCCAAATATGGCGGACAACCTTTAGCAGAATTTCCAGAACCCGAAAAGAAAGACGATGAATTTTTTGTAGAGGCAAAAGTCAACGTTAGTAAAGATAAATTCACCGAAATTCGAGCGATTGTCCACAATCAGTCTGCTTGGCCGGCAAGACTCGTTCAAAATCTATCCTTCAGATATTTTATTGATATTAGTGAATTTTTGAAAGAAGGTCGCAAGCCTGCGGATATAAAAGTGAGTTTGAATGATAAGCAAAGTGCGACTATTTCAGCTTTAAAGCCTTGGAAGCAATCTAAAACTATTTATTATGTTCAAGTTGATTTGGATGGCTCCAAGATTTATCCAGGAGGAGAACAACATTACAAAAAAGAAGTTCAATTTAGCTTCAACAGCCCTGGTGCCTGGAATCCTGATAATGATTGGTCTTATCAAGACCTAAAAGACAAGGTTGATTTAGTTAAAAATGAAAAACTTCCAGTTTATGATACTGGAAAATTAATTTTTGGCACTGAGCCAAACAATTAAGTAAGTTACGGTTCCTTTGAAACTTTCTCTAAACCTTCCAAAAAGTGGGTAATTAGGATAGGACGAAGCTCGTTTATTGTCTCTAAGTCTACCCAGCTACAGCGTTTATGTTCCTGATTTAATGTAATGGCTGGTGGTTCATCGATTAGCAAGCAGAAAATCTCGAAGTGGATTTTTAGCTGAGACTGAATCAAGGCGTGAGTTCCACAATACTTCAACATCATGGAGTCGCTGATTGTCCAACCGATTTCCTCCTGAAATTCTTGAATCAGGTGATCGCGGCAAATTTGACTAGAGTTCTGGATGATTTCAAGGTCATCTATGTAACCGGAAACCGTTCCCCAACAACCGCCAAAATTTACCAAAGGCGATCGCTCCAAAATTAAAACCCGACCTTGAGCTAAAACGTAGCAAGTTACACCAATTTTAATACCCAAGTTACGGTAGTTGAGGCGTTTCCCATCAGCCGTTACTTTGAGATTTGCAGGTTCAGATGCCGCCTGAATAAGATAGTTTTTGATCTCAGCTTCATTGTCAAAGAGTCTTGGCATGGAGAGGTGTGCAGTATTGATTTCGATAACTTGTTAGGCTGGAGTTTAACTAAGGCAAATAGGGCAGCAGGGGTAAGTCTAAGGCAATGGGAATTATTCATCGCACTACTGACTGGCTAGAAACTCATTGGGTAACACCTGCCTATGCAGGTTGGCTTTTGGGAGGCGTTGCCTTGTGTTTTTTTGGGGCAGCAACCAATACAATGGCAGGCTGGCTGTATGTAATCAGCGGGATTATTTTTGCTTTATTGGGGTTGGCGGCTGTTTTGCCAGCGCGATCGCTTAAATCCATTCAAGTACGCCGACACCCGATTCCACCTGTCAGTGTAGGTGACGACTTAACAATTGAATTAGAGATAGAAAATCCAACCCCCAAGCCCAAAACCCTGTTGCAAGTTCAGGATATTCTCCAAGCCGAACTAGGAAAGCCAGTGGAGAAACCAGTAGAAGCCATTGCCCCTCAAAGCGTTTATCGCTGGACTTACTATCATCCGACTCGAAAACGGGGTATCTATCGCTGGCACGAGGTACAGCTAAGAACAGCAACACCTCTAGGTTTATTTTGGTGTCGTCGTGCTTGGGATGCGCCAGTTGTGGCAGTGATTTACCCTACTGTGTTACCCCTTACAAACTGTCCTTTAGTCGATAACATTGGGAAAGACGATAGTGCCCAATTTTATAGCGATCGCCGTTCTCATTCCGCAACAGAAGACCTCACAAGAGCATTGCGACCTTACCGGGTGGGTGACCCAACTCGCCTGATTCACTGGCGCACCAGTGCGCGTTATGGTGAATTGCAAGTGCGTGAGCTAGAAGTCTTCACTGGCTCTCAAGAAGTTATTATCTGTCTCGATAGTGCTGCGCTGTGGCGTGGTGAAGACTTTGAGCAAGCCGTTATTGCCGCTGCCTCCATGTACTTCTATGCTTGCAAAAGTCAGCTACAGGTCAAACTATGGACAGCACAAACAGGCTTGTTACACGGTAATCAGGTTGTCTTAGAAGCGCTTGCTGCCACTAATGCAGGAGAAGAGGGGACTGCTGGTAATCCCCCCAACAGCCCCTTAATTTGGTTGACACAAAATCCTGTTAGTCTCAACTCCCTACCTCCCGGCAGCCGTTGGGTTTTGTGGAATTCAGTTTCATCTGAAGGTAACTCCGAAAGACCGATCAAACCTTCTCAACCCGGTCTTGTCATCGACACCGCACAACCTTTACAACGCCAATTACAGCAACCCTTGAATTAGCTAGCCCTTAATCTTAGCGTCGGCAGTGCCTCGAATATATAGCAAAAGGCAGAAGGGAAAAGGGAAAAGATTGAATGAAAATTCTTCTCCCCCTGCTATTTTCAGGTTAGACACATTTCCCTAACTATTCCTATGGCGTAGATGCCCTGACTACTGCTGAGTAAAAGCCTTGCGATACAATGCAAAGACGTTGACTGCTAATCTGCCGAACCTTATTACATGAGTACATCAAAAACTTCTAACCTCTCCAGTGATAAAAACCTGGAGGCGATGAAAAATTTTTCAGAAACCTATGCCAAGCGTACAGGCACCTACTTCTGTGTTGACCCTTCCGTAACGGCTGTGGTTATTGAAGGACTTGCCAAACACAAGGACGAACTCGGTGCGCCCTTATGCCCTTGTCGCCACTACGAGGACAAAGAAGCCGAAGTAAAAGCTGCCTATTGGAATTGTCCTTGTATTCCCATGCGTGAGCGCAAAGAGTGCCACTGTATGTTGTTCCTGACACCGGAAAACGAGTTTTCGGGTGACAAGCAGGATATTGCCATGGAAGAAATTCAATCGGTGCGAGACAGTATGGCATGATGCCCGTCGTACCACCAGAAGAATTTTGGCAGGGTGTCGAACAATTCAATCAGCAGGAGTTTTACGCCTGTCACGACACCCTAGAAGCCTTGTGGATGGAAGCCTTTGAGCCGGATAAGCAGTTTTACCAGGGGATTTTACAAATTGCTGTTGCTTGCTACCATCTAGGCAATCTCAACTGGCGAGGGGCTGTAATTTTGTTGGGTGAGGGAATCGGTCGCCTCGGAGACTATCAGCCAGTTTATGAGGGGGTTGATGTGACTGAGCTAATGACGCAAAGTATTGAGCTGTTGAAGGCATTGCAAGAAACTGGAGCAGAGCAAGTCGCTGATTTTGTTAAACAACTGGCAGTAGCTGAAACTAATGATGCTACATCGGTAAGTGGTAATGCTGTTGGTCGTTTGCCAAAAATTTCGCGAGTTGACCAGACAAGCAACTAGGCAATAGGTAATGGGTATAACCTTGAGTAATCAGCCTCACTCATTAACTCTCTTACCCTAGTTCTTTTGGAGTGGTTAGAAACTTATAGTAACGATTGAGCGTCTATAAGGCTTACAGATCGCTCTAAGCTGAACAACTTTATCTAAATTCTGGTATTTTGTCCTTAGGTTAAGGATGACTAGAGACTGATGAATCATGAAGCGTTCTGAGTTAAAAGTTGTTAATTCATAACGCATAATTCCTAACTCCCAACTCTTTAGACCAATGAAGTCCTCCTCTCTACTCACTTCCAAATTGAAGCAACGCCTGGGTTTAGCGTTATTACTGCCAGCGACTTTAGTAGGCGCGATCGCATTTCCGTCTCACCTCCAAGATGCCCAAGCCCAAACAGGCGACGGACGTGCCCTCACCGTTCGCTCGGATGTTCAGGAAGCCAACTCTCAAACTGGCGTTGTCACTGCACGGGGCAACGTACAAATGGACTATCCCGCTCGACAAATCCAAGCAACGGCAGCTCAAGCGCAATACTTTAGCCGTGAACGCCGCATCGTCCTTAGTGGCAATGTCTACGTTTTGCAGCAAGGCAATAGCTTGCGCGGCGAAACCATCACCTACTTAATTGATGAAGGGCGGTTCGTAGCACTGCCTAGAGCGCAGCAGCAAGTAGAATCCATTTATCTCGTTGCTGACCCAGAAGCTCCCGCACAACCTGTAGCACCACCTGTGACTCCCCCCTTCAATCCCAAGCCTGCTTTCAAGACACCTGTCAGTGAACCTGCACCGGGGCAATAACCCAAGTTTGTTGTTTGTTAACGGTTGACTATTGACCGTTAACTTTGTTAGTTATCAGAACGTGGGTAAACGGGTAGGCAGAAGCTCTCGGAGCATTCAAGCGCGAGATGCACAACCGCTTATCCGCTTAACTAACAGAGCCTAAAGAGGTAGCGTTCTTGAGAATCGTATTAGAGAATATCCATAAATCCTATGGCAAGCGAACAATTGTCAATCGTGTCAATGTTTCCGTAGCTCAAGGGGAAGTGGTGGGGCTACTCGGACCAAATGGTGCTGGGAAAACGACAACGTTTTACATCGCAACAGGACTAGAAAAACCCAACTTGGGTACAGTCTGGTTGGATGATCTAGATATCACAACGTTGCCAATGAACAAGCGAGCGCATCTGGGCATTGGCTATCTCGCTCAGGAAGCTAGTATCTTTCGGCACCTGAGTGTACGGGATAATATTCAACTCGTGTTAGAGCAAACGGGGGTACCGCGTCAGGAGTGGCGGATGCGGCTGCATAACTTACTGCAAGAATTTCGCTTGGAAAAAGTTGCGAATACTCAAGGAAATCAAGTGTCAGGGGGAGAACGGCGACGAACTGAACTGGCAAGAGCCTTAGCCTCTGGAGTAGAAGGGCCAAAATTTTTGTTCTTGGATGAGCCATTTGCTGGGGTTGACCCAATTGCTGTAGCAGAAATTCAAAAAATCATAGCAGGATTACGCGATCGCCAAATGGGGATTTTGATTACCGACCACAACGTTCGAGAAACCCTAGCAATCACTGATCGAGCCTACATCATGCGAGATGGGCAAATCCTCGCCTCTGGCAGTGCTGAAGAACTTTACAACAATCCTTTAGTACGGCAGTATTACCTGGGTGATGAGTTTCAGCGATAAAGATTTGACACTCCAAACTCCTCAACTCACAACCTTAAAAAGCCCGACGCTTAAGCAATGACATTCGGTAAATCTCAGCCCTTTATTTCCTTGTTTCCTGGCTTATCAGTCATGGATCGGTACCTTACCGCCCAACTAATTCAGCCCTTACTCTTCGGTATTGGGGCATTCTCTTCTGTTGGTGTTGCCATAGGTACCCTCTTTGATTTAGTGAGGAAAGTTACCGAGTCAGAAATCCCTCTGGCAATTGCAGTACAAGTGATGCTGCTGAAGATGCCGGAGTTTATCTCCTATGCCTTCCCGATGTCAATGCTCTTAGCCGCACTGATGACCTACTCTCGATTGAGCAGTGATAGTGAGTTAGTTGCTCTACGCAGTTGTGGAATCAGTGTTTATCGGCTTGCCGTACCTGCCATAGTTTTGAGCTTAGTCGTCACCGGGATGACGTTCTTGTTCAACGAATTAGTGGTTCCTGCTGCTAACTATCAAGCCTCTACTACCTTAGACAAAGCCCTCGATGAGGAAAAGCCAGACTTCAAGGAAAACAATATTTTCTATCCCGAATATGGAGAAGTCACTCAGCCCGATGGTGAAAAAATTCGCGCACTGAGGCGTTTATTCTATGCCGACCAGTTTGATGGCAAGGAAATGAAAGGTTTAACCGTACTTGAGTGGTCTCAGGAAGGGCTTAACAAAATCGTCACTTCTAAATCGGCAGTTTGGAATCCGACTCAAAATGCTTGGGATTTTTTCAACGGCACGATCTATCTCATCTCTCCCAACGCTTCCTACCGCAACATTCAACCCTTTGAAAATCAACAGCTCAAACTTCCTAAAGCGCCTCTTGACTTGGCAACTCAAAGCCGTGGCTTGGATGAGATGAACATTGCCCAGATTTTGGATTATCGAGAGATTGTCAAGCTGGGTGCCGATGAGAAAAGGCTCCTCAAGGTCAACGTGCGCCTTCAACAAAAATTCGCTTTTCCCTTTGTCTGCCTGGTTTTTGGGATAGTTGGGGCGTCGCTAGGAACTCGTCCTCAACGCGCTGGTAGAGCCACAAGTTTTGGTATTAGTGTGATAGTAATTTTTGCGTACTACTTATTAGGGTTTATGTCTGGAGCATTTGGTCAGCTCAATATCCTCTCTCCCTTTATGGCAGCTTGGTTACCAAATTTCTTTGGTTTAGGAGCCGGGGGATTTTTGTTATTCAAAGCCGCTCAATAGACAAAGCAATAAGTGTCAACAGTCAAAATAAGAATCCCACATCTTTAGGCGTGCGCGTGTCAAAGACTCTACAATTTGTGTAGAGTTCAGCTGAAGGCTTGTGCGATGTCATTTCCTAATCACCATCCTGCTTACCTCCGCTATCTCAAAGCTCGACTAAAGCCATTCAAACGACCAGCATTTTGGGCATCAGCTTCAGGGCTTTTGTTAGTGCTGCTCTTTACGTGGGAGTACTGGAAAAACCCAGAGTCGTTCAGTATCCTTGGCGGGGCTTCAGTGACTGGTTCAAATACTCCAGACGTTAAACCAACACTCCCTGCTGAAGAACTCGCCGCCATTACAACTGACATCGATAATTCTTCAGTGTTTTTGGAAGAATTTAATCGTACCAATGCTTTATCGTTAACGACTGCATCCAACCAGAAGCCTCAAACCTCAAATACAGGGGGATTGTTTACTCAAACCCTGCCTCAGACAGAAGTAACTGACTCCAATCCTGCCTCAAACAGCCAAACCTTGTCACTCAAGCCGCAGCAGACAGCAAACACGACTAATCCCTTTGCTAAATCTGCTCAAGGACTTTTAAATCCTAGTTCAGTTTCTGAGAGTGTCCTGTTTACGAATCGGAACCCAACTAATCAACCGTCTTCCTCGACAGGCACAACGGCTGATTCTCCCTTGGGGTTCAACACTAGCCCAGGTACAGTCTCGGTAAGCCCGCTACAAAGTGCCCTTGACCGAGTTGCTGCTACTAATGCTCTTCGTGCGACTAACGAGACTCAGACACCCACTAATATCCAGAGACAGGCTTCACCAACTACAACCTATCAAGGACAAACGACTTATCCAGCAACAACTGTACCTGGAACAACTGGCTACTCTGTTGCCCCTACAACGCCCCCAAACTCCTTTACCTATCTGGTGCCCCCCCAACCAACTACCAATGTGCCAGGGGCAATACCAACGACACCCGTAGTACCGACAACAGTGGGTAGCTATGGGCAATACTCTACCCAACCACCAAGTCAAGTTAACGGAATGACTAACCCTGGATTTAACTCAACGCTGACTAGTCCAGGCTCACAACCAAGTCAACTGAGTCAACCGACCTTCACCACTCCTAATCCAGTTCCAGGGCAATATATTGGCGGAGGTCAGATTAACACATTCTCCAATCCTTAGACCTTTGCGACGAAAGTTGCCCACCAGTTCTAAAAGCAGGGGAAGTAACCTCTGTAGGGGGGCACAGCTGTGCCCCCCTACCCTACATTAGGAACAATGAGCCTTTTTATATAGCAAGGGAAGTCTTCATGAAAACCCTCACCTCTTTCCCTTGAACTCTCAAGAGCAAAATGCAACTTGAAGGTACGTTAGCTTTAGCGATCGAAGTGCTTGATGATTGCCTCGGCAAACTCTGAACACTTCAATGGTGGTTCAACGGGAGGCTCCATTAAGCGGGCTAAGTCGTAGGTTACTTCTCGATTAGCGATCGCACCACCCAATCCGTTCTTAATCAAATCAGCCGCTTCCTGCCAGCCCATAAACTCCAGCATCATTACTCCTGACAGAATCACAGAACCAGGGTTTATCCGATCTAACCCTGCGTGTTTTGGGGCAGTACCATGTGTTGCCTCAAAAATCGCACAAGTGTCACCAATATTCGCCCCTGGCCCCATCCCCAAGCCGCCCACAATCGCGGCGGCAGCATCAGAGATATAGTCTCCGTTCAGGTTCATTGTGGCGAGAATTGAGTATTCATCCGGTCGAGTCTGGATTTGCTGAAAAATACTGTCAGCAATCCGGTCATTTACCATCACCTTTTCTTTCCACTGACCACTGCCATGAGTGTCCCAAATCGCCTTAAGGACAGATTCCACCTCACCAGCAATATCAGCACGTTTCTCTGGTGTCAGGGCATCGTAGCCCGGTTCAATCTGACGGGCATTCTCTTCTAGGCTTATATCGGGATTGCGCTCTTTGTTGCTAAGAATCCAAGACTCCCGTTCCGTAACACACTCCGCCCGAAACTCGTTGACAGCAAGCTCATACCCCCAGTCACGAAAAGCACCTTCGGTGTACTTCATAATGTTGCCCTTATGCACCAAAGTCACCTGTTGCTTGCCTTTCGGTAGCCGTAAAGCGTGCAGCATGGCACGGCGTACCAAACGTTGGGAGCCAGTTTTACTTATTGGTTTAATACCAATTCCAGAGTCCAGGGGAATCTGCTTTTTCCCGTGTTCTGGCGTAGCAGGTATCAAGTCTTCATTCAGAAGGGCAATCAGTTTATTACCAATTTCGCTACCTTGACGCCATTCAATACCCAGGTAAATGTCTTCTGTATTTTCTCGATAGATAATGACATCGAGCTTCTCAGGGGTTTTGTGGGGAGAAGGTGTTCCTGGATAGTACTTACAGGGACGGACACAAGCATAGAGGTCATTAATTTGTCGTAGGGCGACATTCAATGAGCGAATACCACCCCCAATTGGGGTTGTTAATGGCCCTTTAATCGCAATGCCATAGTCTTGAATCGCTTGTAACGTATCTTGAGGCAAATATTGGTAAGTGCCATATTTCTCACAAGCTTCGTCACCAGCATAGATTTTAAACCAGCTAATGCTGCGCTTGTCACCATAGGCGGTTTGGACAGCAGCATCAATTACCTTCTGAGTAGCAGGCCAAATATCAACACCTGTGCCATCTCCACGGATAAAGGGAATAATCGGATTGTCGGGAACGATGGGTTCACCATCTTTGAAGGTAATGCGAGAGCCTGTATCGGGTGGTGTGATTTTCTCGTACATAGAGCAGTTTGGTTAAGTCAAGGTTAGCGTCAGCAGTCGTTATTCAGGAAAGTTAGCAGATCTCCTACAGAAGGAGGAGCTGAATTAAGCTTTTTTCCAGATAAGTCATCACGATGACGCTGTACATCATCACGAACATTAAATAATGGCGTAGAAGCCTTGTCATCTTTGGTAATGCGAGGAACACTTAGCTATCCGTCAGTGAAACATTTGGCTTTTGAGGCTAGATATCAAAGAACTGTTACAGAATGTTTGAATAAATTGAGTTTGTTTAAGGATTTGTTGTTCTGTGCCATTAGTTATGAGCTAGCCGTGAAAAAACAAAGGTTGCTTAATGATAAGGCTCCCTGACACAGAGTATCCGTCTTTAATCAGATGCTGCTCTGACTTAGATATGCGTCAGTTTTGAAGGCTTTGGTGCAGCTAAGGATTTTGTCAAAGCGTCAACGACAAGGGAATATACAAAGCCTTGCTAAACAGGTACAGCTTTTAGGCACGGCTTGCAATCAGCCATTATGCTGAAGTAGGGCATCTAAAGTAGACGTTAGTGGCAGCGCTAGCTCTTGCCGGACTCAGTTCAGCGTTAGTCAGCGCGATCGCACTCTTCAAGAGCAGGGTGCTTGATTTAGCTAAGGCGACCTTTCCTTATTGAATCGCCCAGCCCTCGTCAGGTATTGCTGCAGCAAACGCTTCACGAGCGTTAGTTCTTTCCCGGCTAAGTCGCGTACTAGTTTAGACTACTTACCGCTAGCTCTTGGAGGAGCGGCTACGCTAAGTAAAGTTATGGTGCTTAGCTTATTGCTTCTCTCTAAAACCCTAATCCCAAACGCACAAGATAAATTGCTTCTCCCTAGTTAAATTGGGATTTGGCAGGAAAGGTGGCTCCAGAAGAATATGAAAAAGATTTTAGTGGTTGACGACGATAGAACAATGCGAACTGTCTTGACACGCTACCTCGAAAATCGAGGGTACCAAGTTGAACAGGTCAGTTCTGGAGTTGAAGCCTTAGTCGCTTTTGCCAAAAATCCACCTGACTTGGTGGTTTCTGATGTCATGATGCCAGAGATGGATGGTCTAGAATTTTGCCGCCGACTACGAGCTACTCCCTCTGGTCAACTGATGCCATTTATCTTTTTATCGGGTAAAGGAGAATTAGAAGACCGAATTCATGGTCATTCAATTGGAGCGGATGATTATTTAATCAAACCTGTTGACCCTAGAGAACTAGTTGCCAAAATTGAAGCCCAGTTGGAGCGATCGCGTCGAATTCATTCGGAGATTGTCCGGTTGATGCAGATGACTGTTGGAACCTCCCCTCCCCAGCTAGAGAATGAATCCTCAACCCCAATCCCAGAAGAGGGAGCCTTAATCACGAGTGCCGAGACAACACCAACCCCTATCCGCTTACCGTTGACACCCGCAGAAGAGCGAGTTTTTTGGGAAGTGATTCAAGGGTTAACGAATAAGCAAATAAGCGATCGCTTATTTATCAGCCCTCGCACCGTTCAAACTCATCTCAGTAGCATTCTTAATAAACTAGGAGTGGAGAATCGCGCTCAACTCATTCGCTTTGCTTATCAAGAGGGGTATCAATATCCGACTGAAAGGTAAGACAGTGAATGTATAGAGAAAAAGTGACTCCTCCAGACTGATGACGAATGACCCAATGATTCCCTGTGTCTATAGCTTAAGTGAATTACAACATGCGATCGCAGCATCCCCTGACCAGTGGCGACCCCTAGTATTTACGAACGGCTGCTTTGACCTGCTGCACGCGGGTCATGTACGCTACTTACGAGTTGCCAAATCCTTGGGGCGATCGCTCGTCGTGGGGTTAAATAGTGATCAGTCAGTAAAAACGATTAAGCCCAACAAACCAGGATTTCCTCCCCGACCCCTCGTTCCCGAAGCACAACGGGCAGAAGTTCTCGCAACTCTCAAACCCGTAGATGGTATCGTGATTTTCTCTGAAACCACAGCCACTCGTTTAATCCAGGCACTTCAGCCAGACATTTATGTAAAAGGGGGAGACTATAGCCAGTCAACGCTACCAGAAGCACCTGTTGTTCAAGCCTATGGGGGACGGATCGAATTAGTGAAAGTGGAAATTCCAACCTCAACCACCGCACTTATTGACCGTATCCTCCATACTTCAACTGAGTAAGCCAAAGGAAATGGGAAGAGGGAAAAGAGGTTATTAGTTCTCCGTTGTTGCTTATTCCTATCTAACAACCAACAACTAACAACTAACCAACAAGTCGCTGCATGACAGACCAAACGACTGCCTCAGTATCAGAAGCTTCTACTAAGATTGCCGAGCTAACGCGCCAGCTCCAGTCTAGTTCTGAAAAAAAACAACTTCAGGTCATTCCAGAACTGGTCAGCACGGGTGCTGCTGGCTTAGAAGTCTTGATGGAATTTTTAAAGGAGCAGTCAAACCCTGCTAACCTTACGGCTGGTGTTGTCTACCAAGCCCTCTATGATGCTGACACCCCAAGCACAAGAGAGTTTCTACAAAACCATTTCCCGACTGGCGTTGTGCCTTTGCGTTCCGAAGGCGGCATTGATTACACAACCCTGCAACAACTGCTCGTTAAGCAAGACTTTCTTGCCGCTGACCGACTTACCTTAGAAAAACTCTGTGAGCTAGCAGGTTCAACCGCCCTTCAAAGAAAGTGGCTGTACTTTTCGGAAGTAGACAACTTTCCAATTGCTGACTTGCAAACCATTAATACTCTTTGGTTAATTCACTCTCAAGGTAAATTTGGCTTTTCTGTTCAGCGGGAGCTTTGGCTTTCTTTGAGCAAAAACTGGGAAAAGCTATGGCCTAAAATCGGCTGGAAGACTGGAAATAATTGGACTCGATACCCCAATGAGTTTACTTGGGATCTCAGTGCGCCCAGAGGTCATCTACCTCTTTCCAATCAGCTACGAGGCGTGCGGGTGATTGCATCTCTACTCTCTCACCCCGCTTGGACAACCAAAAGTGAAAATTGACAAAGAAAGACAGGAGGCAGATGGCAGAGGGCTTTTCGGCTTGCTTTTATGCCCAATTGCCATCTGCCTTCTGGCACCCGAAAGGGAGCAAGGGTATCAAGCCCCCTCCAGATCTTTGAATTGGAGGCTCCTAATTGGGTAGGGTCTGAATCCCCTTCCAATTGGTTCCATAAAAGCCGTCTGCCTTCTTCAACCAAGCGATAACTCTTGCATCAATAATGTTTGTTCTGAACATTACTAGGGAACGCTATATATAGTGATTCACACTTCAGGCTTTCTGAGTTTGTGATGCAAGCAGTGATATGGGGGTAAGGGTTGTTATGGCAAACCCAGAAAACAGAATTTTTTGTCGGCTTGATGGGTTGACACCGGGCGCACGAGAACAAAAACGACTCGCGACTCTTAGGGAACTCGATTTGCTCGCCGTTGAGACAGTCGCTTTGTTTGATGAAGCAACTCAGATAGCCGCTCGCTTTTTAGATGCACCAATCTGCATCTTGGGCTTTATGACGCTAGATCAGCTACAGATTAAATCAGCAGTTGGTTTATCAACAGTTGGGTTGATGAATCCACTAGCACAGTTGCGTCAGTTGCCGCGCCAAGAGAGCTTTTGTACTTATGTGGTTGAGACTCATCAGGTTTTAGCGATTCAGGATACAAGGACTAACCCCGTATTTAGCAGTAGTTTGCTCGTTCAGCACTATGGTGTTTCTACTTACCTTGGTGCGCCACTAGTGGCAGCGGATGGTCAATGCTTGGGTACATTGGCTGTAATGGATTGGGAGCCTCGCGACTTTACCACCAGGGATAAAGAATTTTTGGCGATTACAGCTCGTTGGTGTATGAGTGAATATGAGCGGAACCATGTTTTGAAAGAGCATCCTACTAGCTCTCTTCAACGGCTATCTAAACCGTCGCTCACAGAACCTGACAACCAAGAGCAGAAGCCTAATTTTATAGCTGATAGCTGGGGAGTGAATAGTCTTTGTGATCACTTCTCCTCAATGGTTTCGCTTAAGGTCAAGCTACTAACTCAGCTAACACAGGAGCTGCGTACCCCATTAACCTCTGTTATGGGGATGGCAAGTGTACTCAATCGCCAAGTCTATGGACCTTTAACTAGTAAACAAAAAGAATACTTGGAAATTATCCATCACAGTGGTCAGCATTTGGTCTCGCTGGTTGATGAAATTGTTGCCCTTAATGTTTTGGATGAAATCAGTGAGCAACTCGATCTCACCTCTGTAGATATCGATATGCTCTGTCAGCAAGCCATTCATAGCTTGTTCAAGATAGCGAACCAACGGCAGCAACAAATACGGTTGTCGGTAGAGCCTGGAAGTCGTATCTGGTTGCTGGACAAAAACAAGGTGCGGCAAATACTCTATCATCTGGTCTTTAGCGTGATTCACTCAGCACAGACAGGAAGCGAGATTCGTATCCATGTCTCGCGTAGAAACGACAAACTGAATATTGCCGTTTGGGTGTTTCATCCCTGGCTAGGAGACAGTTTACCGGGAATCTACGAGGGTATCGCTTCACTATCAACAACAGACAGCGCTACTGGGTCTGATATTTTAGAAACTTCACTAACGATGGACAAGCTCAAAAGCAGTGAATTTATAGGGAGTGATTACCAGCTACCTGATAATCCGCTATACTCCAGCCTTGCGGAGTGGGCAACCTTAGCTCTGACGCAGGAACAAAACCAGAAGCCCTGGAATTATGATTCCCGTGAAGCTCTAGGGCTTTTACTAAGCTGCAAGCTAGCGGAACTCCACAAGGGACAAATTTCTATAGAAGGCTCTTTAGAGTCAGGATATCGCTATGTTGTGAGTTTGCCTCAGTTGGAACTACCTTAGGAAAGGTTATAGCCGAGAGTGCGAAATTTGGATGAAAAATTAAAGGCTGAAGAATCCTTTTTTTTATTTTCAATGCTGTATTTTTATCTATACCGATTCTCAGTAGATTGAGCCACTCCCGCGTTTATAAAACGTGGGATTCAGGCATCAGGCAGAGATTGCAGTCTGGGAGTGTCTAACATCTCTTTTTTATTTTATTTGAGGAAGGGACGTGCCAGGAAAAAGCTGGAAATGGTCTTGGCATCTATCACTTCACCATCAAGGATTGCTTGTTCTAACTGCTCTGGGGTCATCAAAACGTTTTCCATATCTTCATCAGCGTCCTGACTAGGAGGTGCTTCAAGCTTTTCTAAATCCTGAGCGAGAAAAGCGTAGATGAATTCATCCGAATAACCTGGTGCGACAGGAAATTCACCGAGTTTTTGCCATTTGTTGGCGTGGTAGCCTGTCTCTTCTTCAATTTCTCGCTTGATCGTTTGAGCCGGGTCTTCGTTGGGTTCCACAGTACCCGCAGGAAACTCCAAAATCCGCCCTTGAATAGCAAAGCGGTACTGTCGCAGCAGCACCAGTTTGCCGTCGGGTGTCACAGGAACGGCAAGTGCGCCACCAGGGTGACGAATACATTCCCAATCTCCCTCAACTCGATTAGGCAGACGGAGGGAGCTAACTTCAAAATTAAACTTACGACCTTGATAGATTAGGCGTTGTTTTAGCAGTTGTGGGGGTTCGCGACCTGAAGCCATAGGAGAGATTAAAAGGTTAGATGTTGAACTAAAGCATGAAACACTAATGAACCTTTACAAGCGGTAGACTCCAGAACAGTCTAAATTTTGGACAAGTTGTGCGATCGCTTTTCCAGAAATCGGTTCGACCCAATTCGGAGCAATTTCTGCTAAGGGAACTAATACAAACGCTCTCTCTCTCATCCGAGGGTGAGGGAGTTGAAGGGTAGGACTGTTTAGGATTAAATCATCAAACAGGAGTAAATCGAGGTCAAGAGTTCTTGGCCCATTGCGTTCTCGGCGTACACGACCAAATTGAGCTTCAATCCTCAGTAAGGTTTCTAACAGTTCCTGTGGCGTTAGCTGAACGTCCAGTAGGGCGCAACCATTTAAATAATCTGGTTGGGGTGGTCCGACAGGCGCTGTTTGATACCAGCTAGATTGAGCTTCTAGAGTAATACCTGCTGTATCAGCCAACACATTGAGGGCATTATTAAGAATAGTCAGGGAGTCGCCCAGGTTACTACCCAGAGCGATCGCACTTAGCACACGCTGCACTGAAGCACCTTGTGTCTCTTGGGCTAAAGCCTTTCGCTCTTGCTTTGAATCAGTGAATTCTAGAGATTTCATGAATGATCAAGGCGGACGACACCGACTACTTGAGGAAATAAAGGCAGGTTCAGGCAAATATGAGCCTAGTTCCTGCCTGTAAATGCCATGATTCTCCCCCTGTTGGGTTTAAGTTTCGTGAATGATCAAGAGTAGGACGTTCAGGCTGTTTGCCTCTTAACTACCTGTACCAAAAACTTGCTCTTTGAGATTCTGAAAGTCCTGAGATAATTCTTGGCGGCTGGCAGCGCTGAGCAAGTAGCGATAAACGAACCAAGTTGTGTAGGCTAAGCCAATCAGCTCCAAAGTCGGGGCAATCAAAGGAATATCATCAAGCGCATCTAGCAAAGCCAGTGTCACTTTGACTGTAATCACAACAGCCAGGATTAGACCAACCGTTCCCAGAGGTCCTTTGTAGTTTGAAAAAAACTGTGTGACGTAACGTGGCAGATCTTGGAGAAACGCAGCGATACGTTCACCATACTCCTGCCACTGGTTACTAGAGGTGCTTACAGAAACCGTTGCAGGTAGTAAACGCTCAGTTTCTCCTTTGCCTTCTAGAATCTTGGGCATATCCGTGTCACTGGGGTATTCAGAATAGCCGCTTTCTTCAATTTCAGGATTCATATCGCTTCTTGGGAATAACAACTTAAAACTCTTTACTGGGTAGTGTCCCTACTAACAGCACTAACAGCAGAACATTAGCAGTCTTTTAGGAGGATGCTGTTACATAAGGGACATAATGAACACTAAAGCAGAGTATGTACCCTTCAGTTTCAACCTGATAGTAGAAAACTCCGTACATCTATAGACCTATTTTCCGTGCTGAAGGCTGTAGCTTAGAAAGCAGAAGATTTTTTCTCATTTTTGTCGTGTCAGCGGAATATCTGGCAATGCATGGTCATTTCCACGAGCGAGTTGCCGCGATTCATAGATAGCAGAGCATATTGATGGAACCAGAACAGACTATATCTGCATGGCGACTTGCACCTAGCACTTTAGCAGCATGGCTGGTTGCACCTAGCACTTCTGTGTATTCTCTAGCGATAACTCCCAATGGACAAACGTTAGTTAGTGGTGGTTCACACCGAGCGATTTGGGTCTGGAACTTTCACACTGCCCGACAACAGCACCTGCTGAGGGGTCATTCTGATTGGGTTCGTTGTCTCGCCGTTAGCCCGGATGGACAAACGATTGTTAGTGGCAGTTTGGATAAAACGATTAAGGTTTGGGATTTAAACAGCGCTAGAGAAATCCGTACCCTTAACGGTCATTCGGATGCTGTCTATGCTGTTGCCATTAGTCCAGATGGAAAAGCGATCGCTAGTGGCAGCAAAGATACGACGATTAAGCTATGGGACTTGAAAACTGGGCAGGAACTTCGTACCTTCACCCATCACTCCGATTGGGTTTATTCAGTTGCATTTAGCCCAGATGGACAAAACCTCGTTAGTGGTTGTGCTGATGCCACGATTCAAGTTGGAGACAAAGGTCTGCTGAGAGGTCATACCGCTAGTGTGACATCTGTGGCAATTAGCCCCGATGGAAAAACAATCATCAGTGGCAGTATCGATGAAACGATTAGGGTGTGGGATTTTGAGACAGGTCAAGAAATTCACACACTGACAGGACACGTTGGTGGTGTGACATCCGTCGCCATCAGTCCCAATGGGGAAAGAATCGTGAGTGTCGGTAATGACAAATTGGTTAAGGTATGGGATTTGAAGACAGGGAAAAACGTTCACACCTATACGGGTCATCTAGAGGCGATTTTA
This sequence comes from Microcoleus sp. FACHB-SPT15, assembly GCF_014849525.1. NCBI lineage: Bacteria > Bacillati > Cyanobacteriota > Cyanophyceae > Oscillatoriales > Microcoleaceae > Microcoleus > Microcoleus sp. FACHB-SPT15. The sequence continues at coordinate 293,029 of NZ_JACJNU010000070.1, read as the reverse complement.
GCCGTCACGATTAGTCCCGATGGAAAAGCGATCGCTACTGGTAGCCGTAACGATGTCATCAAGATTTGGGTAATGCGGTAGCGTGTTTATTTGAGGCACATCTCATCGTAGGGTGCTGCGATCGCCTCTAGTCCTACTTTCCCCCTCAGTGAACATATTGCTAAGGCTACACTAGCAATCAAAACCTTGTTATAGCTAGACCTGATGAGCCTGTGCATCAACCCCCACTGCCAAAACCCTGAAAATTCTGATAGTTTGCTACGTTGCCAAAGCTGTGGTTCTGAATTGCTTTTGGAAGGGCGTTATCGAGTGATGTGTCTGTTGGGGGAAGGCGGTTTCGCTAAGACTTATGAAGTGAGCGATCGCACCAGCATCCCCAAAGTTCTCAAAGTTCTCGGCAAAAATCAACCCAAGCCTGTAGAGCAATTTCAGCGAGAAGCCCAAGTCTTAATTCGGCTAAATCATCCAGGAATTCCTCAAGGAGAGGAATACTTCACCTTTTTCCCTCAAAACAGTCAAGAGGCAGTGCATTGTCTCGTGATGGAAAAGATTGAGGGAGAGAATTTGCAGGAGTGGCTGAAAAATAGAAACAATCGCCCAATCAGTGAAAAGCTAGCAGTCGATTGGCTAACTCAACTGGCAAACACACTACACGAGGTACATCAACAGCAGCTTATTCACCGAGATATTAAGCCATCGAACATCATGCTGAACCTAGATGGACAGCTAGTGTTGATTGATTTTGGCATTGCACGAGAAATCACTGAAACATACGAGCAAAAACAAGCAGCAGGACAGGGAACGAGAGTTGTTTCTGATGGCTACTCTCCACTAGAGCAAGTCAATGGTCGTGCTGTTCCGCAGTCAGATTTTTTTGCATTAGGTCGTACATTTGTCCATCTGCTTACTGGAATACATCCTCTTGACCTTTGCGATCCGTATCGCCATGATATCTATACCGATGAGTTAGAAAACTGGCGTGACAAAGCCTCTCAAATTTCTTCACTGCTAGCAGATTTTATTGACCAACTCATGGGGCGTCCAATTAACAAGCGTCCACCTGATACACAGACAATTTTGCAGCAGCTAATAGAGATTGACCAAACCTTACATCCACGGAGATTATCTAGACCAAAGCCATCTAACCCATTAACTACACTTAGCGGACAAAATATTTCTCTAGAGCGCACTCTTAGCAATTGGTACTCTTCTGGGCACTCTGGCACTGTTTGGTCTGTAGCAATCAGCCCAGATGGACAAACGTTAGTTAGCAGCAGCCTAGACAACACTATAAAAGTATGGAATCTGAATACTGATGAGGAAATTTATACATTGAGTGAGGATTCAGACGGTGTTTATGCTGTCGCAATCAGCCCCAATGGGCAGACATTTGTTAGTGGCAGTAATAACGGAAAAATTAAAGTGTGGGATTTAACCACTGGGGAAGAGATTTATACACTTAATGGGCATTTTAGCCAGGTGAATGCGCTTACATTTAGTACAGATGGAGAAATTCTGGTTAGTGCAAGTGAGGACAGTACAATCAAGGTGTGGAAAATACAGTAAAATTCTACTTCCTCTATCTGGTTAAAACATTATGGTTCAACTAATTCCAGCTCAAGATATTAACCTCAGCCAACTAACAGAACTATTTGGCTTAACAATCACTGCTGATGAGCAATTTTTTACTGAGTGGATGGACAACCTGCCTGAACTCACTGACATAGAGAAACAACAACTAGACCGAGTTAAAAGTAACTATATTAGCTTAGTAAATCGCCATACTCTATCAGAAAATATGGTGAAGATGGTAGTTTTAGAGCATTTACTATATTTAGCAGATTTTTATAGACTTCCTTTTGATGTTAAAGATGAAAAATCAGTAGAAATTTCAGTACCAGATGAAGATAAAATCATTCGAGGTCGCCTTGACTTCCTCGTTTTTAAGAATCAGCTATGGTTAGCCATTATCGAATCTAAGAATGCAGCTATCTCTCTCCGAGGAGCTATACCTCAATGTCTAGCTTATATGCTGAATAATCCTCAGCCTCAACGACCAATTTTTGGCTTGTTGACAAATGGCGATGATTTTGTATTTATAAAATTAACTCAAGCCAATACGATTCAGTATGCTTTGTCTGATAAATTCACGCTTTGGCAGCAAGGGAATGAACTATATAAAGTTCTGAGTATATTAAAAAAACTGGGTCAACTTATTAGCGAATAGCAATGTCTCATCGACCTATTTACCTTGATTATCACGCAACAACACCTTTGGATAAACGGGTGTTAGAAGCGATGCTGCCTTACTTTACTCAACATTTCGGTAATCCAGCTAGCCTTAGCCATGCTTATGGTTGGGAGGCAGAAGCGGCAGTAAAACAAGCAAGGCAAATTCTGGCAGATGCTATTCATGCAACGCCGGAGGAAATTGTCTTTACAAGTGGTGCCACAGAAGCAAACAATCTGGCGATTAAAGGGGTAGCAGAGGCTTATTTCAGCAAAGGTCGTCACATGATCACGGTACAAACCGAACATAGTGCAGTTCTCGACCCCTGCCGCTACTTACAAACACTAGGTTTTGAAGTCACATTTCTGCCTGTAAAAAAGGATGGACTAATTGACTTAGCCAAGTTGGAACAGGCGTTTCGTTCTGACACGATTTTGGTATCAGTGATGGCAGCAAATAATGAAATTGGGGTGTTGCAGCCATTGGCAGAAATTGGGGCAATGTGTCGCCAGCATCAGGTACTATTTCACACGGATGCGGCTCAAGCTCTTGGTAAAATTCCTTTGGATGTGGAGGCGATGAACATCGACTTGATGTCGCTGACGGCTCACAAAATCTACGGCCCAAAAGGTATTGGGGCACTTTATGTCCGTCGTCGTAACCCTAGAGTTCAACTAGCACCTCAACTTCATGGTGGAGGACATGAACGAGGAATGCGTTCTGGCACTCTCTATACACCTCAGATTGTTGGGTTAGCCAAAGCAGTGGAACTGGGATTAGAAGAACAAGAATCGGAGTCTCAACGCCTTTTGCAATTACGGGAACATTTCTGGAATGCGCTTAGTCCTTTAGGGGGCATCTACCTAAATGGTCATCCAACTCAACGATTATCAGGAAATCTTAATATTAGTGTCGAAGGTGTTGATGGTTCGGCGCTGTTGTTGGGGTTACAACCAGTAGTCGCCGTTTCTTCTGGCGCGGCTTGTTCGTCGGCGACGGTGGCTCCTTCCCCTGTTTTATTGGCATTGGGGCATTCTGAGTCTTTGGCTTATGCCTCAATACGCTTTGGGATTGGGCGCTTTAATACGACAGAAGAAATTGATCAGGTGGCTCAACATGCGATCGCAACAATTCACTCACTTCGGCAATCTCAAGCCACCACTTCTAATCGAATCTCAAATCAAGTAAAGTAGTGATTGAGGGATCAGCCGACTGCCGTTGGAGCAATACGGTCGCAACTACCTAATTGATTGAGTTGAGTGGCATCTGATTAACACTGCCCTCAGATACACCATTCATCAAAGCCGTTGTGGATAGACGTTGCACCGGGTTCCGCCCGTGTAAACTAGCATATAAATGCTGCCATGCAACTAATTGCTCCTCGAAACTTTCTACTCGCGTGTTATCTTTGAACCGCAAGCAGACTCCTGTTATAACTGTCTAAAGGTTAGCAGTGAGATGAATCGCAGACGGGATGTAGTGCTATCATCTTCTCAATCATTAAAGATGCCGGATTTAGTGCAATAAGACGCATCAAGAGTTCCAAAGCCATGCCACTCTAATGAGTAAGCACGAATTCGGCAAAAGCATCCAAGACATGATTACCGTGGGGCAGACGGGATTTTAAGCCTGTGGAGAGAATGACCTGTAGTATCTGGGAACACCTTCAGATACTGAGTAAACTCAAGGAAGCAGGAAAACTCAGCAGTGATGTTGGGATTCGCCTACTACAGCCGCTAGGCTTGGTGGCGGAAAAATGTCAACCTGTGTAAAACGGCATGGCATTGGCTACCAATTGCATGGCGTAGGAGTTGACCAAAAAGAGTGGCAGTGCAGTTAGTCACTCGATGGTCACTTTCATTCGGTTCTCGTTATTTCATTTCTAAGTGAAGCTAAAGTTTTCACATACACAGTTATCTTGGGTAGCCAAAGCAAAGGGAGAAAGCCTTAGTGCCTAAGTGTGCTGCCAATTTTTGAGGAAATTGAATGCCAAAGCAAATTATTATTGCGGAGCAACATCGACTTGCTGCCGTTTTTTGGGAAGATCAGATTCAAGAGCTAGTGGTGGCTACAGGTAGTCACCAAGTTGGTGATATTTATCTCGGCGTTGTTGAAAATGTCTTACCTGGGATAGATGCGGCTTTTGTAAATATCGGGGACTCCGAGCGGAATGGTTTTATTCATGTCACTGATTTGGGTCCTTTGCGGCTGAAACGCAGTGCTGGTGCGATTACCGAACTGCTGACCCCTCAGCAGAAAGTCTTAGTACAAGTGATGAAGGAGCCAACGGGCAATAAAGGTCCTCGGCTCACTGGGAACATCAGTTTACCCGGTCGTTATTTAGTCATGATGCCTTATGGACGGGGTGTCAATTTATCCCGACGGATAAAGAGTGACAGTGAGCGTAACCGTCTTAGAGCGCTGGCTGTACTGCTCAAACCCGCTGGGATGGGATTGTTGGTGCGAACGGAAGCGGAAGGCAGAGCGGAAGAAGCCATTATTGAAGATTTGGAAGCGCTGCAAAAACAGTGGGAAGCGGTTCAGCAAGAGGCAAATTCCACCCGCGCACCCGCATTACTCAACCGAGATGATGATTTTATTCAGCGTGTCCTGCGCGATATGTACACGGCAGATGTGAATCGGATTGTCGTCGATTCTCACACCGGAGTAAAGCGGGTCAAGCAGCATTTGGTCAGTTGGAGTGGAGGACGTTCGCCAGAAGGGGTTTTGATTGACCATCATCGCGATCGCCTACCAATTCTTGATTACTTCCGTGTCAATGCAGCGATTCGAGAAGCGCTTAAACCAAGAGTTGATTTGCCTTCTGGTGGATACATCATCATTGAGCCAACAGAAGCCCTAACGGTAATTGACGTTAACTCTGGTTCATTTACGCGATCGGCAACCGCACGAGAAACCGTTCTCTGGACAAACTGCGAAGCCGCCACAGAAATCGCCCGTCAACTGCGTTTACGCAACCTGGCCGGTGTAATTATTGTTGACTTCATTGATATGGACGCACGGCGCGACCAGTTGCAAGTGCTAGAACACTTCAACAAAGCACTGAAGGGTGACAAAGCTAGACCACAAATTGCTCAGCTTTCCGAGCTTGGCTTAGTCGAACTGACTCGCAAGCGGCAGGGTCAGAATATCTACGAGTTGTTCGGTCAACCCTGCCCTACCTGTGGTGGTTTAGGACATCTCGTGCGTCTCCCCGGTGAATCTGATCGCCAAGTCCGAGAGCTTGCGGAGCCTTCTGCTATCCCGTTGGTGGCTAGAGAAACGCGGCTGCCCGATCTTTCTGATCCGCTCGATTTTGCTCCAGTTGATGATAACGAGGAAAACGACCTTGTGCATCATCCAAGCTACCAAGAGCGAGGATTAGCTAATAATAAGAACCGCCGTACCCGTCGCCGTCGTTTAGATGAACCAGTAGCCAAGGAAGAATTCATCCCGACGAAGGTCAACCCTCGCATTATTTCTGTACCTCAATCGAGGTCGGAGCCAATGCTAGAGCCGGATAACCTTAGCGAAGTGGCACGCGACAGTGTACAAACCACTCCCAAGGAGGTAGGAGTAACAGGACGTGGTTTGGTAACAGAGTCACCAATAGAACGAATTGCAAAACCTCAACTGATCAAGGCTCCTAGAGAGATCGAACCACCGGAGGTTATTGCTATTGAGATGACCCCAGAGGAACAAGATGTTTATGCGTTGATGGGAATCTCTCCTTTGATACGCTTAAACCGAGAGGTCAAAAATCCAAAATCGGTAATTCTCTCTGTGGTACTGCCCGGAGAATCCAACGACGCTGAGACATTAAACGAGGCATCTGTAGAATCAGCTAGTGAAGCTTCTACACTACCCTCGGCTACTGATGACGGCGAGACTTCTCCAATGTCAGTAACACCTTCAGGTGAGGCAGCAACTCTAGATGAATCGCCAAGTTCAGCTCAGGTACTTGTAACATCACCGACTGAGGTATCTACGACAGAAATATCAACAGAGCCAACCGATGAATTAGACGGCAGCCGTCCAATTATTCGTCGCCGCCGCCGCCGATCTTCAGCCGTAGAGGGTGATGATTCGAGTGCCTTATAGTAAGGGCGAAGCGCTATTGTAGACAATCTAGTGCTGCTATGCGGAAGTCAAAAGTCAAAAGCTTTATTTCTAGATTGTTGAGCTTGTTTCAGATAGTAAGCTCATTTGAATCGTGAGTAGTAGTTGGTTGCTTTGTGATTTTTTCAGCAGTGCTATGTCTAGATGTCAAAATTCATCAAGTGTTTTGCTTGCTTCATGTTGAGAAGGAGGTCTGGTCATGCCGGTAGAGGCAAAAAAAGACAACACCGGCGTTGTCCAGGGGAAGCCGTGGCAAGATAATGTTTGTGATCTGCCAGATTTATCTGACACGCAAAGCTTAGTTGCTGGTGTTGATGAAGTTGGGCGGGGCGCTCTATTTGGGCCGGTAGTGGCGGCAGCCGTAATCCTACCTGCTTCTGCTCTGCCACAACTTGCGATCGCGGGTGTTAAAGATAGTAAACAACTATCTCATCCACGCCGAGTCAAGCTAGCTCATGAGATTCAATACTTAGCGCTAGATTGGAGGATTGGTTATGCCACCAGCGCTGAAATTGACCAGATTAATATTTTTCAAGCGTCACTGTTAGCGATGAAACGGGCTGTTCTCAAGTTGAAAGTGCAGCCTACTTTGTGCCTAGTTGATGGTAAACACGCTCTTCCTGATTTACCAGTTGCCCAACGAACAATGGTTAAAGGAGATGAGCGATCGCTTGAAATTGCAGCGGCTAGTGTTGTTGCCAAGGTTTGGCGAGATGAATTAGTGACTCGTTTCGCGGCAAAGTATGCCGACTATGACTTGATAGCAAACAAAGGTTATGGTACGCAGCGACACCTAGCCGCCCTTCAACAACAAGGCCCCACACGCCAACATCGATTATCGTTTAGTCCCTGTCGGGTAGAAGCCGAGTTGTAATATTATCTAAAATGCTTGATTACAAGAAATGGGGTAGATGTGCCTACCCAGCTTGATTAAATGATTGGATTATCAGCCGGTGACAACTTCTGGGTTTGCTGGTAATTTCTTGTTTGTACGTCTTGGCTTGCCCAGTACCGATAGTCCAACAACAGTTGGTGCATTAGTTTCTGCTTAATCCTTACCAAAACGCTCTTGAGCAAACCGTTGCCAGTGGTTTCTAAAATTGGCTTAGGAGTCAGGCAAAAAGGAAGTGGAATATCAACGTTGACTTTTAGATCTGCTCTGCCTTTAAGCTGGGTTGTGCCATTTTTTTGATAAGGGTAAAGTTTCCCTTTCAAGTCCAAGGCAAAGCGTTGATTGATATACTCTAGTCCTCGAATTTCACAGCGTACAGAAGTTAGATGAACTGTGCCATCGGCATCTGCCCACACTTTTAAATCTACTGTTGGCTGAAACTTCAGCGACATAAAATCCAGGGGACGCATTGTCAATCGAAAACAGTCCTGACTCAGTTGCTCGATCCGATTCGAGTCTGCGATCGCATATACCAGCCGCTGAGGCTGACGCAAGTAGTGCTGGATGGGAACAGGTTGTTCCGGTACAGCAATTTCAACCGATTGGGATGCAACAAACTGGGTGTTCATAAGGGAAGTAGTAAGCTTATAAGCTTCTTACTTAAAGTTAATTAATTTTTACAGTTTTTTAACGATTTGAGAAGGATTTCTTATTTTAGTATTCTGAATCGGCGCTTTGCTGAGACAGTCTCAATAATCTCATCCTCTCACGATCATAGAAATTTACACGGTGAGGCTCCCTCTTCCTTACGGAAGCTGTGAAAGAGCCTCAGGCTGACTCCACAAGCTTATTTCCTGCGAAGGATGGGGTTGACACCATGTTGCTCAAGAAGCTTTAAAGGGATGATTAGACTGCTTGTATAAAGGACAACGCTACAGGCGATAGGTGCTAGGAACGATGTAGCAAAAACTGTCTTTCGCAAGAGATGCCTTGTAACACAAGTACACAACTCCCAACTCTCAAGCTAGATCTATCACTTAGGTTGACTATTACTTATGTCTATCTCGATCGCCTATTTGGGACCACCTGGTACTTACGCTGAAGCAGCAGCTTTAGCTTATGTCCGCACGCTTGCAAGCGAAGCGGTTAGTCAGTCGTTGTTATGTCCTTATCCCAGTATTGCCCAAACATTGAAGTCACTAGCCCAAGGAGAAACTCAGCTCGCTGTTGTCCCGGTGGAAAATTTGATTGAAGGCAGCGTTGTAACGACGCTGGATATGTTGTGGCAACTAGATAAGCTACAAATTCAACAGGCTCTAGTCTTGCCGATAAGACACGCTTTGCTATCACGGGCATCAACAATAGAAGCTATCCAAACGGTTTATTCCCATCCGCAAGCTCTAGCGCAATGTCAGGGATGGCTAGAGCGGTTTCTCCCCTCAGTGCAACTGATACCGACCAATTCGACAACGGAAGCATTACAGTATCTGGACAAAGATTATACGGCTGGGGCGATTACCTCTCAACGGGCAGCCCAGCTTTATAAAATACCCGTTCTGGCATCTGCCATCACTGACTATCCCGATAACTGCACCCGTTTCTGGGTAATGGGTTTACAGCCTTCCCCTGGTGGGAGCTATACTTCCTTAGCTTTTAGTGTTCCTGCTAATGTGCCGGGGGCGCTTGTGAAACCGCTTCAAGTATTTGCAAGTCGAGAGATTAACCTAAGCCGCATTGAGTCTCGTCCGACAAAGCGATCGCTTGGTGAATACCTTTTCTTCATTGATTTGGAAGCCGATGCTTCTCAATCATCAATTCAAGCTACCCTTTCAGAATTAGCGCCGCATACAGAAATTCTCAAAATTTTTGGTAGCTATAGTGTTGTGACAGTTAGCTCATCCGACGTTCTAGAGACTTGAGGGTAAGAGTTGTAGTAAGGTCGCGTACATACCTACCTCTAAAATTGAAGCTTAGTCTCTTCAATACAAAATCAAAGAGACACGAAAAATCGTGTCTCTTTTAGGGGTATTGAATTTTAGTTTAGTGATAAAGAGCTACAGAACCCTGCAATACTGATGCATCAGTTCCTTAATTAAAGGCATCCTTGAGAACTGTACGTGCGGCTAAATGATTGCGGGTTGAGGTAAGAATCTCAGCTTCGCGCCGTAGACGTGCAGCAGTATCCTGCATTTCTAAAAGTGTCTGCTGTTCTGAGGCAACGCCATAGAGATTGCTGGCAACCCAGTAAGATAACTCAATGGGTAAATCAGGTAAGTCTTCTGGTAGCTCAATTTTCTGCTCAGTCAACTTAGCAGAAAGATGTACAACATCTCGCAGCAATTGCTCAACTTCCCTAGCCATTGCTTTCAAATCAGTTTCTGGTGGCTGATCCTCAATCCATTCTACTAATCCAATCCGATAGGGTTTTTCACGTACATATTCTAATACACGAAATCGCTGCTGCCCTAGGGTCAGTACTTTCATCCGGTCATCCGGTAGACGCTGGAAGTGGATGATTTCAGCGCAACAGCCAACAGCAGCCGGTTGACCTTGAACGGGGTCCCACATCAACACCCCAAAACGGCGATCGCTATCTAGAATCGTATTCATCATGATTCGGTAGCGAAATTCAAAAATGTGTAAGGGGAGAGGACGCCCTGGAAAGAGAACCACTTCAGGCAGTGGAAATAAGGGGATTTCTCTAACAGCAATTGAGGAAGAGGATGCCATTGTGCCTTGGTGAAAACGGTAAGTGCGCTTCTTTACTTACTTTAACGGATTTCTTCTGGCACAATAACCAGGAAAACCCGTTAAAGCGTCACATTTGTTGGCAGAACCTCGCTTAAGCTGTATTCAGACGGCTTTATAGCTTGACTTCAATATCAACACCCGCAGGTAAATCCAGCTTCATCAAGGCGTCAATGGTTTTGGAAGAAGGTTGATAAATGTCGATAATCCGGCGGTGAGTCCGGGTTTCAAAGTGTTCCCGTGAATCTTTATCAACGTGAGGCGATCGCAACAAACAGTAGATACGACGCCGTGTTGGGAGAGGGATAGGACCAATAGCTGTAGCATTCGTCCGGTTAGCGGTGTCTACAATCTTCTCGCAAGATGTGTCTAGTAACCGCCGATCAAAGGCTTTAAGGCGAATGCGAATTTTTTGCTGCTGAATCGTTGCCATTTTTTAGTTGTCCAGGTTCTATAAAGATTGGTGATTAGGGATTGGCGATTGGGGATTGGGAAAGGATGGAAAGCTAAGTTTACATTTTTCCAGGCGAGAATCCCCAATCTTATGCTTAATTAAGCACAGAGTAAATAGGAGCAGAAAAGCATTTGCGCCTCTGCTCCTACTTAAGCTTGAACAGTGCTATTTCACAATTTTTGAAACGACACCCGCACCGATGGTACGACCACCTTCACGGATAGCGAAGCGCATTCCCTGCTCAATAGCGATGGGGTTGATCAGTTCTACTGTCATTTTAATGCGATCGCCTGGCATCACCATTTCAGGTTGAGAACCATCGTCAGCGGTAAAGGCACTGATTGTACCTGTTACATCGGTGGTACGCACGTAGAATTGAGGGCGGTAGCCAGAGAAGAAGGGAGTATGCCGTCCACCTTCTCCGGGCTTCAGGACATATACCTCAGACTCAAACTGAGTATGAGGGGTAATTGAACCGGGTTTGGCAATTACCATTCCACGCTCAATGTCTTTTTTCTCGATACCTCGGAGAAGTATTCCGGCATTATCGCCAGCCATCCCTTCATCAAGGCTCTTCTTGAACATCTCGATCCCAGTTACGGTTGTTTCACGAGTGTTCCGAATTCCAACCAGCTCAACTTTATCGCCGATTTTGACTTTGCCACGCTCAATCCGACCTGTAGCAACAGTACCACGACCGGTAATGGTGAAGACATCTTCTACCGCCATCAGGAAGGGCTTATCCACATCACGCTCTGGTGTTGGGATGTAGGCATCTACTTCATCCATCAGAGCGTAGATTTTATCAACCCACTCATTTTCACCCTTCGCGGTTTTCGGGTTGCTAGTCATGGTTTCTACGGCTTGCAACGCTGAACCGGCAACGATGGGGATATTGTCTCCATCAAATTCATAACTGCTGAGAAGTTCACGGACTTCTAGTTCCACTAGTTCCAGCAGTTCTTCGTCGTCCACCATGTCTTGCTTGTTCAAGAACACCACTAAGTTTGGAACACCGACTTGCTTGGCAAGCAGGATATGTTCCCGTGTTTGGGGCATTGGACCATCAGCAGCTGAAACGACGAGGATTGCTCCATCCATTTGAGCTGCACCGGTGATCATGTTCTTCACATAGTCAGCGTGTCCTGGGCAGTCCACATGAGCATAGTGGCGCGCTGCTGTTTCATATTCAACGTGGGCGGTATTAATCGTAATCCCCCGCGCCTTTTCCTCTGGTGCTGCATCAATGTCAGCGTACTGCCGCGCTTGCGCTTGACCCAGCGCGGCTAGTGTCATTGTGATTGCAGCGGTTAGCGTAGTTTTGCCGTGGTCTACGTGACCAATCGTACCAATGTTGACGTGGGGTTTATTCCGTTCAAACTTTGCGCGTGCCATGAATTACGTGTTCCTTTTCTACTTATGCGTTCCCTTTGCTCTTAGCGATGATGGCTTCAGCCACGTTGCGAGGCACCTCATCGTATTGGCTAAACTCCATCGAGAAGATACCGCGACCTTGGGTCTTAGAGCGGATATCCGTAGCATAACCAAACATCTCTGCTAGTGGAACCTTGGCAGTGACTTTGGCAATGCCGTCGTCAGAACCCATGCCCTCGATTTGACCACGGCGGGAGTTGAGGTCACCCATGACATCTCCAAGGAAGTCTTCAGGCACTTCAACTTCAACTTTCATCATAGGCTCTAACAGTACTGGCGAAGCCTTCATAACGGCATCCTTAATTGCCATTGAACCAGCAATTTTAAATGCCATTTCCGAAGAGTCTACATCGTGGTAAGATCCATCGACTAGAGTAGCTTTCAGATCAATGACAGGATACCCAGCTAGAATACCGGATTCACAAGCTTCTTTCATCCCTTGCTCAGCCGGAGAGATGAATTCTTTGGGTATCGCACCGCCGACAATCTTGGAGACAAATTCAAAACCGCTACCAGTATCTCCTGGTTCCAGTTCAATAACGACGTGACCGTACTGACCTTTACCACCACTTTGGCGGACAAACTTGCCTTCAGTCTTAACAGATTTGCGAACGGTTTCCCGATAGGCAACTTGTGGTGCGCCAACATTGGCTTCCACCTTAAATTCACGTAGCATCCGGTCTACCAGAATTTCTAGGTGTAATTCACCCATTCCGGCAATTACGGTCTGGTTAGTTTCTGGGTCAACACTGACACGGAATGTTGGGTCTTCTTCCGATAGGGATTGAAGCGCTTTAGAGAGCTTCTCCATATCCTGCTTCGTTTTCGGTTCCACTGCCACAGAGATGACAGGTTCTGGAATATACAGAGACTCCAGAATAACGGGTGAATCCTCTTCACAAATTGTATCGCCTGTGAAGGTATTCTTCAGTCCAACCGCTGCTCCCAAATCGCCAGCCCGGAGTTCATCCACCTCAATTCGATCGTTCGCTTTCAAGACAATCAAGCGAGAAATACGTTCTTTCTGATCTTTGGTGGAATTAAGAATGTAGCTACCCTTTTTCAGCACTCCGGAGTAAACCCGTAGGAAGGTTAAACGACCATAGGGGTCTGCCATAATCTTGAATGCTAGGGCTGCCATCGGGGCTTCATCATCCGCTGCTCTTTCAGCAACTGTGCCATTTGGCAGTGTTCCCTGAATTGCAGGAACATCAATTGGAGCTGGCAAGTAATCAATTACGGCATCCAAAAGCAGCTGAACACCTTTGTTTTTGAATGCGGATCCACAAAGGACAGGGACAATTGTTCCGGCGATAGTTCCTTTACGAAGTGCCTTGCGAATTTCCTCTTCAGTGAGTTCTTCACCTTCTAGGTACTTCTCAATTAGTGCCTCATCAGTTTCAGCAACCGACTCGATCAACTTAGCGCGATACTCTTGAGCTTGCTGTTTGACTTCTTCAGGAATTTCAGTATCTTCAATATCCGTTCCGAGGTCATTGTTGTAGATTTTGGCTCGCATTCGCACTAAGTCTACAATTCCCCGTAGATCGTTTTCACTACCAATGGGGATTTGGATGGCGACCGCATTAGTTCTAAAGCGATCGCGTAGTTGATCATATACCTTAAAGAAATTTGCACCAGTCCGATCCATCTTGTTGATGAAGGCGATGCGTGGCACTTTGTAACGGTCTGCTTGCCGCCATACAGTCTCAGATTGAGGTTGGACACCACCAACTGAGCAGAAAACCGCGATTACACCATCCAATACTCGCATCGAACGCTCAACTTCAATTGTGAAGTCAACGTGACCCGGTGTATCAATAATGTTGATCTTGTGGTCTTGCCAACTCGTGGTGATGGCTGCGGCAGTTATGGTGATTCCCCTCTCCCGCTCTTGTTCCATCCAATCTGTTACGGCTGTTCCTTCATGAACCTCACCGATTTTATGAACCATTCCTGAGTAAAACAGGATTCGTTCGGTTGTTGTTGTCTTGCCCGCATCAATGTGGGCTGCAATCCCAATATTGCGTACTCTCTCAAGGGGGATGGTACGTGCCACAGCTACCTCCTTCGTCTGGTGCCAACCGTCTTTACACGTTGCTATCTATTTACAATTGTATACTTTCTTTAAATCTTTCGACATGAGTAAACATGGGTCTACTAAAGACCCGCTCAAGCCTCAGAAGCAGTAATTAGTATCGATAGTGCGCGAAAGCTTTGTTTGCGTCAGCCATCCGATGGGTTTCTTCCCGCTTACGAATCGCATTACCTGTCTCGTTAGCGGCATCCATTAGCTCATTTGCCAATTTACTTGCCATTGAACGACCAGGACGTTGCCGAGAAAACCGAATCAGCCAGCGCAGTGCCAAAGTTGTTCCTCGATCAGAGCGAACTTCCATTGGTACTTGATAGGTTGCGCCTCCAACACGACGTGCTTTCACTTCAACAAGCGGCGTCACGTTCCGCACCGCTTTCTCGAAGGTTTCTAGGGGATCGCCACCTGTACGTTCTTCTATGGTTTTCATCGCATCATAGATAATGCTATTGGCAATAGATTTCTTGCCATGACGCATAATTCGCCGTACCATCATGCTGATCAAGCGGCTGTTGTAGACCGGATCTGGAGGAACGGGGCGCTTTTTAATAACTGTGCGACGAGACATACTAAGCCTTAAATTAAAGAGACAATAGTGACAACAATTGAGGAATTTGCCCTTCGACAGACCTCCACGCTTAATGTAATGGGCTGAAGTCGCCTTAGGCTAGGTCAGAGAGAGTTGTATGTCCTGGTGAATCTACGGACATTACTTTCTCAGATTACAAGAGTTGCGCTTGATTTCAGCACAACTCTTGGGAAAAAATGAACCATTGTTACTCAGCATAGCCGAAACCCTGATCACATCAATAGGATACTAGGCAAACGGTCAAGCTGATGCTGGAACTTTAAGCTTGTTTAGGACGCTTTGTGCCGTATTTGGAACGCCCTTGCTTGCGATCTTTCACTCCAGCAGTGTCCAGGGTCCCCCGGATAATATGGTAGCGAACACCAGGCAGGTCTTTAACACGACCACCTCTAATCATCACAACTGAGTGTTCTTGAAGGTTGTGACCAATACCTGGAATGTAAGCCGTCACTTCAAAGCCAGAAGTCAAACGGACTCTTGCCACTTTCCGTAGAGCAGAGTTTGGTTTTTTGGGTGTGGTTGTATAGACTCTTGTGCAGACACCACGGCGCTGCGGACATTGTTTCAGCGCAGGCGATTTGGTTTTCTTTTTAGCTTTCGCTCGCTCGTCACGAATGAGCTGCTGGATAGTGGGCATGAGTTACGGAGTGTATGGCTCCCTTGAAAGTTCTAATTATTCACAAATTCTAAATATATCGACATTCTAGTGCCAATGTCAATTTATTGGGGAAACAGCAAACTCAGAGGTGTATCAGCGACTCAAGTACTGACACGAAAGGAATTGCCACAACCACAGCTTTCTAGCGCATTTGGGTTATGAAAACGAAATCCTCCTCCCATCAGGTCTTCTGAATAATCCAATGTTAAACCCGTAATGTATTGTAGACTGTCTGCATCTACCGTTACCGAGATGCCGTCACAGTCAAAGACGCGATCGCTAGAATTCGCTAGTTTTTTATCAAAATCGATGGTGTAGTAGAGACCAGCACACCCACCACGTTGAACGCCCAATCGTAATATGGCTTCTGGATTGTGACGCCTTGCCTGTAAGCGTCTAATTTCAGCAAGAGCAGCTTTACTAATATTAATCATTAGCTCAGTACACAACTAGTACAGCTAGCTAATGCTACAGCACTCGCAAGCTATATTTGCCTACTGGCTTATTCAATTGACGGTTGACTACTAAGTGATGTTTACGTTCTAGTTAACTGTCAACCGTCAACCACAAGGAAGCCTTCAGATAAACAAGGTTTGATGTACAGCCGCTTACTTACCTTCCGGCTTGCTGCGAGCATAGTCATCTTCAAACCGAACAATGTCATCTTCTCCAAGATATTCCCCGTTCTGAACTTCAATCAAGATCAGGGGAATGACACCTGGGTTTTCTAAGCGATGAGTATGTCCCTGAGGAACATAAGTGGACTGGTTACTATGAACGACTACTTCCTTATCACCACAAGTCACTTTAGCCGTACCGCAGACGACAATCCAGTGTTCACTCCGATGGTAGTGCATCTGCAAGCTGAGGCGGTGACCCGGCTTAACTTCAATCCGCTTGATTTTGTAGCCTCGCCCTTCTTCCAGAACAGTAAATGATCCCCAAGGGCGCAGTTCTGTAGCCGCGACGCTATCGGCAGATAAAGAGGCAGGAAGGGAAAGTGCCGGAACTTGAGAAACTTCTTGCGACTGAACCATATTATTTTTTTCTCCTGAGAACGGCTACACAATTGAAGGAAAAGTTTTTTACTAGAAACTAGTATTTGACTGATTAGACACAATCAAACAATCTAACCACAACTAAACATAACAAATGAATCTTGGTTCTTGTCACCAGTTAACGGTTCAAGCGAGACAATTACAAGAAGTCTTTACATTGTGAAGGGTGTGAAGGTTTTACTTTAAGCAAACTTCAAAAACATCATTTATTGCGTTACTAAAATTACAAAACTTCCGATTGCACCACGGGAGAAGACGTTTACAGCTTCATCTAGAAAAAGATAAGTAGAATCACTGATGTTTCTTCCTGTAAGTTGTGGCATTGGATCGCCGATTTAGGAATCGGGAAAATTTAAGTGTAAAGATCAGGGGAACCTTGAAAAAACACATTCGCCCTTCCCCTGAACTTTACTAGCTAGACCCAGATGCTACACGCATAACAAAACAATGAAAATTCTTCTTTTTCACTCCCTACTCCTTACTATTATTTTCTAGATAGAGAGTAGCTAGTGAACCCAACTTCTAGGGAGTAGGTGAGCGGAAAATACCAAGACCATTATGAACACGAGCCGCCGTGGAGGGAGAGCGGTCTAAGAGCTGACCTCCTAAATAAAGTCCAGTTGAGCTGCCACCATCGAAATTAAGAGCATTGACGGCTCCCAAGAGCTGCATTAACTGAGCCGTTTCTGCTAAGGTTGGACCCAACCCACCACTACGATTATGAATGGCAGCAATCATGAGTGTGCCTGCTGCCGTGCTGCCGATACAGGAGCGAATGGCTGATTGTTGGATAAAAGCGTCACTAAATTGTTCAGCTTTGGCGTTCAGAACAATTTGTCGATTTTGTACCAGAAGGGGACCAGCACCCAGAATGTGGGGATAAGAACCAAAGTCACCGGGTGTAGTAAGGCTTTCTAAGCTGACTTGTGTACCAACACTAAGAGAACCACTAGCGGGACTATTGCCGCGTAGAGTTAGTAGGTAGCCATCAAGAGGAATCGGGAAGGATTGCTGTCCTGCTATACCTCCAGGCAGTTGACTAATTACTTGGTCATTCTGGACAACAAACAGTACTTCATTATCAATGAGTGGGGTGTAGGTTGGACCCCACTCCGGCGTATAACGGGCAAAACCTGTCTGAACGTAGCCAGTGTTAAGAAAAAGTATTGGTAAACGACTTCCTGCTGAGGTTACTAAGGTTTCCTGAAGCGTCAGACGACCAAATTTGAATTGACCACTGTCGTTCCAGGCGATCGCACCCCGGTTGAGAATTGGACCGGAAAACCAACGTTCATCACGGCGAACTGCGCCTAAGGGTAATTGGTTATTGCGATTGAAAAAACCAGCATTAATCGCGGCAAATGCTTGCCACATCTGAGCCGTTTGGATCAGAGGCGCGGTTCCTACTTGGGTTGCGGGGTTGCTCCATATTGGTCTGAAACTCGCACCTGATGTTCGGGGGTCAACTTCCAACCAGACCACTGGGAAGCGAGAATTTTTGAGAGTTACATATTTTTGATGCCAGCGAATTCCCGGTGCCCAGGAAATCTCTTTTTCTACCAAAGCATCGGCGCGAAGATCAATGACTAAACGATTTGGGTTTGGTAAGGAGTAGACTTGCAGGCGCTTACCCGTTGGAATATCAACGCGAAGTATCGTTTGCTTTTGACCCTGTTCGACACGGATAACGGCATTCTCACCGTCTGCCCCAACTGAAACAGGGGCGGCATCCTCCGCATCTTGCCTCTCTGGAGGTGGTGGGGCATTGAATTGCTCTACCAATGACGGGCTAGCTGACGCTTCCAAGGTGATTACACCTGCGGTACGCTGGTCACTGACTTGCCAGGGAATTGGACGGTCTAAATCAACAACAATACGCGACCCCCAAGGCTGACGTGCCTGCCGAATCTCCTTAACCCTTGCAGGAGTTGAAGAGATGCGTAAGCGATCGCCCGAAGCTACTGCTGCACCCTCAACTTGCAACTGCCAACCAGCCACTTTAGCCAAATCCGTAATATCCAGGTAGCGATAGGAACCCATCAACTGGCTAGGAAGAACAAGCGGTGTACTCTGTGGAGAAGAAAACCACTGCACTGGCTGTCGGGTTACATCCTTTGTACTCAGCAATTCTACGCCTAAGCTTTGCATCAGACCGATGTCACTGATACCAATCCGAACTGACGTTCCGACTTGCCACTGCTGCCAAGCTACATTGAACGTCCGACCATTTAAGGAGATTTGCGTACCCTGCCTAATGACC
Organism: Microcoleus sp. FACHB-SPT15; assembly: GCF_014849525.1. NCBI lineage: Bacteria > Bacillati > Cyanobacteriota > Cyanophyceae > Oscillatoriales > Microcoleaceae > Microcoleus > Microcoleus sp. FACHB-SPT15. Next base: position 274,492 of record NZ_JACJNU010000070.1, on the reverse strand, counting down.
TGAGGTGATACCTGTGCCAAAAACTCGGCTCGACGCGGTGTGATCGCATTATCATCAAGCACTTGGCTTTGGGTAAGTAGCGCCTTGGTTAGAGAAGATGGGGTTGAGGCTGGTGACAAAAACTCTGCCCGTTTTGGAGCCAAAGGCTTCTCTACTACAGGTGCTAGCTGACTCAGTATCACTTCACTGCTGTATGAAAGCAGTGGCTTGGGCTTGGTGTGTCCGACTCGCGTACTTGCCCACCCAAAGGATGAACCGCACAGTGTCAGGAATAAAATGATCGCTGTACGTTTGGACAACACTACCCAAGACATAGAATTAGCACATTGCCGCCGTGCTGCTCTTCGACTTCTACGGCATCGCACCGCGATTGGAACTGATTTTCCACTTTCATCCCTATTAGCGTTAGAACTAGCAGTACTGTTTGGAGACAAGCGGGGCGTTGTGTAGGGCTGTATGCGATCGCCGATCCGCTTGGGTGGCTTTGCTCTTTTGATCATCCATCTGTCTCTTTGACCAAGATTCTGGTCTGTAGAAGTCAATAAATTAAGCCTTGGGCAGCATATCAAGAAATAATGACTTTACAACGTCCGCCTTCTCTGTTAGAGCTTCATAATAAGAAGTAAAACTACTCACGCAGTCCAAACTTCATTTGCCCAACTGGGAAATCTGAGAATATAGGAGGACATGGTAGGTGCTTGCTGTCCTAACCAAGGCAGTAAAACCTATCTAGTGCAGCACGGCGGAAATAACTATCCAGTTAAAAAGCTTACTGTGCAAGCTTTCTTTCATAAAAGCCTTCTGCCTCCTAATCTTCTGCCTTCTTGCACTAGGCTTACAGCACAAAGCTTGCCAGCGGCACGGACTTGCCAAGAAAACCGTTTATTAAGCTTGGCTCAAGTACTAAGCCTGAACTACAGTAATTGCCCTTATTTTCTGTAGTAAAAGTTACAGTAGCGAAACTTAGAAAGCGGGGATTGCTAGCGTAGAGCATTTCCTATAATATTGCTACTCTGTCAATCTGGCAGGAAACCAGCGTTGGAATTGGGGTTTTAAGAGTTTCTTCTTTTCCCCAACTCTACTTGCCACTGTCGTTACCAGTTCGGTGAGTTACGTTCATTAGACAATCTAAAGCACTCAAGCCTTTCCACTCAATAAGCTTGTGAATCAAATTTCATCCCTTGTTTAATGAGGATGTAGCTTTGGTGTCAGCTACTGCCCTGTAGTTCATTCGATACTCTAGCCTAAGTGTGTTTATCTAGACCCCTGTGTAACGTAAATTGTTTCTAAAATTTTCACTTTGTAGAAGTGCCGTATGAATCTGTTGCTGCGCTAGCAGCGATCAATCCGTAAATTTGTATCCGTAAAAACCGTGAATCATTCGATGGACAACAGGAGCATCAAACAGAACCAACACGTTCAGCCGTGGAATCAGGGCAACCCAACTTTTCCCGGTCAACGCTGGTTGGTAGAAGAACGGGATGCGTGTGGCGTTGGCTTCATCGCGTCTCAATCAGGTACAGGGACACATGAACTTGTTGAGCAAGCATTGTCGGCATTAGGGTGTTTAGAACACCGAGGTGGTTGTAGCGCTGACCAAGATTCTGGAGATGGTGCAGGTTTAATGACCGCCATCCCCTGGGAACTGTTCAAGCCTTGGTTTATCGAGCAAGGAATTGATATGCCATCTACCGACCAACTCGGTGTTGGTATGGTGTTTCTGCCTCAAGATGCGGCTCTGGTCAACCAAGCACGTCAAACAGTTGAGGATGTATTAGGACAAAACGATCTGAAAGTGCTGGGCTGGCGGGTAGTGCCTGTAAAAGAATCAGTCCTCGGCATCCAAGCGCGAGAAAACCAGCCCCAAATTGAGCAAGTATTCGTGAGTTCCCAAAACTTGCGGGGGGATGAGCTAGAGCGTGCTTTATACAAAGCTAGGCGTCGAGTTCACAAAACATTAGAGGCACAAGGCACAGCTCAATGGTCTGAGGATTTCTATATTTGCTCATTCTCCAATCGCACGATTGTCTACAAAGGCATGGTGCGCTCAACCGTCTTGGGAGACTTCTATACAGATCTAAAGAATCCAGACTATCAAAGTGCCTTTGCCGTTTATCACCGGCGCTTTAGCACCAACACGATGCCAAAGTGGCCACTCGCGCAGCCAATGCGGTTGTTGGGACATAACGGCGAAATTAACACGCTGTTGGGTAATATCAACTGGATGATGGCGCGTGAAGCTGACTTAACTCATCCTCTGTGGGGAGTTAGGACTCAGGAGTCAGAAATCAGGACTCAAGAGACAGCACTCAGTATGCCTTCAGATAGCGGAGCGGTAGAGAGTCGGCGTGAGTCAGCGTCAAATACAGAATTGGATGACCTAAAGCCGATTGTTAATCCAGATAATAGTGATTCAGCAACGCTAGACAATGTGCTGGAGTTACTCGTACACTCTGGTCGCAGCCCGCTAGAAGCGTTGATGATTATGGTGCCAGAGGCGTACCTAAATCAGCCGGATTTGGAAAAATACCCAGAAATTGTTGACTTTTACGAATACTACAGTGGGATTCAGGAACCGTGGGATGGCCCTGCCCTGTTGGTATTTAGTGATGGTAAGACTGTGGGAGCCACGCTTGACCGTAACGGGCTGCGTCCTGCTCGTTACAGCATTACCAAGGATGGCTATGTTGTCGTTTCCTCAGAAGCAGGGGTCGTAGACTTACCCGAAGCAGAAATTGTCGAGAAGGGTCGATTGGGACCAGGGCAGATGATTGCCGTGGACTTAGAAACCAATGAGGTTCTGAAAAATTGGGAAATCAAGCAACGGGTGGCTACCCAAGAGCCATATGGTCAGTGGCTACAGCAGCATCGAGTCGAGCTGAAGCCTCAACCCTTTGAATCGGCTCCTAAGCTAGAGACATCTGTGTTACTGCGCCAGCAGATTGCCTTTGGCTACACGGCAGAAGATGTCGAGATGATCATCCAGCCGATGACTACTCAAGGCAAGGAACCCACGTTCTGCATGGGAGATGACGTTCCCTTAGCTGTACTGTCGGATAAGCCGCGTTTGCTCTATGACTACTTCAAGCAGCGCTTCGCTCAGGTGACGAACCCACCGATTGACCCGTTGCGGGAAAGTTTGGTGATGTCGTTGAGTATGCAGCTAGGTGAGCGAGGGAATCTCTTGGATGCTCGTGCTGAGTATGCTCGACTGTTGAAGCTGGAGACACCAGTCCTCAATGAGGCAGAGTTGGAAGCGGTCAAAACCGCAGGGTTTGAAACGGCTGAACTATCAACCTTGTTTGAAATTGTGGCAGGTCCAAGCGGGTTAGAGGCGGCTGTGCGTCAGCTATGTGACCAAGCGGCTGAGGTCGTGCGTGCTGGGAAGAAAATTCTGATTTTAAGTGACAGAACGGGTGGCGGTCTCAGCGAGAACTACAGCTACATTCCACCACTTTTGGCAGTGGGTGCAGTACACCATCATCTCATCCGCCAAGGACTGCGGATGAAAGCGTCATTAATTGTTGATACGGCTCAGTGTTGGGATACTCATCACTTTGGCTGCTTAATTGGCTATGGTGCGTCGGCAGTTTGTCCTTACTTAGCTTTGGAATCTGTACGTCAGTGGGTCTCTAATCCCAAGACTCAGAAACTGATGGAAGGGGGCAAAATTGAGACTGTCTCGTTAGAAGAGGCTCAGAAAAACTACCGCAAGGCGGTGGAAGGGGGTCTGTTGAAAATCCTCTCAAAAATGGGGATTTCTCTACTAACCTCTTACCAGGCGGCTCAGATATTCGAGGCACTTGGTATTGGTACGGAATTATTAAACCTTGCCTTTGCCGGGACAACATCGCGGTTGGGTGGTTTGAGTATTGCGGAGTTGGCGCAGGAAGTTGTTTCGTTCCATCAGCGAGCTTTCCCGGAATTAACCAGCAAGAAGCTGGAAAACTACGGTTTTATCAATGCCAAGCCCAGGGGCGAGTACCACATGAACAGCCCTGAATCGTCTAAGGCGCTGCACAAGGCTGTCGCCGATGGGAAGAACTACGACCACTACGAGCTGTATAAGCAGCTATTCGAGCAACGCCCACCGACAGCACTTCGAGATTTGTTGGACTTCAAGAGCGATCGCACTTCTATCCCCGTTGAAGAAGTACAATCAGCAGCGGAAATCGTCCATCGGTTCTGTACGGGTGCGATGTCTCTAGGTTCACTCTCGCGAGAAGCCCATGAGACTCTGGCGATCGCCATGAATCGGATCGGAGGCAAATCCAACTCCGGTGAAGGTGGCGAAGACCCCGTGCGGTTCAAAGTCCTTGATGATGTCGATGAAACAGGACATTCGCAACTGTTCCCCCACCTCAAGGGTTTGAGAAATGGCGATACAGTCAGTTCTGCGATTAAGCAGGTTGCCTCAGGTCGCTTTGGTGTAACGCCAGAGTACTTGATGAACGCCAAGCAGCTTGAAATCAAAATGGCTCAGGGTGCTAAACCTGGAGAAGGGGGTCAGCTACCTGGTAAAAAGGTTAGCCCCTACATTGCGATGCTACGGCGATCTAAGGCAGGAGTTCCGTTAATTTCTCCACCACCTCACCACGATATTTATTCGATTGAGGACTTGGCGCAGTTGATCTTTGACCTGCACCAGATTAATCCTGAAGCCAGAGTATCTGTGAAGCTGGTAGCGGAAATTGGCATTGGTACCATTGCGGCTGGGGTTGCCAAGGCGAATGCTGATGTCATCCAGATTTCTGGTCATGATGGCGGTACGGGTGCATCTCCGCTTAGCTCAATCAAGCACGCAGGTTCACCTTGGGAACTAGGGCTAACGGAAGTACATCGGGTGCTATTGGAAAATCAGCTACGCGATCGCGTCTTGCTCCGTGCTGATGGTGGTTTAAAGACAGGCTGGGATGTCATGATGGCGGCGCTGATGGGTGCCGAAGAATATGGCTTCGGCTCTGTCGCAATGATTGCCGAAGGGTGTATCATGGCGCGCATTTGCCACACGAATAACTGCCCAGTTGGTGTTGCCACTCAGCGGGAAGAACTGCGTAAGCGCTTTACAGGTATACCTGAGCATGTAGTCAACTTCTTCTTCTTCGTAGCTGAGGAAGTGCGATCGCTTTTGGCACGACTGGGCTATCGGTCATTGGAAGAAATCATTGGTCGCGCTGACCTGTTGAAAGTCCGGGAAGGTGTTAACCTAACCAAGACAGCCGCTTTAAATCTGGATTGTCTGATTAATTTGCCGGACACCAGAAGCGATCGCAGTTGGCTGAAGCATGAACCTGTCCATAGCAATGGCCCAGTTCTGGATGATCAGCTACTTACAGATAGCGCCATCCAGGACGCGATTAGCAACCAAGGCACTGTAACTCAGGATGTCGGCATCATAAACACCGACAGAACAGTAGGAACTCGCATTGCAGGTGTGATCGCCAAAAAGTACGGAGATACCGGATTCGGAGGGCAAATTACCCTCAACTTCAAAGGGGCTGCTGGTCAAAGCTTTGGTGCCTTCAACCTCCCTGGAATGACACTCATCTTAGAAGGTGAAGCCAACGACTACGTGGGTAAGGGAATGCACGGGGGCGAGATTATCATCAAGCCACCAGCAGAAGTGACTTATGACCCTGCCAAAAACGTGATTGTGGGTAATACCTGCCTCTACGGGGCGACTGGGGGCACTTTGTTTGCCAATGGGGGCGCAGGTGAGCGGTTTGGTGTTCGTAACTCCAAAGGTCAGGCAGTAATTGAGGGAGCAGGTGACCACTGTTGTGAATACATGACGGGTGGTGTCATCGTTGTCTTAGGCAATGTCGGTCGTAATGTCGGCGCTGGGATGACCGGGGGTCTAGGCTACTTCTTAGATAAAGATGGGAGTTTCTCCGCAAAAGTCAACCCGGAAATTGTTAAGATTCAACGGGTTACTAGCTCTGTTGGTGAGCAACAACTCAAGGACTTAATCCAAGCTCACGCTGAACGTACTGGCAGCCCCAGAGCTAAGACTATTTTGGCTTACTGGTCGGAATACCTACCGCAGTTCTGGCAAGTTGTACCGCCTTCGGAAGCTGATACCCCAGAAGCTAACGCTGACGCTGTGGCAGAACGAGAGTTAACTCCAGTTCAGTAATTGGTTGTTAGTTGTTGGTTGTTGGTACTTTTTAACAAATAACTAACAATAAAAAACTAAAAACTAACCCCCTTTTCTAGAAGTTCTGGCACGGTTACAAAGGTGTAGCCGTGCTTTTTTAGTTGCGTAATTAATTGCGGTAAAGCCTCAATTGTTTTTGTGCGATCGCCTCCTCCATCGTGCAGTAAGACAATTCCCCCAGATTTGGCTTCCTTGAGCGAATTGTCAACTAGTGCTTGCTTGGTAGTACGTCCAGAACGCCAGTCTTTTGAATCTACAGACCACATCACGACAGCATATTTCTTCTGGTGAGCAGAAGCCACTAACCCATTATTCAAAATGCCAGCAGGCGGTCTGAAAAGAGATGTCTTGACACCCGTTAGTTTATGAATCAAAGCTGCTGTTTTATCGAGTTCGTGAGCGGCGGCTGATGCGCTGTAATGATGATACTGATGACTCCAGGAATGGTTGCCAATCGCATGACCTTCTGCTACAGTCTGCTTTACTAGCTGTGGATGTTTTTCTACCTGCTTTCCCACCACAAAAAAGGTAGCTTTGACGTTTTGTTTTTTGAGAATATCTAAAACTTTTGAGGTCATTTGTGGCCAGGGGCCATCGTCAAACGTTAGTGCGATTAGCTTGGCTGGTGCGATCGCTTTTGTCGGCTTGACTTGGGTCTTGGGATTGTCTTTACCCTTCAGCTTGACTTCACGAATCGTTTTTCCTTGAAATTGGACAGGGATAGAAGCGTTGAGACGTTTTACTTTTTCTTCTTGTGCTAGTTTAGCGATCGCTTTTTGATGTGCCGCATCTTGCTGCACCGCTACAGCCTTAGCCTTCAAGGTTTCTAGCCCTGCTTTGTCTTGCTGCATCCTCGTGCTGACTGGTAATACAGTCTTCTGATTCGTCGAGTGATCGACTCTCCAACCAAAGCCAGCTACAAAACCCAGTAAAGCTAAAACTAAGGCAATCGATAAGCTTCGTTGCCAAGCAAACAGGTGACGGTTTGCCACGGATTATGTCTCCTTCACTCCTCCAAACACCAAGACGGCAGTCATAGCTTGTGCAAGCCGTCAACTTTTCGAGCAGCCGTGGTCACCCTGACAGAATTAACGAAGTACAAACTTAGCCTCAAATCCAGGCTATGACCACTGCTACTCAAGTGCTAAAGGCAGACCTTTTCTAGAGCGCAAACTTTGTGTCACTGCGGCTAAAGATGACAGTGAAACTGCGCTACAGCTAATGACGCTGTTGCAAGTTACAGCAAAGGCAAGAGGGTATCCGGGACAAATCCTCAGCTTTTTCAATGGGTAGTGAGAAAGTATCGGTAAGCTTTAAGCTGGCAAAAGAAGCTAATTAACCGAAGCATTGATTGCATGTCTGACTTAATTCTGTTTTGGCATCGGCGCGATTTACGTTTATCAGACAATATTGGACTCGCTGCTGCCCAACAACAAACTAAAAAAGTGGTGGGAGTTTTCTGTCTCGACCCGGATATTCTGGAACGGGATGATGTTGCCCCGGCAAGAGTAACTTACATGATTGGCAGCTTGCAGTCTCTGAAAGAACGCTATAACCAAGTGGGTAGCCAATTGTTGATTCTTCAGGCAAATCCGACTCAAGCGATACCTGCTTTAGCAACAGCTCTCAACGCTAAGGCTGTTTTCTGGAATTGGGATGTTGAGCCTTATGCCAAAGAACGCGATCGCACTGTCATGATTGCCCTAAAAGAAAAGGGCATTCAGGTACATAACAATTGGGATCAGCTATTACACCCACCGGAAGACATTCGGACTGGTTCAAACCAGCCTTACACGGTTTACACCCCCTTCTGGCGCAACTGGAGTAGCAAACCAAAAGCACAGCCTGTAGAAACCCTCACTGATGTAGAAGGACTAACCCAACAAGAAAAGGAGACAGCACAACAAGCTGGAACTGTTGAGCTACCAACAGCGAAAGAGTTGGGTTTTGCTTGGGATAATGAACTGGTGACAGCACCAGGCGAAACAGCCGCTCAGGAAAAACTAGAGGAATTTTGTCGTCACGCCATTACTGAGTACAAAGAACAGCGCAACTTTCCTGGTGTTCACGGTACATCCCAACTTAGTGCCGCGTTAAAATTCGGTGTCATTGGCGTTCGTACAGTTTGGGCAGCCACTCTCGCTGCCTTAGAAGATAGCCGTAGTGATGAAACCGAAGCCAGTATCAAGGCATGGCAACAGGAACTCGCTTGGCGGGAGTTCTATCAACATGCGATGTATAACTTCCCAGAACTAGCAGAAGGCGCCTTCCGCAAAACCCTGAAAAACTTTCCCTACGACAATAACCCAGAGTACTTCCAAGCTTGGTGTGAAGGGAGAACCGGATATCCCATTGTGGACGCAGCGATGCGGCAGATGAAGGAAATTGGTTGGATGCATAACCGTTGTCGGATGATTGTTGCTAGCTTCCTCACCAAAGACCTACTGATTGACCCGCGCTTGGGAGAAAAATACTTCATGCAAAACTTGTATGATGGCGACCTCTCAGCCAACAACGGCGGCTGGCAGTGGAGTGCTTCCAGTGGTATGGACCCTAAACCTGTACGAATTTTTAACCCAGCTAGTCAAGCCAAGAAATTTGACCCAGAAGGTGAATACATTCGAGAATGGCTCCCAGAATTGCGCTCTGTGGATACAGAACACTTACTCAGTGGAGATATACCACCCATGGAGCGGTACGCCCTTGATTATCCTGCGCCGATTGTGGATCACAACAAACAACAGCGCCAGTTTAAGGAGCGCTATCAGCAGCAAAAAGCCCTGAGTAATTAGCAAAAACGTCGTAAGCCCCGCGCCTCCCTGTCCCGGCTTCCCTTGCCTGCTCTGCATATTTTCTACAGAAAATCTCCAAGGTGATACATTTTTTCGTCAATTGGTAATCCCATGGCATAATGAAGAACATTTGCTCGACTCATAAAGCTTGGGACTTTTGAGTCAGGCGTTCTGCACGCTTTAAATTTGTTGATAAAACAGACGGCTGCAGACCGTAGTTGGTCGTGATTCCCCTTAAAGTTCAATTCTTCTGGAGCGCAAGGCTAAAGTGAAGATTTTGGTGGTTGGCAATGGGGGTCGTGAACACGCCCTCGCCTGGAAACTGCTGCAATCTCAACGTATTCAGCAGGTGGTATGTATTCCTGGTAACGGTGGCACAGCAACTACAAAGGGTTGCCAGAATCTTCCCTTACGTGTGGATGATTTTGAGGGAATTGCCCGGTTTGCTCTGGTTCACAATATCTCGTTGGTTGTTGTTGGACCAGAACTTCCCCTTTCGTTGGGAATCACAGACTATCTCCAACAACAAGGTCTGACGGTTTTTGGTCCAACGAAAGAAGGAGCGAGGATTGAGTCTAGTAAATACTGGGCTAAGACGTTGATGCAGTCGGCGGGCATTCCAACGCCTCAGTTTGCGGTATTTACTGAAGCTGAAGCAGCGATCGCTTATGTAAAGGCTCAAGGTGCCCCAATTGTTGTGAAAGCAGATGGCTTGGCGGCAGGCAAAGGTGTCATCGTTGCTGCCTCTGTTGAGGAAGCACAAACGGCTGTTGAATCACTCTTCAAAAATGGGTTTAAAACTGTGGTGATTGAAGAGTGCGTAACGGGTCAAGAAGTTTCTGTTTTAGCTCTGACGGATGGCGTGAGCGTTCGCCCTTTACTACCTGCTCAAGATCACAAGCGAATTGGTGAGGGGGATACTGGGGAAAATACGGGTGGCATGGGAGCTTATTGCCCTGCCCCAATTGTTACTCCTGCTTTAATGGAACGTATTGAGCAAGAAATCCTTCAGCCTACAGTTGAGGCTCTACGTCAACGAGGGATTGACTATCGAGGGGTTCTTTACGCAGGGTTAATGATTACCCCACAAGGTAATCCGACTGTTCTGGAGTTTAATTGTCGCTTTGGTGACCCGGAAACTCAAGCGATTCTACCTTTGCTGGAGACTCCTTTAGAAGAGCTGCTTCTCGCTTGTAGCCAGCAACGACTGGAGCAAATGCCGCCGATAACCTGGAAATCTGGGACAGCCGCTTGTGTGATTGCTGCGGCTCAAGGCTATCCCGGAGTCTATAAGAAGGGTGATGTGATTACTGGAATTGATCAAGCCGAGGAACTAGGAGCAACAGTTTTTTGTGCAGGAACTCAGCTAAAGCAGCAACAGTTGCTTACTGATGGCGGTCGGGTGCTTGGTGTGACGGCGACAGGTGAGACGTTTGATGAGGCGATCGCTTCATCTTATAAGGCGATCAAATGTATCCAATTTGAAGGGATGTACTACCGTAAAGATATCGGTCATCGTGTCAGAGGTGCTGGCTTCCTACCCAGCTAGTCTAATTAGAGAAAGGATAGGCAATGGTTTCCCTTAGCGAAGATGGGTGAAGTTGAACACATAGCGATTACGAAGCCTCAGCGTAGTGGCTCTCTAGGAGCTAGCATTGTGCCGCTTTACTCTTACTCGTTTGAGGTCATAAAAACCTCAATGCGATCGCTTCTCCTAATAGAACATCGGCTTCAAGCTAAGCATATATATATAATTGGGGGACGCTTCTTTTTAAGCAGCGTTTTCTCGACTAAAGCATCTACCTTTAAGTAGGCTGTTGTAGTTTTCCTGTTGATTGTAGTGAATCACCCTTGTTCGCCTTGCTAAAAACCATCCGAGAAGTTATCGCACATTGGTGGTCAGAGTTTACTCTCCAGACCCGACTCATGGCGGCGGCAACCCTTGTCGTCTCCTTGATCATGAGTGGTTTGACATTCTGGGCGGTGAACACAATTCAACAGGACGCTAGAATGAACGACACTCGTTTTGGTCGTGATCTAGGTTTATTGTTGGCATCCAATGTTGCACCCCTGATTGCAGAAGACAATCTGACGGAAGTCGCTCGCTTTTCCCACCGCTTCTATAGCAGCACCTCTAGTGTGCGCTACATGATTTATGCAGATGAGGCGGGTCAAATTTTCTTTGGGATTCCTTTCTCGGAATCGGAAGTGCAAAACTCTCTAACGATTCAACGTTGGATTGAGCTACCTGAAGACTACGCCAAAAACTCTGAAGTACCGATGGTGCGACAGCACCTAACCCCGGATGGGGAAGTGACGGATGTCTTTGTACCTCTGATGCAAGAAGGGAAGTACTTAGGGGTGTTAGCGATTGGGATCAACCCTAATCCTACGGTGGTTGCCTCCTCAAATTTGACACGAGACGTGACGATCGCGGTTTTTATCTCGATCTGGGTGATGGTGATTTTAGGGGCAGTCTTTAACGCCCTGATGATCACAAAGCCAATTCAGGAACTGCTAAGGGGTGTCAAAAATATTGCCACTGGCAACTTTAAGCAACGGATCGACCTGCCCTTAAAAGGGGAACTAGGCGAACTGATTTTCAGCTTCAACGAGATGGCAGAGCGGTTGGAGCGTTATGAAGAGCAAAATATTGAAGAACTGACGGCTGAGAAAGCGAAATTAGAAACGCTTGTTTCTACCATTGCCGATGGTGCTGTCTTAATCGATACCAATTTCCATGTCGTTTTAGTCAATCCAACAGCACGCCGCATTTTCAGTTGGGAAGGTGTTGACGTTGTGGGTGAAAATGTCTTGCATCACCTGCCTAGCGCCGTAACAATGGAACTAACGCGATCGCTTTATCAAATTGCGGCTGGGCAAACTTCAGCAGAACGAGAACGCGAAGGCGAAGAGTTCCGAATCACACTTAATGAACCAACGCCTCGTACCGTCCGCATCCTTCTCACCAGTGTCCTCGACCAATACCGAGAGAGTGTCAAGGGCATTGCAATGACCGTACAGGATATTACCCGCGAGGTAGAACTAAACGAGGCAAAAAGCCAGTTCATCAGCAATGTCTCCCATGAACTGAGAACGCCTCTGTTTAACATCAAATCATTTATCGAAACCCTCCACGAGTATGGCGAAGACCTCAGCGAAACAGAGCGTCGGGAGTTCCTTGAAACCGCCAATCGCGAGACAGATAGGCTTACTCGTCTGGTCAATGATGTTTTAGATTTATCACGCCTTGAATCGTGTCGGCTTTATCATTTTGAACCCGTAGATATCGCTCAGCCTGTAGAGCAGACGCTACGCACCTATCAGCTAAATGCGCGTGATAAAGGCATTGAACTCGCTCAAGATATTGCCCCAGATTTACCACCTGTTCTAGGTCACTATGATTTGTTGCTTCAAGTTTTTGCGAACTTGGTAGGCAACTCTCTAAAATTTACGGAACCAGGCGGACGAGTGATGATTCGTGCCTATCTGCTGGAATCAGACCCTCATCACCACGAAACAGCTCAAGTGCGGGTAGAAATTTCAGATACGGGAATTGGTATTGATGCCGAAGACCAAGAGGCGATTTTTGACCGATTTTTCCGTGTAGAAAACCGAGTTCATACCCTTGAAGGAACGGGTTTGGGTCTTTCAATCGTCAGAAACATCATTCAGAAACATCATAGCCGGGTACACTTAGTCAGTGAAGTTGGTGTTGGTACAACCTTCTGGTTTGATTTAGACGTATTTAAGGAAAAAAAAACTCCGGTTAATCAGCCTCTTAAAGCAGACAGCTCACCTTCCACAGAAACCACTTCAGCCACTGTTAGTGTGCCCTAAGCCTATCGAGATGCGGCAAGTAGTGTAAGTAGAAAACTCGCGGTTAGTAATCCCAACAAACCCAACCAAGCCGGATTTCGCTGGCACCAGAACTTGAGCGATTGCAGTGGATTCTGACGAGGAGTATAACGTTGGTTAGCGACTACCTTAGGTTGGGTAATGTCATCGTAGAGAGTACACTCCTTGGCGTAGGGACGTTGGGGAAAGGTACAGGTATCGTCTGCCTGATAGCTACAAGTTTCGCACAACGGCTGATCACTTGTTGCCCGATGCAAGGTAATGCCGGGATGACCATAGGCTTTGAGAACCGTTCCGCAATGGGAACAAGTAACTGCTTTGCTATTGAGAGATTGATGACAGCGAGGACAATTTAGCATCGGTAGGTAACGCGTTCAGTTAAACATCCCACTCCTGTGGCGGGTGCATAGTGTTAACCCTGAGGAAATTTTCGGACTTGGTACTCAGCCGCCTCAATAATCTGATGTTGAGAGCCAAATTCCTCGTTGAACTGTTGGTCAGTTTGTGCCAACTGCTCTGCTGAAACGGCTTTCCACGCTTCAAGACTTGCCCAACGGATGATTAGGATAACCTCATTCTGGGTTTCTGGATTGATCCAGACCTCTTTGCCTAAAAATCCAGGATGCTGGACAAGCATGGATGTCCAGATTTCAGCATCTTTTTGAATATATCTTTCTCGAAGTTCCGGAGAAACGCTCACCCTGAGCCATTCAATAACCATAGTAGGTAATAATTTGCTTTTGTTGTTTGAGACTTATAGTGTCAACGAAGATAGAGACAGGACTTACAGTTTGAACCAAGAAAGGCAGAAGGCAGAAGGAATTTATCCCGATGCCGATAGCCCAAGCCCGGAAAGCGACTGAAGGGAGCAAGAGTCACAATTCCCTTCTAAACAGAACTGAACCTTCTGTCCTCTGCCTTCGGTTGAAGGTTTGAACGCTATTGATAGCAGTAGGGTGGGCAATCCCTACCTTATCTGTAGAGACCTTAGCTTTAGTCCTAAGAGATCTATTGTGTCATGATCTATCTAAGCGCAGGGAAAGCAGCAGGTACCCGTGGAGATATCACAGAATAGAACTGTAGGCAAGGATGTTTGGTCCCCTGGGGAAACAGTCTACATTCAGCTACCCAATTAAGTGCCGAGTAATAGGAAAAGAGTATGGATAATAACAATTGGCTCAAGCAGTTATTGATGGTTGGTATTGGCACGACTTCAATGGCTGCAGAGAAAATGCGTGAGGTTAGTGATGAATGGGTGAGGGAAGGTAAGATTAATCCTGAGCAAGCGAAGGGATTTGTCGATGATATGATGCAACAGCTCAAGTCAGACCAAGGTAATCTTGAGGTGCAGATGGAACGACAGATGCGTAATATGTTGCAAGATTTAGGCGTCCCTCGCCAAGCGGAAGTCGATGAATTGCGTGGTCGCATTGACCGTCTAGAACGTCAGGTACGAGATTTAGAAAATAAACTCTGGCGTTGAAGAAACAATTTGGAGGAGAAATTTTGAGGGAAATTTTAATCAGTTTAGGGGTTGTCTTGGCGTGTGGTGTGCTACTGCTTGTAGGGCAATTTACTACCGGGAAAGTCAGCGCAAGTGCTGATGAACTGACCACAACTCAAGCCGCCGTGGTTGCACTCGATACAAGTGCTAACCCAGATGTTAATAATACAAGACTTATTGCGATGGATTCTGGTTCAGACAGCGAACAGACTACAGATAGCGCCACTATGACGACACCTTCTGGTCTGAAGTACGTTGACCTTAAGGAGGGAGACGGAGCAACACCCCAAACGGGACAAACTGTCACCGTTCACTACACGGGTACCCTGGAGAATGGTACTAAGTTTGATAGTTCACGCGATCGCAATCGCCCGTTTTCGTTCAAACTCGGCGTTGGACAGGTCATTAAAGGCTGGGATGAAGGCGTTGGTTCGATGAAAGTTGGCGGACGTCGTCAGTTAATTATTCCCGCCGAATTAGGCTATGGTTCCCGTGGCGCTGGTGGTGTAATTCCTCCAAACGCTACGCTGATTTTTGATGTTGAACTGTTAAGAATTAGCTAAGCTGCCCTTGAGCATCTCGCGTTGCCTATTTAACTAATCGGTTTTAGGGAAAAGGGGAAGGTGGAGTCCCCTCTTGGGATAAGGGGCAGGGTGAAAGGTAAAAGGGAACAACCTTTACCCTTTACCCTTTCTCCTCAAACAACAATATACTAGTAATAAAACCTTCTGCCTTCTGCCCTTTGCATAAGAGCCTTTGCGTTAAATCATGCCCGATTGGGAGAGGCTAAGTTGAGAAACTTCGTCAATTCAGGTCTGAATAACAGCTTGACAGTCCCAGTGGGACCATTTCGATGCTTGGCAATGATGGCTTCTGCGATATCTCGATCGGGTGAATCGTGATTGTAGTAAGAATCGCGGTAGAGCATGATAACTAAATCCGCATCCTGCTCAATTGAACCGCTTTCACGTAAATCGGACATCATTGGTCGTTTGTTGTTACGAGCTTCGACTCCCCGACTTAGCTGAGACAGGGCGATGATTGGGACATTCAGTTCACGGGCTAACCCTTTGAGACTGCGCGTAATCCGGGACAGTTCCTGGACACGGTTATCGCTATTCCCTTCCATCAACTGTAAATAGTCGATTAAAACTAATCCCAATTGACCCCCTTGTTCCGCCTGAAGACGCCGCACATGCGATCGCATCTGCATTACAGTTTGGTTTGGAGTATCGTCAATAAAAATTGGTAATTGAGTCAAAGTACTGATCGCATTGCTCAACGGTGCCCACTCGTTTTGGCTGATTCGTCCTGCCCGTAAGCGATTACTTTCAATTCCCACCTCACTTGAGAGCAATCGCTGGACTAGCTGCTCTTTAGACATCTCCAGGCTAAAAATTGCTACCGATAACTTTTGATTCTCAGCAATATTGTGGGCAATATTCAATCCTAGGGTTGTTTTTCCCATCGATGGTCTGGCAGCCAATATAATCAGGTCAGAACGCTGAAACCCCTCAGTCATAGTGTCCAAGTCATAGAACCCGCAAGGAATACCAGGCAGTGCTACTCCTTCATGGAGGGTTTCGATACTGTTAAATGTCTCAATTAGGGCTTTAGAGATAGGAATTAAACCTTGCTGAGGGCGAGTCTGAGTAAGGCTAAAAATCTTTTGCTCTGACTGGTCAAGAACAGTTTCCAACTCGATTGAGGTTTCGTAACCCAACTGCACAATCTCATTACCTGCCTGGATCAGTTGACGGCGGAGGTACTTCTCCGTCACCAACGTCGCATAGCGGTCAACGTTAACCGCTGAGACAGTGCGCTCAACGAGCTGTGCTAATTTACTCTGACCACCAACTTTCTCTAATAATTCGTGGTCATACAGCCAGGTGGTAACGCTCATTAAATCTGTCGGCTTATCCTGGTTATGGAGCGCTAGAGCCGCTTTGTAGATTTCTTTGTGGGCAGTAATGTAAAAAGCGTTAGCTGGCAGTATATCAGCTACCCGACCAATGGCTTCAGGGTCTAGCAAAATCCCTCCGAGAATCGACTCCTCGGCATCAATGTTTTGAGGGGGTAGAGAGTTGCTAAATGTCGAAAATTGCAGTTCTTGAGCCATATTCAAGGCAATGAGGAGAATAGAGAAGCTATTAAACCTTTTAGTGTTGCAGTACCCTTGCGGAAGACCCGATAGCAATATCAAACGATCGTTTTGGGTCAAAGGAGACAAGGTTAAGGGTTGATTTTTTCACGCTTACCTTTTGACTGTCCGCCACGTCATGCATTGGAACGCACACTAGCTTCTAACCTAGCTTAATAAATTAAGGGGTTGAGTGACGGCTTTTAGCACCTCGCTCAACCCCCTTATTTGACCTGACAAAACGGGTCAACTTGGACTAAAGGGTAGTTAGTCAGTTAGATACTGCACTAGTTGGAAACCACTTGAATTTCAACTACCGCTGTGACTTCTGGATGTAGCTTGACTTCTGCCTTATAGACACCGAGTTCGCTGATATCCGGTAGAGTAATACCCCGTCGGTCTATTTCCTGACCTGTTGCCGCTTGAATGGCTTCAGCGACTTCTGGAGCGGTAACAGTACCGAAGATTGCTTCATTTTCACCCACTTGCTTGTGAATGGTGAAGCGACCCACGGTTTCTAGTGCCGTCTTCTGAGTTTCAGCTTGCTGCTTCTCTTCGAGCAAACGCTGACGCTCTTGTTCTTTACGCCGCTCAACTTGCTTGAGGATGCCAGGGGTGGCTCTAATTCCGATTCCCTTGGGAAGTAGATAATTACGAGCATAGCCAGGAGCGACTTCAACTAAGTCGCCAGTTTTGCCTAGCTTGCTAACGTCTTGATTTAAAACTAATTGCACACGTTTCGCCATAGTCTTTATTTCGGGTACGGACTTCTTGGGGGAGTAATAATGTTCCAGAACACTTCATAGTACGAAAATCTGGTACGCGATCGCAACCAGGCAGAACAAGGGAATGAAAAATTGGGGATTGGGAGAAGTTTTTCCCAAAGCCAATCCCTTTCTCGTCACCTCATCAACTTAAAATCGGTCTTTCATGCCTCGCAGCCGCGCAAATGTCTGTACGGGTTCTGTCGCTTTGACGGCGGACTGGAGTGCTGGTTGCTCCCATCGCAAAAATGGATTGGTACGCTTTTCAATCCCCAGTTGCGAGGGTATGGTTGCCTCTAAACGGCGACGAGCCTCTTGAACTTCAGTATATCGAGTTTGTAAATCTAGATTTTCCTGATCTACAGTAAGGGCAAATTGAAGATTTTTCAGCGTGTATTCGTGAGCGCACCAGACTCGCGTGTTGTCCGGCAAAGCCCGCAGCTTGCTCAAGGAATCCACCATCTGCGCTGGTGTACCTTCAAACAATCTGCCACAACCGCCAGCGAATAAGGTATCACCGCAGAATAAATCACCCGTTTCACCCTCTACTCGTGGAAAGAAGTAGTAGGCAATATGTCCACTGGTGTGTCCGGGAACGAATATCACCTCGCCAATTCTATCGGTAAATTCAACCTGATCGCCTTCCTGCAAAAACACCTGTTGCCCAGGAATTCTTCCTTTATCTTGAGCGCTTCCACACACGTAGACATTCGGAAAATGTTCGATCAGTTCCCGATTACCGCCGACATGATCCATATGATGATGAGTATTAAAAATCATCACCAGTTCAGCCCCAAGTTCTTCTAAACGCCGTAGCACTGGTTGCGCCTCTGCGGGATCAACAACTGCTGCAACGTTCTGCTTAGGGTTATGGAGTAAAAAGATATAGTTGTCAGAAAGTGCTGGCAGCAGAATTACCTGCATTTTTATAGCGTCTCCTTGTAAATAAATCGTTTCTGCTCAACCAGTAACCAATGAACACTGGATACTCTAGATAGACCTGTTCAGCAGCACTTACTTTTTACCATAGCTCTACTCACGGCTAGACGTGTGAGATGTCCCACCCACACCACAAACTATCCCTACGGTTTTCTTCAATACTGTTGATCATTATTGCGATCGCAGTTTTATTAAAAATACTCAATTTAGGAAGCCGGGAATTTTGGTATGACGAGGTGCTGTCACTACTCCTTTCTACAGGTCAAAAAATTGCCTATCAACCTCCTCAGGATTTGCCAGTAGTTTTAGCTGACTATACCGCCTTGCTGAGTCTGCCACCACAAAGCAGTATTCATGACATCTTGGAAACTCTAAAAAACCTCCTGAGAGGATTAGCTGGTGGCGAACCGCATCCTCCCCTATTTTTCCTCGCTCAACATCTTTGGTTGCACCTGTTCGGGAATGGAGAAGTCGCAACACGAAGCCTCGGAGCTTTATTGAGTGTTGTGGCAATTGGCAGTGCCTATGGTTTAGGTCGTTGTTTACTGGGGCAACAGGGAGGTCTATTGTTTGCTGCACTTATAGGAATTAATCCCTACTATATATTTCACTCCTTAAATGTGCGGATGTACAATTCACTCGTGCTTTGGGCAATCCTGAGCGCCTGGGCACTGCTACAGCTAATTGACACTCAAAAGTCAGAACTGAAGCGTCAACGTTTCTTCACTCACAACACAAAACTCCTTTGGTCACTGCTTTTAATTGGTTCAGTAGCGGCTGGACTGATGACGTTTTATTTCTTTGCTTATTGGCTTCTCGCTCTAGCTGCATTAGTGCTAGTTCTAGACAGACAACGGTGGTGGTTAGCTGGAGGGTGCCTCAGTGCAGGTGTCTTCCTGACAATTCCTTGGGTACTTTGGGGAACCCGACAGCAGCTACACAATGCTGACTTACAGCGATTTTCGACTGCCACTGGCATCGTTGAAACCGGATTGCGGCACTTGCAGGATGTCGTTCAAACTCTGGGAATTCATTTGGTGTTGGGAGACTGGATTAGCAGCCTCCCACCTGTAAGCGCTACCGTTGCTGGTGGGGTAGCAGTGCTGGTGCTTTTCGCTTGTATTATCAGCCTCTGGCATCAAAATCAGCGTCGAGTTTTGTCTATAGCTTTGGTTTTGGGAATTTTTCCACTCTTGCTGGGGTTGGTCGTAGATATCATCAGCGGCAAGTTCACAATCAGTTTTGGCTGGGGACGGTCGATGATTTTTATTTTGCCCGGATGCTTGTTATTACTGACTACGTGGGTAGAACGAGCAACTGGGCAATGGCAACGACCGACAGCAGCCATTTTGCTGCTGTTATATTTGAGTACCAGCATCGCAGACTTAGGAACTCGGCACCGCCGGATATTCCACCAACTAGCCGACATCATTGCTCAGGATTCTACGACACCAACTTTAGTGATGATGAACTCTACGGCTTGGGGTCATGTCCTGCGTCTGGCTTACTATATTCCACCAACGTTACCAGTCATGTTATTGGCTCAGAAGTCTGCTCAGCTAGCACCTGCTTTAGAAAAGTCTCTTTCATCTGAACCAACTCAGTATCAACGTATTCTCTGGCTAGATAGCGCTGACCCTGTCTGGTCGCCTCCCAGTACAGACGCTGAAAGAACGCAAGTCCAGCAGGTTTTAGACAGGCAGTTCCAGTTGGACAAGACACAGCAACTAGTGGGAACGATGAAGTTAGATCAGTTTGTCGCCCATCTTTATCAGCGTTCCGCTCCTAGAGCTTAGGACTCGCGAAAAAATAGTTACCCATGTTGAGGAGGGGAAAGGGTAAGGGAAAAGGTTGATGTGGCACTGGTGCCAAGCCAGTTATTTTAGTAGACAATAAAAGACAACAGCCAGAAAACCAAAACGTTATTATGTGACCAGCCACTAATGGCAGGAGATATTCAGGGTCAATTTCCTCAAACGCTCAAGCAAATCGTAGACAGAATTCTTAATTCTGGCCAATTAAGCCGTCTAGATCATCTACAGTTGGTCACCACTATGCTTTCTGACTACAGAGTGACTGATGAAGAACGCCATCAAATCAATCGTGTCTTTGACGATATCCAAACAGGTCGTATAAAGATTCTTGATTAGATTAAGTAAAACTGACTAATACAAGTTTTGTTTTAGAGCTTTTTGTGAAGTCAATCCTAAGTTCGGAAGGTGTTATTCTGGATCGATCCTCTCTACCCCTCCTGGAGGAAGGAGAGGAAGTTTTTTGGGAATAAGCTCTTAGGCTTGCGAACACAGTAGCTTTCTAGCAGGAATCATCTTTGAAAAAGTTAAGTTATTTACCTGGATGCTGACATCTACCTAATTTCAGAAATAGACGAGATTAATGAAAGACAGATTAAAGGTGTCGCTACTCGTATGGAATTTATCGGCAAATGATGGAATAATTCGGGCTTCTTTACTCAGTAATGCCTTGAGGAAACTTAACTATGAAGTTGAAGTGCTTGGCTTTTTATTTGACCAACCCCTATACACAGCCGTTCCTTCAGACTTACCCATTTATTCAGTAGAAGGTGGCAAGTATCCGGAGTTTTTTAAACCAGTTACCAAACTCATAAATAAAATTGATGGAGATTTTATCTACGCGATTAAACCTCAACCAGCTAGCTTTGGCTTAGCCTTACTGAAAAAATTATTTAGCCATCTACCAGTCATCTTAGATATTGATGATTGGGAATTGAGCTGGTATGGCGGAGATGAATGGCAATATCATCCCACACCCAAGCAATTAGCAAGAGACTTGCTAAAAAAAGAAGGAGCGTTGAGGCGACCTGATCATCCACTTTACCTGCAATGGATGGAAAAGTTAATTAGCAAAGCTGATGCTGTAACAGTACATACCAGTTTTCTTCAGAAGCGCTTTGGGGGAATTATTGTTCCGAATGGTAAAGATATTTCTCTATTTGACCCAGAACGTTATGACGCTGAAATCAGTAGAACTCGCTTCAACCTCTCAGGATACCGAATTTTAATGTTTCCTGGAGCGCCACGCCCTTATAAAGGTCTAGAAGATGTTTTGGTAGCGCTAGATTACTTGAATGAGCCTGATTTGAGACTAGTGATTGTTGGTGGGAGTCCTTATGATGACTATGATCAGCAATTAATTCAACGTTGGGGACATTGGATAATCCAGTTACCTCGGTGTTCAGTGCCGATGATGCCTGAGATTGTATCTGGTGCTCACATTATTGTCGTTCCCCAGCGAGATTCTCCTGAAACTAGAGCGCAATTTCCTCTCAAATTGACTGATGGGATGGCGATGGCAAAGCCAATTTTATCTACTCGTGTTGGTGATATCCCAGAAATTTTAGGAGATACAGGTTTTCTTGTTGAGCCAGGTTCTCCTGAACAGCTTGCTGAAAAAATTAAATTGATATTTCAAAATTTAGATGCTGCGAATGCTCAAGGAATTCAAGCGAGGAAACGATGTATTGAACACTATAGTATTGATACAATGGCGGCAATTCTTTCAGATATTCTTGCAGAGCTTAATTAACTATAGTAGAAAGCTGTCAGATATCAGCGATCAGCTTTTTTTTCCTTCCTCTCTCCAGGTTTCAAGCACCTAAGCTCTACCTCATCCAACTGAAACCCGCTATCAGTTTATCTTAAAGCTTCGTATTGTATTTCACCCCAGGCACTACCATATGTCCCCTAATCAGCTACTTCTGAGTTATGCACTACGCTATCCTGGCTGGATTGTTTTTACTATACTTCTCGGATTTTCTAGCGCTCTTTTTAATGGTGTTGGAATAACGCTGATTGTGCCCTTAGTCTTAGGATTTCTAGGTCAGGACACCATTAACCTCGATGGAGGACCGCCAATCATTCAAAAAACGCTATCTCTTTTTAGTAGTGATCGAGGTGGCAATCACCTAGCATTAATGATGTTGGCTGTCATTCTAGCTATCGTCCTCAAGAATATTGCTAATTATGTTAACCTCCTGACCTCTAGTCTTCTTTCAAGGAAACTTGTTAATGATATTAGGAAAGCAGGGATTCAGTTATTACTGGAAGTTGATCTAGATTATTATGCAAAAATAAAAGTTGGAGAAATTATCAATAGAATTGGAGGAGAAGTCGGTCGGGCTGCGGGGGCAATTAGAATTGCTATCCAAGTCTTTACAACCTCAGTTACAATCCTGGTATTTATTAGTATTTTAATATCAATCTCTTGGAAATTAACTATTGCTTCTACAGCTTTATTACTATTAGTAACTTTGCTCAATCAATATTTTGTGAGACGTGCCAAAGGATTTGGGAAGGTACTCTCGGAAAAGTCGGGTGCTTACTCCACAGCTTTACTAGAAATACTGACAGGTATACGTCTCATCAAAGCAGTTGGGAATGAAAAGGTTGAATATCAACGCATCGAAAGACTGATTGACGAACGAGAACGAGCAGATTATCAGTCACAAGCTAATTTTGCTGCTATTGGGCCGATTAATGAAGTGGCAGGGATTTTGGCAATCTTAGCAATTGTCTATTTGGGAAAAACGTTGTTTTTGCAGGAGATAGAATCTCTCTCGACTGTTTTACTGATTTATCTAGCTGTACTTTTTCGGTTACTGCCAGTTGTGAGTCAGTTGAATACACAAAGAAGTGGATTTGCTAACTCGGCTCCTAGTACAGCAATAGTTGCAGATTTCTTGCAGCGAAATGATAAGCCGTTTATGGCTAATGGTCAGAGCTTATATACAAAAATAGAGCAAGGAATTCGTCTAGAAGATGTATCGTTTGCCTATCCTGGACATGACAATTTGGTGCTCAATGAGGTTAATTTATGGGTACCAAAAGGGACAACTCTTGCTTTAGTGGGAGCTTCTGGTGCGGGAAAATCAACGCTAGCAGATTTGATGCCAAGATTTTATGACCCAATTAAGGGTCGTATTACCTTGGATGGAAAAGATTTAAGGGAGTATGATATTCGATCGCTTCGGCAAGCGATGGGGATTGTCAGCCAAGATACCTTCTTATTTAATACCTCAGTTCGTAACAATATTGCTTATGGACGAGAGGATGTTACAGAGGATGAAATCATTGAAGCCGCAAAACGTGCTAATGCGTATGAATTTATTGTTCAGTTACCACAAGGGTTTGATACAGAAATTGGCGATCGCGGTGTGATGTTGTCGGGAGGACAACGGCAACGAATGGCGATCGCACGCGCCCTCTTGCGTAACCCTGATATTTTAATCTTGGATGAGGCAACAAGTGCCTTAGATACCGTTTCCGAACGCTTGGTGCAACAGGCAATTGATGAACTCTGTCGCGATCGCACTACCATTGTGATTGCTCACCGACTTTCTACAATTCAAAAAGCTAATCAAATCGCTGTGATGGATAAAGGACGAGTTGTAGAACTTGGGACACATGAGGAATTGCTCAAAAAAGGCGGTTACTACACTCGTTTGTACTGGATGCAATTTGATCGAAACGCCGATGGTGTGATGAATGCGGCTGTTAATGATGTTTTAGTCCAAACCTCCTATGAAATTCGTACTCGTCTTAACCCGATGATTGGCTTTTTGGGATTAGTCGTAGATGACTTGGTAGAAAGTAGCGAAGAACGGCAGGAATTAACCGAGGAAGCGTATCAATCTGCGATTCGTCTGCTCAAGAATTTAGAGGTTTTGGAAGAAAACATAAAGTCTGCTTAAGGTGTAGTTGAGTGGGGGCGTTAGTCGGTTGAGTTGAGTAATTTGATAGAGTGCCTTAGGTTTGTCGTGACGCACCATTACCAAATTGGATTCACTCCAATAGCCAACCAAACAATTCCCCTACACGCAGCCGTATCTCACTGGCAAACGATGGCACAGGAAGCTGCTGTTCTGGTTCATCAAACACTTCTGGCTGTTGGTTTGCCCGATAAACGAACACCGTTTGTTCCTCTGGATCAATTAGCCAACCCATTTGAGTCTCGTATTTCAGGCAGTGCAGAATATTTTTCGTGACTTTCGTTTGGCTTTGGTCAGGTGACAAGATTTCAATTGTCCAATCAGGAGCTAATCGGAAAACGTTAGCAATTGCCCCATTCTGATCACGGGGAATTCGCTGCCAAACAAACACAGACACATCAGGCACCGTTGAGCGTCTGCCAAAAGTACACCGCAGTTCTGGAAAAGCGCGTGCAATTCGCTGAGGCTTCATGACAGCATTGATAGTAGTAACCAGTTCACCCTGAATCGTGCTGTGCTTCCCCTGTGGCATTGGCTTTTGAATAATTTGCCCATCAACGTACTCACGGGCGGGTTTTGTTTCTGGTAGCCTCAGAAATTCTTCTAATGTGACGGGTTTGGAAGGCGTTTGTACCATACTTCTCAGCCTCAGTAAAGTTTCCAGATTCGCTCGCTAGTAGCTTGTAGGAGTATGGCACCGAACCGTGTTGCTATTCCAGCACTAGGATTTCATCAAGTTGGGAAATCGTAACATCTGCGGCTTCTAAATGTGCGGCGGCGGGTGTTCCCCAACAAATTCCAATACAACCTGCCGCACCTGCACGTCGTGCCATTTCAATATCACCCACAGAGTCCCCAACCATTAGGGTTGATGCGGGTTCAACACCCAAGCTTTGGCAGGCTTGGAGAAATAGGGTGGGGTCAGGCTTACTCGGACCCTCATCAACGCCTTGGCCTAACTGAATGTAAGATTCAAGCTGATGACGCTTGACAAAGGCTTGGACATTGGCGGTTCTCGCGGCTGAGAGGATTCCCAATTTCAAACCAGCATCATAGAGGAATTTCAGCACATCTAGGCTACCCGCAAACAGGGGTGAAGTATTGGCAGTGTCTTTGAGATACTGATCAGCTTCTTCAAAGGCACTACGCGCGATCGCCAGTGATTCTATCCAGCCACGACCCGTTTCTGCAATATAAGCTGCCGCCGCGATTTCCGTTTCACGGCGGCTACCTACTGCGATCAAACCTGTTGGGTCGAGGGTGTCACCATTGATGCCAAAAGCCATTAGCAATGGTTCTCCGATGCCAGGAATTTGAGCATCGATCAGACGCGATCGCTTTTGCCCCACTTCTCTCAAAAAGTTCTGAGAATCTTCTAACGTGCCATCTTTATCAAAAATAATCGCCTGAATATTAGGAAACGTGACATCTCGACAGCGAATCGTTACCAAGTGCTACTCTCCCACTCCCTGACATAGCTACAAAAAAAAGAGGGAAACTCCCTCCTTTTACAATATCTTGATGATTCAATCACAAATAATCAACTGAGGGATTATTCTTCGATAGCCGCAACAATCTCTTCTTCCAGCAACTCAGGTTCAAGCTCAAGCTCAAGTTCAGCTTCCGGTTCAGCTTCCGGTTCAGCTTCTGCTTCGAGTTCGAGAACGGCTGGTTGCTGTTGAGCAGCACGCATCTTCTCTCGATACTTCTCTGCCATTTCTTCTGCCTTGTCATAGACCAGGTCACGATTGTTAATCATATCCCCTGGCTCTGGCTCTAACTGCTTGGTAGATAGAGAAATCCGACCTCTTTCAGCATCCAAGTCAATGATCATCACTTTCACTTCGTCATTGACGTTAAAGACGCTGTGAGGCGTATCAATGTGATCGTGGGAAATCTCAGAAATGTGCAGCAAGCCACTGACTCCACCAATGTCTATGAAGGCACCGTAAGGCTTGATGCCGCGAACGGAACCAATAACCACTTCACCTACTTCTAAGCGGTTCATCTTGCGCTCAACCAGCGCACGCCGATGTGAGAGAACCAGACGGTTACGGTCTTCATCAACCTCCAGGAATTTCAGCGGCAGTTCTTCTCCCACCAAATCTTCCTTCGGTTTACGAGTACTGATATGAGAGCCGGGAATAAAGCCACGCAGCCCCTCAATCCGTACCAAAGCCCCTCCACGGTTGGTTGCGAAGACAAGAGAGCGCACAGTAGCGTCTTCCGTCTGTAGCTGCCGCACTCGCTCCCAAGCTCGCATATACTCAATGCGACGGATAGAGAGGGTTAGTTGTCCATCTTCATTCTCGTCAGTCAGAATGAAAAATTCCCGCGTCTCGTTTGACTGCAAGACTTCTTCAGGGTTGTCAACTCGGTTGATTGACATTTCCTGAATTGGAATATATGCAGCGGTTTTCGCACCAATGTCAATCAGAGCGCCCCTCGGCTCCAAACTGAATACGGTACCCGCGACAATATCGCCAGGACTAAAGTGATAATCATACTGATCAAGGAGGGCGGCGAAATCTTCGTGAGTGAAGCCAATATCTGTAGCGGTTGTTTTCTGACTGAGCATGTGTGTTGTAATTCCTAGTTTTATCTCCGTAATGACTATGCCTCCTGTCGATGTACACGCACTTCGGCTTTGTGCCGCCTACACCTACATCGCTTTGTCTCAACCCTATTTTAAAATATTTAATAAAGTCCAGACAGGTAATTATAACTCAAGCTGGATTACTTATTTGTCAGCTTGATCATGATTACAGCAACGGTTGATTTTAAGTGAACAAGGGGTTCACCAGACAGCTCACGAGGGTGTCATCACTGACTCTGGGGCTTCCTGTTGCTCAGCTTCTGAGACGGCAGTTGGTGCGGCTTGGGTAGTTTCGATGAGTTCAGCATCACTTTGGAGATGATCCAAAGTCTCAACAAAATCTCGGATGCCTTGAAACTGTCGATAGACTGAGGCAAAACGCACATAGGCGACTTCACTCTCGCCGCGCAGGTACCGCAGGACTAATTCACCCACTTGATTGCTGTTGACTTCTCGCCCAAACCTTTGTTGTAGTTCGGCTTCAATCTCTTCCACCAAAACTTCTAGGCGTCTTTGAGGGATGCCAGTTTTTTCACAAGCACGTACAATTCCACGTAGTAGCTTGGAGCGGTCAAATGATTCCCGCTTGCCATCTCGCTTAACAACGGTTAGTGGTACAAATTCAATCCGTTCGTAGGTGGTGAAGCGATGTTTACATCTCAAACACTCCCGCCGTCGCCGTACACTCTGCCCTGATTCTGTCGAACGGGACTCAAGGACACGGCTATCGGTGTGTTGACAATAGGGGCATCGCATAGGGAAAAGTCCTTTTTAGCTTTGTGGACTCAAAGGCAGCAAATCAAAGAGAAGGCTCTAGCCAGGAGGCTGTCAATAAATGCGAAAAACTGAGCCGAGGATCGTCTCAATCAGGTTCCTCTTAATTATGTAGAGGAGCAGATGGACTTTTGCGGCTCAGGGCATTCAACAGAGCTGTAAGGTTATAGTAAACGCTCACAGGTGCAGAACGCACCTGTGATAAAACAGCGGCTCTAGGAGCCAAATGACACCAACGGAGCAAGCTCCTCGCCGTGATGAACTACTTCTTCTCAATGCGAGGTGGCTCACGGAAGGCGATCGCAAAAAAGAGCGTACCAATTGCACAAGCCAGGATAAAGATATAAGCAATGCTTTCCATGTCAATAATTCCTGATTATCTGCTTTCTTACTAGTCTACCTTGCAACACAGAAGTAAAAAGTAAAAAGGCAAAAGAAAATAGTTTGACTTTTGCCTTTTACCTCTTACTAAATTGCTGTTCTAAACAGCTTCTTTTTTCCGGGTACTCTTGTCGCCCACTTTCTGGAACAGACCCCATTCGACTTGCTCTTCCAAATCCGCCTCAACACCAGCAAACACATCCCGGAAGAGAGTCCGAGAACCATGCCAGATGTGACCAAAGAAGAACAGCAAGGCAAACACAGCGTGAGCGTAGGTAAACCAACCCCGTGGACTGGTACGGAATACACCGTCAGAGTTCAGGGTTTCGCGGTCAAATTCAAAGGATTCACCAAGCTGAGCTTTACGGGCATACTTCTTCACTTCCGCTGGGTCGTCAAATGTTTGACCATCTAACGCACCACCATAGAAGCTAGCGGTTACACCAGCTTGCTCAAAGCTATATTTTGATTCCGCCCGACGGAAGGGAATATCCGCACGAACCACACCATTAGCATCGGTAAGGATGACGGGGAATGTTTCAAAGAAGTTAGGAAGACGACGAACCGACAATTCCCGTCCTTCACCATCCTTGAACACGGCATGACCCAACCAAGATTGAGCGATGCCATCACCCTTGTTCATTTGACCTGTACGGAACAAACCGCCTTTAGCGGGAGAGTTACCAACATAGTCATAGAACGCTAGCTTTTCTGGAATCGTCGAGTAAGCTTGTGACAAGCTTGCTCCTGAAGCAAGCTCAGTTTGAACGCGCCGTTCAATTTCCTGCTGGAAATAGCCACTATCCCATTGATAGCGGGTTGGACCAAACAGTTCGATTGGTGTGGCGGCATTGCCGTACCACATCGTCCCCGCCACGACAAAAGCGGCAAAGAACACAGCGGCAATACTGCTGGAGAGTACGGTTTCAATATTCCCCATCCGTAAGGCTCTGAATAGCCGCTCTGGTGGTCGAACAGTTAAGTGAAACAAACCTGCAATAATGCCAACAATCCCAGCGGCAATATGGTGAGCCACAATACCGCCTGGGTTAAAGGGATTAAACCCTTCTGGCCCCCAGGATGGTGCTACAGGTTGAATACTACCAGTTACACCATACGGGTCAGATACCCACATTCCAGGACCAAATAGCCCTGTTAGGTGAAATGCCCCAAAGCCAAAACAAAGTAAACCTGATAAGAACAGGTGAATACCAAACATTTTTGGCAAATCCAGAGCGGGTTCACCAGTGCGGGGGTCTCTAAACAGTTCCAAGTCCCAGTAAACCCAGTGCCATACAGCCGCTAGGAACAACAGACCGGAAAGAACAATGTGAGCAGCCGCAACGCCTTCAAGTGACCAGAAGCCTGGGTCTGTTGCCGTTCCGCCCGTAAGGCTCCAACCGCCCCAAGACTCTGTGACACCCAGACGAGCCATGAAAGGCAGGACATACATGCCCTGACGCCACATTGGGTTTAAAACTGGATCGCTTGGATCAAAAATTGCCAATTCATAAAGGGCCATTGAACCAGCCCAACCTGCCACAAGAGCAGTATGCATCAAATGTACAGAAATCAGGCGACCTGGATCATTCAGGACGACTGTATGTACTCGGTACCAAGGTAGTCCCATTGACTACGCTCCTCCTCGTGAATAGAGTTTCTACTTCGACGCTTCTCTTCTTGAAGATGTTAGAAATCGCTGTCATCAAACCTAGACTTTGTAAATAAACCTAGGAAAAACAACATAGATTGTCGGACAAGGCATCCGTGAAACTGAAGATTGTTTAAAGAAGTGTAACTATTGTTAGAGTTGATTGCAAGCGACGCGAGATTTGTGATCCCACGTCGGGAGAACTTCGCTAACCTTCTTTACATAGTCCTTACATTATTCTACAGAAGGAGGGTTGAATAAAGTCTGTGGGCTTGCTAATCGTTCTATTGCTTGGTCAGCAGTAATCAGGCGCTTCAGGACGACTTGACCAATTGTTTTTGCTGACTCGGCTGAGGCGTCGGGTGTTGGTCTAACTTCAACCATAAGAACAGCTTCTTCAACCCGATAGAGCCACAACTTTTCCCCTTGCTCTAGGATACAAAGGTTCATTTGCTGAATTTCAGGAGGGCGTCGCCAAGCGTTTATGTTCCAAAGTCCACCAAACTCCCAAACCCGACCGACAGTCCAGCCGTCGGAGAGAAAAAAGTACTTCGCAGACATCTGTGTACAACCGTGTTTGTCGGCATTATGGCTTTTCTTGGTAGCACTTTGGTAGTCTTTGTTAGCTTTTTTTTGTCATTGGGCTTGAACGCGATTCATGATTGAGACTGGCGGTAACTGATAACCAAGGTTTTCCAAAGGCTTGAGCCACTACTTAAAGTTAGCGATCGCTCAAGGTGCTGTGTTGCGTACAAAACCCATAGCCCGTGCCAGCCAAGCATACCGTAGGTGATATAGCAGTAGCCACGAATGTTAGGACATTAAGGGGAGAAGAGTGTTCCTTAACTAGAGCCATTTGACCGAAAGCTGACCGCTGAAAGCTGACTGCTGATGCCTATAAAAGCGTTCGCATTATTGTCTGGGAATCACCAAATCAGTAATTAAGGGTAAATGATCGGAATCAACATTCCGTCCTGTGCGAATCTTGGAAACTTTGATGTCTGGGCTGATTAGACAATGGTCAATCGGAATTGAGAATAACTGATATACAAAGCCTGGAAACTTAGAGTAGTGCGAGTAGGTTGCCTTTGTCGGCCAAGATGGGAGAACTCCAAACCCTTTACGAGCATTATGCAGTCCTATTTTGCTTACAAATCGTTTGTAATACGGTGACCACATCGTTACATTCAAATCTCCTGCTACGACCACAGGTGTTGTTAACTGTTGGACATATTTGCGAATTTCATCTAATTGCTTATTTCGAGAGTAGAAGGAATCTGGTTTAAAGGGTGGCGGTGGATGAGCCGCAATAAAAGAAAGACTTTTCCCATTAATTTTTAAGTTGCTAACAATACTTGGACTGCCTGAAGTACCGAAAAGATTGATAGCTGCATTTTCTAAGGGCATTCTACTATAGACAGCTATCCCAGAATTATAGGGATTAGGCTTTGTAAAAGAATAAGGGAGGATGTCGGCTAGGGAGGAGAACTGTTTTACCCAAGCGTCATTGACCTCCATAAACACTGCAATATCTGGTTTTTCGTTCCTAACAAATGACAGAACTTTTGAATAACTATTATTTTGGATATTTATATTTGAACTGAGAACACGTAAATTGCTAGTGCTAGTACTTCCTAACATTGGAGGTAAGTGCCAAGAGGCAACTTCTGTCAAATTAATGACAATAAGAAACAAGCCAATCAGTATTAACGATTTCTTTCGAGTAATAGCTAATAAAGTAAATAAAATTAAACTTATACCTAGATATTGCAGCTTGAAATGAGAAAATAGTTCTAGGTATAAGGTCCAGCTAATATGACTAGCTAAGGATAGTAGACTTATTGCAAGAATTCCCAGCACCAATAAATAGGGAATTATGCTACTGAGGGATTTTTGCCAGGTACTTCCATTCATCAGACTCATATAAAGTGTTATCCAATCTAAGAGCCGTATTCTGTTAGTGCGATCGCGAAACAGTGATTGCAAGCTTGCCTTTCGCTTGCTCCGCAACTTGCCATGTGATGTGCAAAGCTATAGCGGTTTCCTAGAGAGATGAGGTATTGCGGGAGGTGTGTGAACCTAAAGACAGCAAGGAAAACTAAAAAGCTTATAGCTGAAGGCTTTCTGCTATGGCTGCCGCTAGTAGTCCTAAATCCTCTGTCGTAAGAGTCATTCTCGTCTGTCCAAAATTTCACCTTATCGGTACACACGGCATTTTGCGGGATAACTCTATCTATTTGAGAGGAGTTGAGCTGTCTTTGTTCTTAGGTATGCACAGGCTGAAGCGAAAATCAATTCTTCATAGGCTTTATTTCGAGTGGTTTGTGTGAGTTTCTTAATATTTGACACAACCAAAAGAAAAACTGTAAAAATAGATACAGAAATAAATTTCTGAACAACCTTTTTTCTGGGACATCTGCCTAAGTCAGATGCCCTGAGGCACGAGAAAGCAACAAAGCCATGCCTAAGGCTAGCTTTGAAAAGCGCTTACTTTGCGTTCCTCACCTCACACACAAACTTTTTAGGAAAGCACACTGGAGGCGCAAGCTCAATGAAACTTTTTTACCGTGGTGTCAGCTACGAAGCAGAATCTTCAACGCTAGAAGTCACTGAAGGCGAGATTGGTGGTATGTACCGAGGACAAGCCTGGAGAACTCACACTCCTAAGCAAAGTCGCCGCAGAGTTGTAGCACCTGTCGAGTTGACTTATCGTGGCGCTCCCTACAGACGATAGTAGCGATTCGAGGTGCATGACAAGCCAAGCGGCAGCGTCTAAATCTAGCATCACCTCACACCTCAGCCTCAGGGCAACAGTTGAACAAAAACCCTTTTAAATCAAATACAGTTATTGGAGACCAAGAATATGAAACTATCTTATCGGGGTGTCAACTACGACGAGGCACCATCAACACTGGAAGTCACTGAAGGTGAGATTGGCGGAATGTATCGGGGTCAAAATTGGCGCTATCAGTATCCGAGACACATTGCCACCCCTCTACCAATCCATAATCTAAAATATCGTGGCGTTCCCTATGGTTCAGGTCAAGCCATTGCCACAACATCAGCTAAAACAGGTATGATCCGCAACGAGCGTGAACAAGTCCTAGATGAGTGGACGAACCTGCACTTACAAAACATCCGTCGCAGTCTGGAACATCGGCTACAGGTAGCGAAAGCGAATGGTGACCAAAACTTGATTCAGCTTCTAGAAGCGGAGTCCAAGCAAATGGCGCTTTCCTTGTAGTTGTAAACAGTTTTTTCAGCAATGAACGGCAACCCTGCCTCTTCCTCTTCAAGGTATGGGCTAAGCCAAGCCATTTTTAACTTCAGGCGCAACCGAAGGCGATCAACAGTGAGCGATCGCCTTTTTTTTATGGCTGTCGGGAAGGTTAGCACAACCTGATGTTTCTTTTGTCTTCCACTCTCCTTCTTGGGAAGATAAATACTCCGAACAGTTAGTAGCGCAACCTACTGTAACAATTGAAATAGTAAGCCATGCATCTGTGTATGAAGGCGTTCACTGTCAACAGCGAAGTTCGTTAGGGTGGCAGTAACCTTATGCTTGAGAACGCCATACACGGCAAAAACTTTGCAGATAGACCTCTGGAGACTGTTTTAATGCTTGAATCCTATCGTCAACATGCTGCTGAACGGGCAGCTTTGGGCATTCCCCCCCTACCACTAGATGCCCAACAGACATCCGAATTATGTGAATTGCTGAAAAATCCGCCCGTTGGGGAAGAAGAAACGCTAATGGAACTGCTGCGCGATCGCGTTCCTCCTGGAGTCGATCCCGCCGCTTATGTCAAAGCCGCGTTTTTAACCGCTATTGCGAAAGGCGAGACGACTAGCCCTCTAATTGTTCCTCAAGGGGCTGTAGACCTTTTGGGAACAATGGTTGGTGGCTACAATGTCCAGTCTTTAATCGATTTGCTCAAGTCTAAGGAGGCAGGATTAGCAGCAGAAGCCGCCGCCGCCTTGAGTAAAACGCTACTGGTATTTGATGCCTTTAACGATGTTCTCGCGCTGTCTGATGTTAATCCCTATGCTAAGCAGGTAATTGACTCTTGGGCAGCCGCTGAGTGGTTCATCGGGCGCCCCAAGTTGGCAGAAGCGATTACGGTTACGGTGTTTAAGGTACCAGGAGAGACGAATACCGACGATTTATCCCCTGCACCCCACGCCACAACTCGCCCGGATATCCCGTTACACGCTACGGTGATGCTGGAATCTCGGATGCCAGGAGGCATAGAAACCATTGCCCAGCTAAAGGAGAAAGGGTATCCCATCGCTTATGTGGGGGATGTCGTCGGGACGGGTTCATCCCGCAAATCAGCAATTAACTCCTTGCTGTGGCACATTGGGCAAGATATTCCTTTTGTGCCGAATAAGCGGGCTGGGGGGTATATTTTGGGGAGTGCGATCGCGCCGATCTTCTTCAACACCGCTGAAGATGCTGGGGCACTACCCATCGAGTGCGATGTCACAAAGATGGAAACAGGAATGGTGATTACGATCCATCCCTACAAAGGTGAAATCACCAACGAAGCTGGAGAAGTGATTTCCACTTTCATGCTCAAGCCTGAAACTATGCTAGATGAAGTACGAGCTGGTGGAAGGATTCCACTACTGATTGGGCGTAGCCTAACTGATAAAACACGAGTTGCGCTTGGCTTAGATCCTAGCCCGATCTTCATTCGTGCCACACCACCCGTCGATACTGGTAAAGGTTACACCTTAGCTCAGAAAATGGTGGGCAAAGCCTGTGGTTTACCGGGTGTGCGATCGGGTATTGCCTGCACTCCACTGATGACCACGGTCGGTTCTCAGGATACTACAGGTCCCATGACTCGTGACGAACTCAAAGAACTCGCCTGTCTGGGTTTCAGTGCAGACTTGGTGATGCAAAGCTTCTGTCATACAGCAGCTTATCCCAAACCAGTGGATGTCAAAACCCATAAGGACTTGCCTGACTTCTTCTCCTCTCGCGGTGGTGTCGCCTTGCGTCCGGGTGATGGCATTATCCACTCTTGGCTGAACCGGATGCTATTGCCGGATACCGTAGGAACTGGCGGCGACTCTCACACTCGCTTTCCCTTGGGAATTTCCTTCCCTGCTGGTTCTGGGTTAGTCGCATTTGCAGGGGCGCTGGGTGTAATGCCCTTGGATATGCCGGAATCTGTCTTAGTGCGGTTCAAAGGCGAGTTGCAACCAGGCGTAACACTGCGGGATATCGTGAATGCGATTCCCTACGTGGCAATTCAAAAAGGACTGCTGACAGTAGCCAAGGAGAGTAAGAAGAATGTCTTCTCCGGGCGGATTATGGAGATTGAAGGGTTGCCTGATTTAAAAGTAGAGCAAGCCTTTGAACTCACTGATGCTAGTGCTGAACGTTCTTGTGCGGGTTGCACAATTAAGCTGAGTGTGGAGACAGTTTCGGAGTATCTACGCTCTAATGTAGCGTTGTTGAAAAACATGGTAGCGCGGGGTTATCAGGATGCTCGGACAATCATGCGCCGCGTCGCCAAGATGGAGGAGTGGTTGGCGAACCCAGTGCTGATGGAAGCTGATCCAGATGCGGAGTATGCAGAAATTATCGAGATTGACTTGAATGAAATCAAGGAACCGATTGTTGCCGCACCGAATGACCCGGATAATGTGAAGCTGCTATCTGAAGTTGCCAACGACCCCGTACATGAGGTGTTCGTTGGTTCCTGCATGACAAATATTGGTCACTATCGCGCTACCGCTAAGGTATTGGAAGGTGAACCACCCGTCAAGACTCGTCTCTGGATTTGTCCCCCAACCCGGATGGATGAAAAGCAACTAAAGGACGAGGGAGTCTACGGCACATTTGGCGCTGCTGGTGCGAGAACAGAAATGCCAGGATGTTCTCTGTGCATGGGTAATCAGGCGCGTGTAGCAGATGGCGTGACCGTGTTCTCGACTTCAACACGCAACTTCAACAACCGCATGGGTAAAGGCGCACAAGTTTATCTTGGTTCTGCTGAATTAGCAGCGGTTTGTGCGATGCTTGGTCGGCTTCCCACAGTGCAGGAATATATGGACATTGTGGCGAAGAAAATTCATCCTTTTGCTGGTGATTTGTATCAGTATTTGAACTTCGATCAGATGCTCAATTTTGAGGATGAAGGTCGTGTAATTCCGTTGGAAGAAATGCCCCGAATTGAGGATATTTTGGGGATACCAACGGCGGCAAGGTAATTAATGTAGGGTGGGCATTGCCCACCTTACTTTGTTATGAAGGTAGGGGAGAAGAGATGAGATAAAGGAGAGAACTATGCCTGAGCAAGATTCATCAAAAGTTTTTCGTGTGGCATTTGATCAGATGCTAGATTATTTAAAATTGCAAGGAATTCATGCTAAGGATATTAAAGACAGTACAGGCGTGTCTGATAGCTCTATTTCTGAATTTAGGAAAGGGGAACATATAATGGGTATTCATAATTTAGAAAAAATCTTGTTGGACGATATTGTCTCGGACGAAGCTTTAAATAAATTTATTGAAGAGGTAAAAAGACTATTGAAATGCTACAGAAATCATCAAGAGGAGGATGAGGAAGAGCCGATAGGAGATGAAAACTCTGATTTGGAAGAAAATCCTTTGCTCGGTAATATTAAAACTAGTGAAGGACTCCGCCAAGGTTCATATCGTATAGGACAAGAAAATTTTTCAGATAATGTTTGTTCAAACTATAGTAATTGTTGTTGCTTTCCTGAATGCCAGATAGATGAACGTACATTCCTAAGAGGGGCGCACATTGCTAGGTGGGTGGATGTAGAAGAACTTCGTGGAGACCCATCAAACGGATTATGTTTATGCCTGATGCATGACAAAGCTTTTGAAGCGGGGTTCTTTACGCTTACAAAAGACTGGCGGGTTGCTGTAAACAAAAACAATCAGACGGCTATGACAAGCAAGTGGTGTGAGAAGCATCTAGTACCATACGATAGAAATTCTATCCGTTTGGGTTCGGTTAAACCTTCTTTAGAAGCCCTTCGCTACCACTGGGATAGGATAGGCTTCACGCCAGATAGCTAACTTTAATTGATAGAAGTGCGATCGCCTTCAGCAAAATATTGAAGAAACCTAACCCCCTAACCCCCTTCCCTGCAAGGGAAGGGGGAACAAGAACTCCGGCTCCCCTCTCCTTGCAGGAGAGGGGCTGGGGGAAAGGTCAATTCCCCATAATCGAAGATACAAATTTATTCTCATATCTTATTAATGAATAACCTTACTCCCCAACAACTTCAAACACCAAAAAAGGGGTCAATTAATAACATCGTTATTGGACAAAAAGTAACCTCAGTCAAAGTACAGCGTGCCAAGGAACTCCGTCACCAAATGACTCAGGAAGAAAAAAATCTCTGGCAACACCTTCGCGCCAATCGGTTGAATGGCTTACACTTCCGTCGTCAGCAGATTATTGATGGATTTATTGCAGATTTCTACTGTCATGCTGCCAGATTGGTCATAGAAGTGGATGGGCAGATTCATCAACAGCAAGCTGAATACGATGCAGAACGCGATCGCGTTTTGTCAGCACGAGGATTGCGGCTGTTGCGAATTAAAAATGAAGACGTGAGACAGAATCTTGATAGTGTATTGGCGCGTATTGCTAAAGCTTGTGAAATGATCTAACCGCCCAACCCGCACCCCTCGCGAGGAAAGGGGGAACCGCAGTTTTATTCTTGCTCCCCTCTCCTTGTAGGAGAGGGGTTGGGGGAGAGGTCAATCCGGGTTACAGGAGAAACTGTTGCTGGTTCTAAGTCAGGTTCAAGGTCAAAGACCACCACAAAAGAAGCGTGAGGAATAAGCTGACGCAGACACTGCAAGTGACCATCAGCATCAGACCGACTGCGAAATCGACCTACAATAGTCCGTTGCATATTTGGCAGAAGACGAGCGATCGCCCAAGGATTGAGCCTTGCTTGGTAAGCACTGCGACCAGTATTGTATGGCATGATTAGTTTATCCGTAAGGAACAAGGAAAGGGCGTTAGTAAGTCTCTGGCGGGATAGACTAACGCCTGTTCTAATCATGATTAAAGAGCAATTGTCCTTTTACTGTCAAGTTTTAGCGATAAGTTTTAGCGTTTTTGGGATCGGAGCGTTCAGTCAGCTATGGATTTGAGAGCCTTGAGAAAACGCACAGGGCTGAAAATTGCTGACGTAGCGCATGAACTAAAATGCGCCGAATCTTCGCTCCGCAACTGGGAAAAGGGTAGGTCAACACCAAAAATGGAAGTCTGGCAAGTATTTCGCCTCCGCGATTTGTATCAATGCACGGAAGAAGAGCTAGTGCAAGCTGTTAAAGAATCAATGCAGACTCAAGAGATGCCTTGATTTAAAACAGGAGCGATCGCATCTCAATCCCCACCAAAGGCGATCGCTTCACGCAAAGTATGTTTAAACGGAAGTTCCCCTAGAATTGGAATCAAAGCCGTTAAATTTATCAGAAGTTATTTGTCAACCCACCGAAACTGATAAGGTTGGTCTTTTGCCCCCCATACCCGATTACCATTCGCATCAAACCCACGATCTAAAGTATCCATCCCTGTTTGATGCAGCACAATTCTATTAGTGATTCTTACAGCCCCCCTGACATTAGTAGCGCAACCCTCAGCAGGCGTTTCACCAATATAGTTTTCGCCCTCCGGCTTCAAAAATACGCTACACGCCGCTTCACCAATGTCACTTTGCTGGACAACTCGCTTTGCCTCCAGTTGATTGCATAATCCAATCAAAGCCTCTGGAGTTGGCGGTTTAAAGGCTAACGATTCAACACTCTCTCCACCTGTACTTGGAGCAATGCGTAGAAATCGCTGCCGATAAGGAGAGTTAAGACTTTCGGAAAGCGCTTGTTCCTGGTAGAGGAACACTGACGAGCGAGGGTTGAGTGAAGTATCAGCATTTTCCACACTCACTTGGCACGTCGTCATCCGAACATTTGGAGCGCCGGGAGTTGCCGCAGCTTGTGCAGAAGTATCCATCACTCCAACGAGATGCGACACCACATCCTGAACCTGTTGCTCAATTGGTATAGGAACTGCTTGAGCTGGAGTTGTAACTGCCCAAAGAAAGGCAATTGGTACGATCAAGGCGCTTGGCTTTGTAACCTGTGGAACGCCTGTCCGAACACGTTGATTTTTCACAAAACTACTTCGACTCAAAAACATATTGCTGTGCTACACGCCAATAGCGAGAAAAACGCTTGAGGTCAATGTATCCGTCGTATTTGACAAATGGCTCCGGTGACAACACTTCTACTTCTAGCGATAATGCTGCTTCAATATCATCACAAATTGTCTCAAACCGAGGACTAGGGCTATCTACTGTTGCCACGCCATCGGCACCGTGTTCTTTAGCAAAGGCGACAACTTCCGCTGCCACATCTCCACGCCGAATCGTCACTGGTAGTTCTAGCAAACACTCGTAAATAAACACAATTCGTTTGAGACTAATCTGCCATTCTTCGAGTAACTTTTCATCCCAAACCCAAATTGCTGGAGCATTAGGATAGGTTTGCAGCGCTGGCCCTTTGGGGCTAAGGCAGTCACCATGTAGCCAGACAATCGGTTTTTCCATCGCTTTAATTGATTCAGGGATATAGGGACAAGTAATACAAAACTTCAGAGACTGTAGTGCTTACTTCCTCATTTTCAAGCATTTATCGTTCCATCACTCTCTGATACATTGACGAGTTTGCGAGGATACAGCCTCGCCGCAGGCGATCCCACTTTCTCTATGTTCATTTAGGCGATCGCATCTGTTCAAGGCTTACTGCATAGCGTCGGTATCCTCACAACCGAGGTCACTTTCACTATCAATTCCAAAATTCTTGTGTGATTGCCTCAATCGTTTCCTCTAAATTGGACAAGTAGTTTTCAATGATATTCCAAACAACATCAAGATCGACATCTAGGTATTGATGTGCAAGTACGTTCCGAAAACCTGCAATCCTGCTCCATTCAGTGTTAGGATATGCAGCTTTCCATTCATCGGGGAGTTTCTGAACTGACTCACACATAGTCTGGAGATTTCTGAGTACAGCATCCTGAGTCTTAATATCTTGAACAAATGCCTGTTTCCCCTCGGCTGTGTATTGCCTAATTCTGGTAATGCAGTCCCGAATGTGGATAACGTAGACTCGACTATCCTTCACAGTGGAATAGCTTCCTTGAGAACACGCTCCCGGATAAAGTAATGCAAAGATTTAGCTGTAACAACATCCACCCTCCGCCCTAGCAAAGCTTCCCAATCCCTAATTAATCCCACTGGAAACCAAGGACTAAGATTTTCCCCTAAATCAATGAGAAAGTCCACATCGCTATCTTCTGTAGACTCTCCCCGCGCTACAGAACCGAAAACTCTGACATTGCAAGCACCGTGTCGAGCTGCAATTTTGAGAATTTCTTCTCGTTTGTCCTGCAACAATTCCTCAATTTGCATGATGTAACTTACGAATTAAACGAGCTTATAAAGATTATTTAGTAAAAAAGGGATGTGGTACTTAGGATTACTACCCTGTTCTGAGTAAAATCTTCCTATCTCTAACAATAGCTGCTCTCTAAACACTTGATGTGAGCCAGTCCAATCGCTAGTTGGCTGAATTTGGTTCCAATAATCCTTAGCTTTTTTGATTGTCAACAAAGCAAGAACTAACTCATCCTTAGCAAGTGCATAAACAGCTCCTAATTTTAGCCTGATATTAATTTTAGACAGTTAGGTAGGGTGGGCATTGCCCACCGCAACCCTTGAGACTTTATAGAATGAGTCTAACGAAGACAGCGAGAATTGAAACCCTCAATGAATCGCCCTACACCTTAAATTTCTGGGTAATCCGCTTCATCGCCTCTTCTACATTTTCCCGACTGTTAAACGCCGAAATGCGGAAGTAGCCTTCACCTGCTGCGCCAAAACCAGAACCAGGGGTTCCCACTACATTCACAGTTTGCAGCAACTTATCGAAGAAATCCCAACTAGACAAACCATTTGGTGTTTGCACCCAGACATAGGGCGCATTCACGCCGCCGTACACCGATAATCCAGCAGCCGTCAGTTGTTCGCGAATAATTTTGGCATTCTCCATATAGAAGTTAACCAGCGCCTTGATTTGCGCCTGTCCTTCCTCGGAGTAGACTGCCTCAGTACCGCGTTGAACGATGTAGGACACGCCATTGAACTTGGTAGACTGGCGCCGATTCCACAGTTTCCACAGTTCTACATCCGAACCATCAGCAGCTTTTGCGGTGAGTGTCTTTGGCACAACTGTCAATGCACAACGGGTTCCGGTAAAGCCTGCATTCTTGGAGAATGAACGGAACTCGATCGCACAATCTCGTGCGCCTTCAATCTCATAGATAGAATGGGGAAGCTCTGGATCGGTGATGAAGGCTTCGTAAGCGGCATCAAAGAAAATGATCGAATTATGCGCTTTGGCATAGTCTACCCACGCCTTCAGGTGTTCCTTGGTAGCAGTTGCGCCCGTTGGGTTATTGGGGAAGCATAGATAAATCAAATCAACTTTTTGGGAGGGAATCTCAGCAGTGAAGTTGTTTTGGGCAGTGATTGGTAGATACACCAAGCCCTCAAACTCACCCTTATCATTCGCCGTTCCGGTATTCCCTGCCATCACGTTAGTATCTACATACACCGGATATACAGGATCGGTGACAGCGATGGTGTTATCGTGACCAAAGATATCGAGGATGTTACCTGTATCGCACTTCGAGCCGTCGGAGATGAAGATTTCATCAGCTTCAATGTTGCACCCTCGCGCCTGGAAATCGTGAGTTGCAATTTTCTCCCGCAACCAAGCATAGCCCTGTTCTGGACCATAGCCTTTAAATGTAGCGCGATCGCCCATTTCTTCAACAGCCTTGATCATTGCTGTGCGACAGGCTTCTGGTAGCGGTTCCGTGACATCGCCAATACCCAATCGGATAATCTTTGCGTCAGGATTAGCTTCTGCAAAGGTATTCACCCGTCGAGCAATTTCAGGAAACAGGTAACCTGCTTTGAGTTTGAGGTAGTTATCGTTAATGGTTGCCATCTTGAATCGCCATAAATGCAGTAAACAGCTTACTGCCAATTGTCGCGTTTCGAGTTCAGGGTGTTGTTTTGAAGGACGAGTTCAGCCCTGTCAAGGTGTTAGGTGTTAGGTGGTAGGTTGTAGGTTGTAGCGCACAAGTCATACTAAGACTTAGAAATGTTAAGGGTTTTGGGTTCCTTGTACGTTGCCTTCTCGCCCTATCACCTACCACCTAATACCTACCACCTACAAGAATTGGAGCCTGATTGAGTGAAAATTCTGGTAATCAATCCGAATACTACGGGTTCAATGACAGAGAAAATCGGGGTTGCGGCAAGGGCAGTCGCCAATCCCACGACAGAGATTGTTACGCTGAACCCCAATAAAGGGCCAGTGAGCATTGAAGGTCACTACGATGGTGCGTATGCTGTACCTGGAATACTGGAACTCGTTCGCCAGGGTGAGGCAGAAGGCTATGATGGCTACGTTATTGCCTGTTTTGATGATACGGGTCTGGATGCAGCACGAGAAGTTGCACGTAGTCCCGTTCTTGGTATCTGTGAGGCGGCAATGTACACCGCAGCTATGCTAGGCACCAGTTTTTCTGTCATTACCACCCTGCCCCGCTCGATTGGGATTATTGAGCATTTAGCCATGAAATACGGAATGGAACGCTTTTGCCGTAAGGTTCGTTCTGCTGAAATTCCCGTCTTGGCATTAGAAGCGGTAGGTTCAGATGCGGCGTGTAGGGTAAGGGATGAAGTGAAAAATGCGATCGCCCAAGATCGTGCCGAGTGCATTCTCCTTGGCTGTGCTGGTATGACTGATTTAGCCCAGTGGCTGAGTTCAGAAACGGGGGTGCCAGTGATTGATGGCGTTGCTGCTGCGGTGAAGCT
The DNA here is from genome assembly GCF_014849525.1 of Microcoleus sp. FACHB-SPT15. Lineage (NCBI taxonomy): Bacteria > Bacillati > Cyanobacteriota > Cyanophyceae > Oscillatoriales > Microcoleaceae > Microcoleus > Microcoleus sp. FACHB-SPT15. The sequence continues at coordinate 232,239 of NZ_JACJNU010000070.1, read as the reverse complement.
GGTTGAGGCATTAGTGGGACTTGGTGTCACAACGAGTAAAGTTGGTAGCTACAGCTTTCCTTTACCTAAACCCTATATTGGTGACTTTGCCCAATTCCAGCCTCAGTGACATCCTCCCACACTGCATGGAAAATTCCCATTAAAAAGAGTGCAAAAGTTTCGTATTTCCTGAACTTTTGCACCCTTTTCTATAGTGTTAATGGTAGCAGATTAGAAAAACGCGATCGCCTTTTCCACGCACTTATTACCTACACTCAAGCTACACTTGCTGTCGCTTGCACAGAAGGTTGTTCATGCTCTACCACAAATACATTTGCGTAGAGATTCGCAATGATTTGTTTGCCCTCAAGCGTTAGCTCTAAGTAGCGTAAAGCCTCTTTGATGTAAGGATAAACTCCACCCCAGTAAAACTTGGAATAGTTCTGGCGTAAGTCTCCGGGATTCTGATAACCTAAAGCTTGATTCACCCCTGTTTCTTCAAACTCGTAGAACAAGGCGCTAATCTTCTTCAAGTATCGTGGGTCACTCAACTGACCGATTAAATCAGCCGCTCGCACCAAACCAGGAAGCTTAACTTTATCCTGATGGTCTTCATCCTTGGGTACAGGGAAACGAGTGAGTTCAATATTGAGCTTAATTTCGTCGGCATCAATCAGTAGGTTGCCGCCAAAGCGCTCGTCAATAAACAATTTTCCTCGATCTACATGGTAAGGAGTCAGGCTAGCATCCGAAGCACCAGGAGCAAGTTTCACCCTCTCGCTGCCTATACCTGTGGCATATAGCCCTTCACTAATGGAGTCTTGTCGGCAGACTCCTTTAACATATCCAATGTCATGGCAGAGCAAGGAAATAATGCCATGCATCCAGTCTTCGCAGGAAATACCACCTTCACGGATATGCTTGCCTCGCAGAATTTCCTGTCCAACCAAGGTGACTAAAACCGTATGTTCAACATTGTGATAGAGAGCATCGCTATTGGCGATGTTCTCCAACGCCATACTGCCTGCCCAGGCGATAATTTCTGCATAGTTAGATTTCCAGCCTCCGTAGGTGCGACGGTAGCCTTCTTTAATCTGTTGAACAAAGTGATCAATCAGTATCTGTGTGGTGTCAAACATAAGGAGTTCTCTCAACAGCAGTCATCAGGGAATTTGATGTGACAAGGCAGTATGCTAAGCGAATGCTCAAACAGATTAGCTTACTGCCAAATAGGGAGTGATGGGGTGGGGGCAGACAGCCCTCATGATGTGCGCTTGCAAATCCCTCAGATATTACACAAAGCAGAAGAACTGGGAGATGCATCACCATAAGAACTGAACTCAGTAGATCTAGTATCAGCGAAAATCTTTGAGAGGATTGTGATGATAGGTTTTAGGCAAAAGTGATTGTTTGCGATCGCGTTTGTGAGATAGCTCACAAAGTTTAAAGACTACTAATTTCATCGTAAACGTTGGAGTGTTGCGATCGCTCGATTCTAAATTTTCCGCAATGGAAATCGTGAAGGATGGTTACAACCCAAGCCCTGCAAGCCGTTAAGCTTCATGCCGACTTTCCCTGGTATATCTAGATACAAATTTGTCATAACAAGATTTGGTTTACTCGGAGCCAGAGTTCATTTGGAGTATCGGCAGTGACGACCACCCTGACTAGAGGCAAATCGCTAACTGAACTGGCAAAAGAACTGAACTTAAATTTTTTCCTGGTTTCCTACACCGACCTCCTGGGAGGAACCCGCGCTAAATTAGTTCCTGCTGCCAAGATTGCCGCCGTTGAATCAGATGGGGCTTTTTTTGCTGCCTTTGCTTCCAATCTCGGATTAGGGCCTGATGCCAATGATATTGCCGCTATCCCTGACCCAAATTCCTTAACCGTTCTGCCTTGGCAACCGAATGTTGGTTGGGTAGCCAGTGACGTGTATCTTGATGGAGAACCTTTCGCCGCTTCACCGAGAGTAATCTTCAAGCAAGTCCTCAAACAGTGTGAAGAACTGGGTTACTGCTACAAAACTGGAGTGGAAGCGGAATTTCTCCTGCTCAAAAAGAGTGAACAGGGTTATCAAATCGCTGACTCGCTGGATACAGCAGCACGCCCTTGCTACGACCAACTGAACTTGATGCGCCAGTTTGACTTCATCTCTACTATTGTCGGTTACCTGGAGCAACTAGGCTGGGAGCCTTACCAATGCGACCACGAGGATGCTAATGGTCAATTTGAAATCAACTGGACTTACAATAACGCTCTAACAACGGCTGACCGTCATGTGTTTTTTAAATACATGGTCAAAACCTTGGCAGAACAGCGTGGACTCACCGCAACGTTCATGCCTAAGCCCTTTAGTGATTTAACAGGTAATGGCGCTCACCTCCACATGAGCTTGTGGAACGATGGAAGTAATGCTTTTGCTGACGCTACTGATGAAGCAGGGCTTTCTAAATTAGCGTATGAGTTTTTGGGAGGAGTCTTAGCGCATGGACGTGGACTCTCAGCCTTGTGTAATCCAACAATTAACTCCTATCGAAGACTGGGTGCAACAATGACGACTTCTGGCAGCGCCTGGAGTCCTCGCTACATCTCCTATGGTGGCAACAATCGCACTCACATGATTCGTATTCCCGAAGGTGGACGCTTTGAGTGTCGTTTGATTGATGGTGCTGCTAACCTTTATCTTGCCCAGGCAGGAATTCTAGCGGCTGGATTGGAAGGTATGGAAAAACATCTAGAACCGGGTAAGCGGTTAGATGAAAATATGTTTGTGCGAGGGACGGAATTTCCTGACTTACAAACCTTGCCTACAAGTCTTTTAGAAGCACTGCAATCTTTAGAGCAAGATGCTTTATTGATGTCCACTTTAGGAGAACAGGGAGCAAGAACTTTCCTCGACTTTAAGTATCAAGAGTGGAATGCTCATAACGCTCAAGTTACCTCTTGGGAATTGGAGCAATACATTAACTGCTAAAAACTAACCATCCATCAATGTACTAGTAATAAACAGATAGCGAGTCTCATGTGGATGAGGTACAGACTTCGGGAATTGGGAATTGGGAATAGACAAGAAAATTAGATGTACTTCACTGAAATGAGAATTGCTATAAAAGCCCTCTGCCTTTTGCTATATATCGAATCCTCTGAAACCTACTTCTTTGTCACTGTAATTGCTTTTTATGGTTAGGACAAAGATGGTAAAGACTAGAGACTGATACGGCGGCTTGATATTCCGTCATGTCTTGGTTATGCGGGTTCCCTTCAACTACTCGATTTTTTAATATTTGATTATTCAATTCGTCTATGTTCCAACCAGCATCTAAGCCTTCACAAACTGCAACTCCATCGACAACTTTTTCTGCATCAGTCAAGGTGTGCTGGTACTGATTGCTGTCCTCTATTAGGGAATTCAAACTTTCTAGGTAATCTAGTTCTGCTTGGGGGATTGGTTCTGCTTGTACTGAAAGTGGAGCATTGGTGATGGCAATAGTTATCAAAGTAGCGGCAATAGCAATATAAGTAGTTATCCGCATAGCAGTTCTATTCTCTTGACTACGGCTTCTCTAGACTGGCTCAGGGTGCCGCGTGATTTCCATAAAGGGATGGGAAAGAAGCGCCAATCTGTGTGAAGACTTTGCGATCGCAAAATCTTTTCAAGGGAGAGTAAGTACTTTTGTAACAAGTTTAAAGAGCGATCGCACAAGATTTACCCTAGCCAAAATTCAGCTTTCTCCCTCCTTAACCCAAACTCGACCTAGCTATGGCACTCTGAGAGAATAGAGAAAAATACCTGATATTCTCGCTACAGTAATCTGCCAACAGTTTATGCAAACCCTTCCGACTCCGCAAACTGCACCTACCCAACCAGGAGTAGATACCACGATCCGCCGACGCAAAACCCGTCCTGTTCAAGTTGGCAGCGTCACCATTGGCGGTAGCTACCCTGTGGTAGTGCAGTCGATGATTAATGAAGACACATTAGATATAGATGGTTCTGTTGCTGCGATTCGCCGTTTACATGAGATTGGTTGTGAAATTGTCCGCGTCACTGTACCCAGTATTGGACACGCGAAAGCTTTAGCAGAAATCAAGCAGAAACTTGCTGCTACCTATCAACCCGTGCCACTGGTTGCCGATGTGCATCACAATGGCATGAAGATTGCTCTGGAAGTAGCTAAGCACGTTGATAAGGTGCGGATTAATCCAGGGTTATATGTGTTTGAGAAGCCAAAAAGCGATCGCACTGAATATACCCAAGCTGAGTTTGATGAAATTGGCGAAAAAATCCGCGGAACCTTGGAACCTCTAGTCGTTTCCCTACGCGATCAGGGTAAAGCGATGCGTATCGGTGTTAACCATGGTTCTTTAGCAGAACGGATGCTGTTTAGCTACGGTGACACTCCAGAAGGCATGGTGGAATCAGCCTTGGAATTCATTCGCATTTGTGAATCCCTCGACTTCCGTAACTTGGTCATTTCCATGAAAGCCTCGCGAGTCCCTGTGATGCTTGCGGCGTATCGCCTTATGGCAAAACGGCTGGATGAACTGGGTATGGATTACCCCTTACATCTGGGTGTAACCGAAGCGGGTGATGGTGAATATGGACGGATTAAGTCTACTGCTGGGATTGCCACACTGCTAGCGGATGGCATCGGTGACACGATTCGGGTATCCCTGACTGAAGCACCGGAAAAAGAGATTCCTGTCTGCTATAGCATTTTGCAAGCGCTAGGGTTGCGGAAGACGATGGTGGAGTATGTCGCCTGTCCTTCCTGCGGTCGTACCTTGTTTAACTTAGAAGATGTGCTGCACGAAGTCCGGGAAGCTACCAAGCACCTTACAGGTTTAGATATCGCCGTTATGGGTTGCATTGTTAATGGCCCAGGTGAGATGGCAGACGCTGACTATGGCTATGTTGGCAAGCAACCTGGTTTTATCTCGCTTTATCGCGGCAGAGAAGAAATTAAAAAAGTTCCAGAAACCCAAGGTGTTGAGGAACTAATTAATTTAATTAAAGCGGATGGTCGCTGGGTCGATCCGTAGGGAGTGTGTCACCGATGGGCAGCCCTCACCCTAAATCCCTCTCCCCGTGGGAGAAGGGGTTGGGAGATGTTAGCGTAGCGGCACGCAGTGCGGGCTGTTCCTCCAAAGACCTAAATGAGAATACTTTAGAGCCATGACAACGTCTAAACCTATATCCAAAAGCCCACAAACCCTTTCTCTAGAAGATTGGATGGAAAATCCCCCCTCTAGTACTGAATGGGTGGATGGAAAGCTGATCGATAAACATTCAATGGATTGGATAGATAAGGAAGTCGTTGAAAAAAGCCGGATGACGCTCAAGCATAGTCGAATTCAAGGAAATCTATACTTTTACTGGAGAAGTTATAAGGATTCTAGTGGACAAGGAGGGGAAGTATATACAGAAGCACCTTGCCGCACGAATAAGCAGGGACGTTCTCCTGACGTTGCTTATCTCACCCCAGAACTAGTTACACAATATGGTGATGCTAAGGTGCTACCACAGAGTTTTCCGTTGAGTGCTGAAATAGTTTCACCTACGGATTTTGCTGAAGATGTTATTGCTAAAGCTCAAGAATATTTGCACTCTGGCGGGGAAGAAGTCTGGCTAGTATTTCCTGAGAATCATTGGATTATTGTCAATACTCAAAACCAGCGAGTTATATTTACATCTGGTGAAGTTGTTAGTACTCAAATTATATTACTGGGTTTCAGTGTTACCGTTGATGACTTGTTAGCTTAAGGATTCGTGAAAGTGTAACTAGCAATGAACCTCTACCTTGGCATTGATTTTGGTACCTCTGGCACACGCGCTGTAGTTATTGATGCCGCAGGTGTCATTCAAGCTGAAGCTGAATATTCTTTTGAATTGGTATTAGGTAGCACGGAAGCCTTAACCTCTACAGCAGTTGTATGGAAGCAAGCTTTATTTACCTTAATTGGGAAAATTCCTCTGCAAATACGAAAGGAAATAAAAGCGATCGCCTTTGATGGAACTTCCTCCACTGTGGTGCTATGTGATGCCACAGGACAACCCATTACTGAACTCCTAATGTACAACGATGGGCGAGGGGTAGAAGTAATGGAAATGGTAAAAGCGATCGCACCCCCAAACCATACAGTCTTAAGCGCCACTTCCAGCCTTGCAAAACTTCTATGGTTAATTCAAAATACAGAATTCAAAATTCAAAATTCTTATTTTCTACATCAGGCAGATTGGCTAGCTTTTCTTTTGCATGGTCAACTCGGTATCAGTGACTATCACAATGCTCTGAAGCTAGGTTACGATGTCGAGAATTTTTGTTACCCAGATTGGCTAGAAAATCTGCAAATCTCAATACATTTACCTGAAATTGTTGCTCCTGGTACGCCCATTGCTAACGTATTACCTGAAATTGCAAACCAGTTAGGTTTACCAAGAGACTGCATAGTCTGTGCTGGGACAACGGATAGTATTGCCGCATTTATTGCGAGTGGAGCAATGTCTCCGGGTGAAGCAGTGACTTCCCTCGGTTCTACCCTAGTACTAAAGTTGTTGAGCCATACTCGTGTAGATGATGCTCGATATGGAATTTATAGCCATCGCTTAGGAGATTTATGGCTAGTTGGGGGTGCTTCAAATACAGGTGGAGCAGTACTTAGGCACTTTTTTAGTGATGCCGAATTAGAGAGCCTCAGTTGTAAAATTCCAGTTGAGAAAGAGAGTCCATTAGAGTATTATCCCTTGCTAAAAGAAGGCGATCGCTTTCCGATCAATGACCCTCACCTCCCACCGAATCTAGAACCACGCCCTGCTGACTCAGTAGAATTTCTCCATGGCTTACTTGAGAGTATTGCCCGAATCGAAGCACGGGGATATCGGTTACTGCAACAGCTAGGTGCAACTCAACTCACTCATGTCTACACGGCTGGTGGTGGCGCAAAAAACCCTAGTTGGAGGGCAATTCGTGAGCGGCAAATTGGGGTACCTCTCCTCTCACCCAATCAAACAGCCGCCGCCTATGGTACAGCGCTATTGGCACAAGGATATACGTTAGGCGATATCAAGCCATGCACGTAGCAGACTAGGTTTCTACAAGGTACAAAGGAAGATATGCATTACCTATTTCTTTTCTAGATTGTTCTTGATGAAACAGTTTTGTCATCCAAAAATCGTTTTCGGGAATGCCAGTTGCTGTCAGCCGTTGAGCAAGCTGACTTCTCCTGGCTTGAAGCTATGTTGGTAACAGACGATTTACTCCTATACTACAAACGCTGTCGGCGTCGGGCGTTTCTAGACATTTATGGAGACTTTAGCCAGCAAGACAAAGAGCAAGACTTTATTCTTAAACTACGACAGGATAGCTTTGCTCATCGACAGGCGGTTTTGGCGATCGCACCTCATACCTCACCCAAGTATCCTCACAGAGATTGGGAAGCTGGAGCAAAGGCAACGTTGGAATTGATGCAGCAGGGAGTTGAGCGGATTTCTCAAGCTGTACTGCTGATGCAAACGGCTGATGGTATTACGCTGCTGAGTCGTCCTGATTTATTAGTTAAACAGCCAGGGGAGTCTATTTTTGGGGATTGGATGTATGTTCCCACTAGCATTAAGCTAGGGCGGCGTCCCAAGCCAGAATATCAAATTGTCGCCGCTTTTAGCGCCCAACTTCTAGCTACTGTCCAGCGTGCAATACCGAGAACCGCACACTTGATTTTGCGTCGCCACGATTCCTTTACAGTCCAACTAGAACGCTGGCTACCATTGATGCAAGAGGTTCTCACCGAATGCCTTGAAACTCTGTTACAGGAAGAAGCGCCAGAGGTGTTTATTTCGCGTCAACGGTGTAGTCTTTGCCACTGGTATAGCAGTTGTTATGCGATCGCTCAATCTCAAAAACACATCTCTCTCTTACCAGGAGTAACACCCAGCCGTTACCGGGATTTACAAGCACTTGGAGTCACGACAGTAGAATCTTTAGCTGAAACCACGATTAGCACCCTAGAACCCGCCATAGGAAGTGAAATTGCCTCTGATTTGGTGCTGCAAGCTCAATCTACAGTCCAAAAACGAGCGCTTCTCCGTGAGAGACACTACCCAATCCTAGGAGACGTAGGAAACAGCAATGGCTTAACAGCCAAGTCTTTCATCAATATCAACAGCTTACCGACAGCCTCCGTTGAGCTTTATTTTGACATTGAAGCTGAGCCAGATTTACAACTTGACTACTTGCTAGGTGTCTTAGTAATCGACAGGCGTAACCAAACCGAGGTATTCCATCCCCTACTAGCAGAACACCCAAGCGATGAAGCGACTATTTGGCAGCAATTTCTAGATTTAGTTTGGCTCTACCCGAATGCTCCAATCTTCCATTTTTCTGACTATGAGGTAGAAACCGTGAAGCGTTTAGCTAAGCTCTACGGTACTCCCTTTCAGGAGATAAGACCCCTACTTCCCCGATTTGTGGATGTGCATCAGCGTGTGATGAGTGCTGTAACACTGCCTGTAGAGAGCTATTCTCTGAAACACTTGGCTCGCTGGCTAGGCTTTGAGTGGCGTGATGCAGGAGTGACAGGTTCTCAATGTGTCTGTTTGTACGATAAGTGGTTAAAAACAGGCGATCGCTCTTTGCTTGATCTCATCCAACGCTACAACGAAGACGACTGCCGCGCTACTTATCACCTCAAAAAGTGGTTGGTTAGTTTCTTACAAGACACGATGGGCGACACCCACAATGAAGAATGAAACGTTCTCTTAAGCTGATGTGCCTTGAAATTAGATAAATGATAGATAAGTTAAAAGCACATTAGCTTCTCACCAATCTCTACGGCTTCACAGCTTCTAGCACTGTTTCTATCGCCCGCTCTTTTTGTGGGTCTGCTCCCTGAGCATATTCTGGAGAAAATGGAACAACGATATCGGGTGTAACACCGTTCCCTTCTAAACGTTGGTTCCCGCCAACATATACATCGGCAACGGCGACATATAGTAAGCTGCCATCTTGCATCAGAAAAGGACGACCCGCCACCACAGCACCAGCAGTTTTTTCCCCAACTACGGAACCAATCCCGAACTCTTGAAAGCCATACGCTAGAAGCTCCTTGGCACTCCTACTACCTTCATTCACCAACATGACGACTGGCTTATTCCACTGAGAATGATAAGTATTTCGCGTGCCGTTGCGCGGAATATTCGTCACTGAAAGATCTTTAGCTGTGTAGATGTTAAGAGCAGTTTGAGGCGCACCACCCCAACCATGTCTTAAATCCAAAACAAACCCATCTACATCTTTAAGACGACCATAAAGTAATTCTTCCTCAAGCTGCTGCTGATATTGGTCGCCTGCATAAGACCAGATGTGAACGTAGCCAATTTTCTTACCTTCCCGTTCAATCACCTGAGTACTCGCTTGCATTGCATCCAGAAACATGGTGGTTGCATCCAGCATCGTCGGCGTAACAGCGATATCTTGCTGGGTATTAGGATTGGCTGAGCGTTGAATCTTTAGTGTGACACTTTGACCTGCTTTCTCGGCAAAAGACTGGATTGGCTGGAAGGGGCGTCCTTCAACGCTGAGTAATTGATCTCCCACTTGCAGCCCTGCTTTATCTGCCGGACTTCCATCGAGAACGGCGCTAACAAAGGTTTTGCCGTTGATGTCTTTAGTAAAGATGCCAATGCCACTATATTCAATCTTGCTTGTAGGGAAAAATTTCTTTAGCTGCTGCCGGAAGTCAGGACTCCTAGGTGCAAAAATCCCTAAAACTTGATAGTAGGCTGGCTCATTGCGGGTGTAGAAGTAGGTGTGAGAAGTCTTTAACTCAGAGAGCATTTGATTAATCACAGCCACAACGTCTTCGCTGGATTGGGCTTGCATGACTTGAGGCTTATACTTCTCGCCCATGGCTTTCCAATTCACGCCGTTAAAGTTTGGGTCGTAAAAGTTATCGTTCACGGTTTCCCAAACTTCATCAAAAATTGCTGCCTTCGGCTCTGTAGTTGGAAATACTGGCGAAATAACCCAGCAAAGGAGCATAACCAAGACGGAGAGCAAGCTAACTATAGCTAAGCGGCTATCCTTCGTCAGTCCAAATTCTTTCATACAAATCTCCTTGCTTTTTCTTCTTTCGCCTTCTTAAAAAACTTGCCCTTGAAAGTCTCCCCTCGCCATTCCCCTCTTCTGCTTGATTCGCTCCAAAGGAAGAGTAAGACAAAACTAAAGTTCCATCCACTGATTGAGGCTAATTTCAACCGTAAGAAATGTAATTAAAGCCAATAAGACACTTTTATGCTAAATAGTTATGGCTACAGTTCTGGTCGTGGAAGATAGTCCCACACAACGAGAGATGATTTCAGGTCTGCTTAAAGCAAATGGGCTGAATGTTAGTTTTGCCGGTGATGGTATCGAAGCTCTCCAACAAGTTCAGGGGAAATGTCCAGATTTAGTCGTTCTAGATATCATCCTACCGAGAATGAATGGCTACGAGGTCTGCCGTCGGCTCAAATCTGATAAGAGAACACAGAACTCACCTGTAGTTATATGTACCAATAAGAGCGAACGATTTGACCTCTACTGGGCAATCAAGCAAGGTGCCGATGCCTACATTGCCAAACCTTTTTACCCCCAAGAGCTAGTCGAAACGGTAAAGTATCTCTTACGAAGGTGAGGGGTAATTGTCTTGTCTCAGGTCAACGAAAAAATTATTGGAAAACCTGCTTGACAAATCTCCTCAAGCTTGGAATACTGGTAAAGGCTTGAAAATTGGGACTGTAGTTCAATTGGTTAGAGCACCGCCCTGTCACGGCGGAAGTTGCGGGTTCGAGCCCCGTCAGTCCCGTAGAAAGTAGCTCCTAGGCAGCCAGCTATCCCCAAAAGTGGTAGCTTAAATAACTAGTAACCAACACAAAAGAGATTTATCTCGTGACTGTTAGAGTCCGTATTGCCCCCAGTCCAACTGGAAACTTACATATCGGTACGGCAAGAACAGCCGTCTTTAACTGGCTATATGCCCGTCACCACGGCGGTCAGTTTATTCTACGCATTGAAGATACAGACACAACGCGATCGCGTCCCGAATATACCGAAAATATCCTTGAGGGTCTCACCTGGTTGGGATTGAACTGGGACGAGGGACCAACCTTCCAATCAAAACGCCTTGACCTCTATCGTCAAGCCACTCAAACACTTCTGGATAAAGGGCTAGCTTATCGTAGCTACGACACGGAAGCTGAACTAGAGGAAATGCGGGCAGCCCAAAAAGCGAGAAAAGAAGCACCTCGCTATGATAATCGGCATCGTAATTTAACAGCAGAGCAACGTGCAGCTTTTGAAGCCGAAGGGCGACAAGCTGTGATTCGCTTCATCATTGACGATAACAGGGAGATTGTCTGGAACGACCTAGTGCGAGGAAAGCTCACCTGGAAAGCCAGCGATTTAGGTGGTGATATGGTGATTGCTAGGGCATCCCAAGGAGATGCGATCGGTCAACCACTGTATAACTTGGCAGTGGTGGTGGATGACATTGATATGCAGATTACCCATGTCATCCGAGGCGAAGACCACATTGCGAATACAGCAAAACAGATTTTGCTCTACGAAGCGCTAGGGGCAGCAGTACCAGAGTTCTCTCACACGCCCTTAATCCTGAATATGCAGGGACAGAAACTCTCGAAGCGCGATGGCGTAACTTCGATCTCTGAGTTCAAGGAAATGGGCTTCACACCGGAAGCGTTAGTGAATTACATGACGTTGCTGGGTTGGTCGCCACCGGACTCGACGCAGGAAATTTTTACCCTGGAAGAAGCGGCGCATCAGTTTAGCTTTGAGCGGGTTAACAAAGCAGGGGCAAAGTTTGACTGGGCAAAGCTAGATTGGTTGAACGGTCAATACCTCCATGCAATGCCAGCCCCTCAGCTAGTGGAGTTATTGATTCCCTACTGGCAGAAGGCTGGATTTGAATTTGATCCAGTAAGCGATCGCGCATGGTTAGAACAGTTAGCAGCGGTAATTGGGCCAAGTCTAGCTCGTTTGCCAGAAGCGGTAGAGATGTCGAGGATGTTGTTTACTGAGTCAGTTGAGTTTAGCGAAGAAGCTGCTGATCAGATGAAAAAAGAGGGGGCTAGTGAAGTTGTTCAAGCCATCCTTGATACCCTTGATAATTATCCTGAACTCACTTCAGAGCAAGCTCAGGAGATTATTAAAACAGTTACCAAAGATAAAAATGTCAAGAAAGGATTAGTGATGCGATCGCTTCGTGCTGGTCTTACAGGCGATGTTAATGGACCCGATCTCGTTGAATCTTGGGTGCTTCTCCACCAGCAAGGGATCGACAAAACCCGCCTGCAAAAGGCATTATCTTTGGCGGCATGAATAATCGATGAACACCTTCACGATTGCATAAAAGGTTGTTCGGAACACTATCGACAACTATCCCGTCACTGCTACGATTAGAGCCGTTAATATTCACTATCAACGCGCCGTTCATAGCCACTAAAATACACAAACCAGTGAAACAGCAGCGAGGGAAAAATTTCGTCGGTATGTCTAGTGGGGTAACCTCAATCAACCTTGCCGCCTACTTTGCTAATCTGACTGCAATACTAGCTGGTGGGCTATTCATCGGAGCCTTAGCTCAAGCCCTACCAGCCCAGTCGCAGCAAATCTTCGAGAACGTTAGACTTGGACCAAAATTTTCCCCAGACCCTGTAACAATCAGGGGTATCAGCGGTGGCGCTGTTCCAGCAAGAAATATTGCTGGTCGTGCCCAGACACCCACTGGCCCCTGCATGGGTTTTGTGGATCAAGCGCCTGACCATACAGTGGTTTTGACAACGTTTTTTAACTATCTAAGCCTGCAAGTCAACAGTCCAGAGGACACAACTCTTTTGATTAGTGGCCCTGGTGGTAGTTGGTGTAATGATGATTATCAAGGTAAAAACCCAGGTGTAGCAGGTCAGTGGCTAGCTGGCACTTATCGAGTTTGGGTGGGTTCTTACGACACCAACAACTACCACCCCTACATTATTAGAATCACTGAAGCGCCGTTACTCAATCCTGGACCGTATCGACGGTAAGTAAATTGGCTATAGAGGGAGGAAACGGTTGCAGGGGAAGCAGGGAGAGTCGTTCCGGCAGCTTACGTCAGCCCTAGCATCGCTTTGACTTCACTCAGAGGTCGTTGCCAATAATCCTCAAAGCGAAATCCCAGAAGAAATTCTGCTTTCTTTCCCAGTTCTTGCCCTTTATGAAGGTTGGCAAAAATCTCCTTGATTTGAGAGGGAGCCACAACTGGATAAAGTACCTTCGCTAAGCTTAAGCTAATTTTTAGAGATGAGCTGTAGTTTTGCTCAGCAGCAAAAGCAAGAACTCCAATTTCCCCAGCATAGCTCGTGTCAAATCCCAGCAAAACATGAAAAATATCATGGGTTACCGCATATCTCAGGGCAAAGACATTACGTGTAGCAATCTCCTCTAGTTCAGGACTCACATTAAAGGGTATTAGATGATTCACCTTCATGTGATGAGCGTATTCCCAGCCAAAGCTACCCTCAGGGTAATGGCTTAATTCCTCTAAATCGATTGGTGGGTGGTATCCGACAAGCGGTTGCAGTTTAGACGCTATTTCTGGATTGACTCTTGCACCAAAAGCATCAGCTTTAAGAATTGCGAAATCTCCAAGGTTATTAGAGGTTTTGAGAGCCTGACGTGCCTGTACGAGTTGTTTAAATTTAATTGCCATTGCTGTACCTCCCTTCAAAGTTAAGTTTGACAATTTGACTTAACTAAAAGTCGCGAGACTTGCAACTAGTTCTTGAGCTTGAGTTTTCGATACCATCGCGCAGCTTGTTCAATGAGGCGAGTGCGAAACAACTTGAATTAAGCTGATATGCATTTCAATGGGTGAAAGCTTAATTAATCAGTTGTGAAACCCCTACTTCATCCCCCTAGAGGGGATGCTAGGCTAAAGGATAGCCGGGGTGCATCTGAAAACAATCCTAAGATGCCTCAGCTATTGAAGTTGAATCTATTGAGGAACGTGAAGTGGTTGCCACTCCCGAAAAACTACATCAGGTAACAGATCTACCCACTGGTGGTAGCGATCGCGTTGCTGTCTTACTCATGGGCTACGGTGAAGTTGAGAGTTACGAAGACTTTGCTAACTACAACGAACAAGCCTTAAATCTACTTACCGCAAAATTTGCCCCTGTACCCACCTGGATTTATCCCCCACTAGCAAAGCTTCTAGCGATCTTTGACTTCCACGAGTGGGGACACCAGCACGACAACTTTATCTCTCCCCATAATAAAATTTTTGAGGAGCAACGTGCAGGTATTGAAAAAAACCTGCAAGAAAAATGGGGCGATCGCATTAAAGTTTTCAAAGCCTTTAACTTCTGCGCTCCCTTCCTTCCTGAACAAGTCCTAGAGGAAATTAAAGCCCAAGGGTTTGACAAACTCCTGATTTATCCTCTCTTAGTTGTTGATTCCATCTTCACCAGTGGCATTGCTGTCGAGCAAGTGAACAATGCTCTTGTAAAGTTAACTGATGGAAGCGCACACTGGGTTAAGGGACAGCGCTACATCCCTTCTTTCTACAACGAACCGGATTATATTGACCTACTAGCTCGACTGGTTGAAGAGAAAATCGCCGCCGATTTAGCGGTAGCCCACTTGCCCTCGCAAACGGGTATTGTGCTGATGAACCACGGCTGTCCCCACAAAGCCAAAGGCTTTACCTCTGGCATCATGGAAAGTGAGGCGCTTTATGAGCGAGTACGAGAAAAACTGATTAACAAGTATCCCTTAATTTCAGTAGGTTGGCTCAACCACCAGACACCTCTAATTGACTGGACTCAGCCTAACACCGAGTTAGCAGCTAAGAATTTGATTGACTTGGGCGCAACCACAATTGTCATGATGCCGATTGGCTTTGCGACAGAAAATCATGAAACTCTGCTGGATGTCCATCACATCGTCCACAATCTGAAGAAACGTAGCCCTCATGTTACCTACGTCGAGATGCCCTGCGTTAACGATCATCCTGATTTCTTAAAGATGGCGGCAGATTGGGCAGATCCTCAAATTGAAGCGTTGTTATCTGAGCAAGCTTTGGCGGTGAACCCTCAACAAGCAGCAGCACAGGCTTCTCACCACCATCATCATCACCACGACCACAACGACGACCACCATCACCATCATTAAGGGGCAGTACGTAGCCGTCCTAGATGATTTGTGAAAGCGAGATTCCCGACTTTTTAGAGAAGTCGGGAATCTCAATCTCTAACATCTTTCAACAAGCTACGTCTTATGACACCCCACGAAGCTTGTGGGTGTTTTCCACTAAACTTTCAGCAAACTGATCGAACCGCTGCGAGAGTTGCTCATCCAACAGCTTGCCATCTTTATCAAACGCTTTCCAAGACTGAGCGATCGCAACTTGCTCTGGAATCACCCAGCCATGTACCCAGCGCATGATTAGTCGTAGGTCATTCAGGGCATTGCTGTTAGACTGACCTCCCAGTACACTAATTAGCCCTGTAACCTTGCCAGATAGCTGGTCAAAGCTCATCAAATCCAAAGCATTTTTCAGCACACCACTAACTCCGCCATGATACTCCGGGGTTGCCAAAATCAAGCCATCGGCTTCCTGAACTGCTTCCCGTAACCGTATGACATCTGGGTAGTCTGGATAGTCTTTTTCACCGTTACAAAATGGAAGCTGCATCTGGCGTAGGTCAAGCACTTGGGTATCAGCCCCTAACGCTTGCACTCGCCCAATCGCTACATCTAAAGCTTGATAGCTAGAAGAGTTAGGTCGCAAACTACCGCCAATTCCAACAATCTTCACCATTTCACTTACAGTCTCCACATTAAACAGCAAAAATACTTTGGCTTAACTTTAGTCAGTTGGTTCCTGCTTTCCCCATAGATGAGGCTTGAGGAATAATAATGCAAATAAGACGTACTCATTACGACTACACTTAATATAACAGGTTTTGAAAAAACTTGGCAAACGTTGCTTCCTCACCCATAACAACCCCATGTGTTGTCAGCAAGCGTGAACGAACAGTCAACAAAATTAAAATTACCCTTGACCTTAAAACTTGGGATTAGTATCACAAATCAATCCATTGCCGGATGGAAAGCTACGGCAAGAATTGAGAAAGTTACACTAGAAACTAGATAGTTCAACTCCACGTCAGGCGATCGGAGCGTAACGCGCTTTAAATAAGAGTTGAGTCAAGGCAGGACGCACAAGGAAATGAAAAATGAAAAACAGTTCCTGGATGAGGGCATGGATGGGAAACCAACCAACCAGTGATTTGAGAAAGGAAGGAGAGACGCAGGCGCTTGTCTCGAAGCAACAGAAGCCAAAAGTCGCGCCACGCAACTTCTGGCGTCTTGCCGCCAGTTTGCTGATTTTTCAAGGAGTAATGCTAGGTACTCCAGTTCAAGCGCAGCAGACTGAGCAGAAGTCTCTCAGCTATGGGCAGTTGTTGCAAAAGGTTGATGCGGGCGAAGTTACTAAAGTAGAAATTGACCCAGCGACAAGGGTTGCTAAAGTCAATCTAGTGGGGCAGAAAGAGAGTGACGCTCCACAAGAAGTGGTTTTGCTTGAGCAAAATTCTGAGCTAATTGAGAGACTCCGCAACAACAAAGTTGAATTTGATGTAGAGCCTACGGCAGATAACTCTGCTGCCTTGGGGCTTGTTGCGAATTTATTTTTGCTCTTATTGTTACTTGCAGGATTAATGATGATTCTGCGGCGTTCTAGCAATAGCTCAGGTCAAGCTTTAAATTTCGGTAAATCCAGGGCACGGTTCCAAATGGAAGCGAAAACTGGCGTAATCTTCAACGATGTTGCCGGAATCGAAGAAGCTAAAGAAGAACTGCAAGAAGTGGTTACCTTCCTCAAACAACCCGAACGCTTTACGGCTGTTGGAGCAAAAATTCCTAAAGGTGTCCTCTTAGTTGGGCCACCAGGTACGGGAAAAACTCTCCTGGCAAAAGCGATCGCAGGCGAAGCTGGAGTGCCTTTCTTCAGTATCTCTGGAAGTGAATTCGTTGAAATGTTCGTTGGCGTTGGTGCTTCCCGCGTCCGTGACTTGTTCAAGAAAGCCAAAGAAAACGCTCCTTGCCTCATCTTCATTGATGAAATTGATGCTGTTGGTAGGCAGCGTGGTGCAGGTATCGGTGGAGGAAACGATGAGAGAGAGCAAACCCTGAACCAGTTGCTCACAGAGATGGACGGGTTTGAAGGGAATACTGGGATTATCATCATCGCAGCGACTAACCGTCCGGATGTTCTTGATTCCGCCCTCTTGCGTCCAGGACGCTTTGATCGGCAAGTGATGGTCGATGCGCCTGACCTCAATGGCCGGCAGGGAATCCTGGAAGTCCACGCTCGTAATAAAAAGATTGCCCCAGAAGTTTCTCTAGAAGCGATCGCACGGCGTACTCCTGGATTTACAGGTGCAGATCTTGCCAACCTACTCAACGAAGCGGCAATCCTTACCGCCCGACGTCGCAAAGATGCGATCACCATGTTGGAGATTAACGACGCTGTTGACCGCGTTGTCGCCGGGATGGAAGGCACCCCCTTGGTAGACAGCAAAAGCAAGCGCTTGATTGCCTACCACGAAGTCGGTCATGCTGTCATTGGCACCTTGCTACCCCAACATGACCCTGTACAAAAGGTCACCCTCATTCCTCGTGGACAAGCCCGTGGTCTTACCTGGTTTACCCCCAATGAAGAACAGGGGTTAGTTTCCCGTGCCCAGCTACTAGCGCGTATCACTGCCGCCTTAGGGGGTAGGGCAGCAGAGGAAGAAGTTTTTGGCGATGCCGAAGTGACAACAGGTGCTGGTGGTGACTTGCAAACCATTACGTCTTTGGCAAGGCAAATGGTGACACGATTCGGAATGAGTGACTTAGGCCCTCTGTCCTTAGAAACGCAAGGAGGAGAAGTCTTTCTGGGTGGTGGCTTCATGTCGAGATCGGCGGAATACTCAGAGGAAATTTCTGCCCGGATTGATGCCCAAGTCCACACAATTGTTGAACATTGCCATGACAAAGCTCGTCAAATCATCCGTGACAATCGCGTTGTCATTGACCAATTAGTTGAGCTGTTGATTGAGGAAGAAACAATTGACGGTGACCAGTTGCTGGAAATTATGAATGAGCAAAGCCAGTTACAAGGGGAAAAGTTAGTCGTTTCTGGTTAACTCATCCCTTGTAAGCAAGGACGTGGATCAAAGCGTTATTTGTTGTTGGTTATTGGTTATTCGTATTCTTTAACAAACAACAAACAACAAACAACAAAGCGGCGGACGGCTATTCCTCACCTTCGTAGAAGGCAGGAGTTTCCCGCCGCTTTCTGTTTAGTCTCGCTGTTGCAGGTTACTGGAAACCGTCCCAGCACTCGCTTGGTCACTGTACATTGCCCGAAGTACAGTCGCAGGGTCTACATATTGGTCAGCGTACTTTAGACCCCAATGTAGATGAGGCCCAGTCGTTCGACCTGTCATCCCAATTCGACCAATTCTTGCGCCAACTGGTATTTGTTGACCTTCCCAGATTTGAATACCAGCAGTACGGTCTATTAAGTAACGACCACTTGACCCTCCTTCAACGTGTCCTTTCATGTGGCAGTAGATGTGTGTCCACTCTCCTGACTGGATTTTGATTGAAGTGCCGCAGAGCGTATTATCAGAGACTTCAACAACCTGACCCGTCCACCAGTTGCGGATGTAACTTCCGTCGGGCGCTGCCATGTCTAAGCCTCGATGAAATTCCCTACCAGAACCGCCTGTAGCCGAGCGACGGTAGCCGAAACCAGAGGTGTAGCCTTGAAAATTTTCTACAGGAAAGGAAGCTCCTTTCCAGGAATTGGAGTTTGCTGCCTGAACTGACTTAGCTTCTGAGGCACTCACCGATTCATGCCTCACCTCTCCTAGCGTAATAAAACTGCTCATAGTCAGCCCTAGCAAAAATAAAAGGCTTAGAAGTAACCTCTTGTGCTTTCGATTCCATTGGGGTTTAGACGCTTGCTGCATTTGTTCACTCTCATGATTGGTGGTGGCTATGGTTCAGTAGCTGACACCCAAGCAATCGTTCACACCCTCTACTGTGTTTTGAGTAGTAAGAGTTTGTTTCGTGAATTTTTTGCTCACACAAATTTAATTCTTCGCAAGATCATACTCTAGAGTATTGCTCTGTCAACACCCTATTAAAGGTTTGCGAAGTGTTCAATTTCTACTCTTAGACAGGTTTGAGACTTTGTAAGTATTCAGAATCCTGTAGTTTTGTTAAGATGCCTGAATAGGCTTCTATCTACCGCAACTGAGCCTGTCCCTCAACCGATGCTGACTCAACTATTCCCGTTCCGATTTGATCTAGATGCTAGTGCGATCGCAGGTGCATCTTTGTGGTCGCTGGCACTGTATTTAAGCTTCTCGTCCTTAACCCAGTGGGTGATGGAGCAACTCAATCGTTGGTTTAACTTTGCTGAACGATTGCTCTATACCTCAGTGGAGGAATTTGAGAAAACTCGTAAGGGTAGAGAAGCACAAAATGCTTTATACGCCTCACTGTTGAGTATTGTGCCTTTTTTACTTATTGGTAGCTTGTGTAACTGGGGCGTTGAACTGAGTCTAGGTCGTAGCTGGGCAATTAGTATGGGTATCCTTGCCTGTATGGGGTGTGGTGTCTATGAACTGGGGCGTCGTGATGGTCAGTCTTGAGTTATGAACTACTGCCTGAGCCGTAAGGCACTGGCAGTTTCTGACTTCAACGGGGAATGCCTCAAGACAGACTTGCGTCCAGCTTTTGGTCTTACTTCCCCTCCATCAGCAGAGATGGACGTTCCATCCACCTTTAGCATTCTGATCCCTTCGGCTCTGATATTCGTTGCGGCATTTCCATCCCGGTCATGACGAGTTACACAGTGAGGGCAACTCCACTCCCTCGCATCCAGAGGTAACTCATCAATCTGGTAGTAACAATTAGAACAGAGCTTGGAACTGGGGAACCAACGATCAATCTCAACCAACACTCCACCTTTCTTCTCCAGTTTGTAAGCTAAGAAGTTAGTGAACGTTCCCCAACCTGCATCAGATATTGATGCAGCTAGATTGTGATTACGAACCATGCCTTTGACATGAAGATTCTCTATTGCGACAACTTGGTTTTCATTGACGAGCTTCCGTGAAAGCTTATGTAGAAAATCCGCTCTTGAGTTACTCATCCGCTCGTAAACTTTAGCAACAACCGAGCTATATTTGTGTCTTGAATTACTCCTTGAAAGTTTTCTGGCTAATTTTTTCTGCTTGCGTTTGAGGTTTTTCTCATGCTTGGCAAGGTGTCTAGGGTTTTCATACTTAGACACTTTGCTGCCGTCACTGGTAATCGCAAAATGGGTCAAACCCAGGTCAACTCCAATCACTCTACCTTCAACTGAAGGAGTAGGAGGCTCTCCCTCTACTTCGGTCAGGATAGATGCATAGTATTTGCCTGACGGGTCTTTACTTACCGTGACAGTTTTGATTGTCCCCTCGATAGACCTGTGAATTTTGGCTTTTACTATGCCTACTTTTCCCGGCAGCGAGACCGCACCCTTCTCTACTTTGACGTTCTGAGGATACTGGATAGACTGTCTGCTGTGCTTTGACTTGAATCGTGGAAATCTCGCACGACCATCAAAGAAGTTCTTGTATGCCTTGGTCAGGTTGAGGGTGACAGCCTGTAAAACTTGGCTGTAGCACTCAACCAACCATGCCGTTTCCTCATCTTTTTTGAGCTTCGGTAGAAGTGCGTTGAGGGCTGAGCGTCCTAGTCCCTTCCCAGTATCCCGGTAAGTTTCAACAGACTTATTGAGCGCATAGTTCCACCACCACCGAGCGCATCCGAAGTGTTGAGCTAACAGCACTTCTTGCTCTGACGTTGGGTATAAGCGAACTTTGACGGCTCTATGCAACACTCAACTTACCTCCTGGCTCTATTTTACCATCTATTGCAATTAGCGATAAAACCAATACTGAAGAATTTGGAAACCTCCGTTTCTCCGGTTTCCCCTGTTTTCATCCCCCTGACGTGAAACGACTGGGGGATTTCCCACAGGCTCTCGTTAAATTATTGAAAAGATATTATTGACTTGCTAAAACGGCAACGCTCTGGCTTATGATAGCTTTTCTTCTTAGTGCTTATCTTGACGCGACTACAGAGTAAAACTTTATTGTTACTCCAAGTCAGTAGAAATGCTTACACTTTTAAGATGAATCAAGCTACTAATATGGCTTTATGTTCAGGAAAAACCTGGTTTGAGCAAGTCCCGAAAGTTGAATTGCACCTACACTTAGAGGGAGCAATTCCCCATGAAGCCTTGTGGGAACTTGTACAAAAATATGGAGGTGACCCATCAGTTTCAACCCTTGAAGCACTCCAACAACGGTTTAAATACCGCGATTTTCCTCACTTTATTGACACTTGGCTTTGGAAAAACCAGTTTCTCCGAGAGTACGAAGACTTCACCTTTATTGCAAAAGCCATTGCACAAGACCTAGAGCAGCAAAATATTCGCTATGTAGAAGCCTTTTATTCCCCAGGTGATTTTGCTCGGCATGGCTTAAAAACCCAGGAGTTAACTGAAGCCATCGGGAAAGGACTTGCTCAAGTTCCAGGCATTGAAGTGGCATTAGTAGCCGATTTGATTCGAGATTTTGGACCAGAGAGAGCAGCTGTGACACTGGCAGAGGTCAGTGAGGTCAAGAGTTTGGGTGTTATTGGGATTGGTATTGGCGGTTCAGAACATGAGTATCCACCAGAACCATTTGCCCAAGTGTATGATAAAGCACGTCAGCTTGGCTTTCATACCAGTGCCCATGCAGGAGAAGTAGCAGGAGCTGAGAGTATTTGGGGAGCTATCCGCAGTTTACAATGCGATCGCATCGGACATGGAACTCGCGCTGAGGAAGATGAGTCTCTGCTTGACTACTTAGCTGAACACCAAATTCCCCTAGAGATGTGTCCCCTTTCTAATCTGAGAACAGGGGTAGTCTCATCTCTGGAAGCGCACCCAGTAAAACGCTATTTTGAGCGGGGTATCGTCGTAACTATCAATACCGATGACCCCAAAATGTTTAATAACTCCTTAGCCCAAGAGTATCAACTACTAGAAGAAAAACTAGGCTTTTCTCGCCATGATATCCGGATGCTGATTATTCATGGAATAGAGTCATCTTGGTTATCAGAAAATCAGAAACAACAGCTTGCTGCCTCATTTTACAGCGATGCGGCTTGGCAAGAATAGGGAGAGAAAATAAGCAAATATTTGGTACAGCAAATGTTTATGGTATTCACTTGTCGTTATCCCAATCCAGTCAACTTATGCCAAAGGCAAGTAAAACCGAAATGTACTGCCTATACCGAGTTGACTTTCGACTTCAAGCTGCCCACCTTGCAGTTCAACCAAGCGTTGAGAAATTGCAAGACCAATACCAGTGCCTCCAGTGTGCTGATTTCGAGACTTTTCAGCACGCCAGAAACGCTCAAAAACATGGGGCAAATCTTGGGCGGCGATCCCAATTCCCGTGTCCGTCACCGCAATCCACAGTCGAGGTAAACGGCTAGTTGCTCCTTCAGCGTCTGTCCAAGCCTGAACAGTAATCGAACCAGCTTTAGTGTAAGTTAGGGCATTACCAATAAGATTAACCAGAACCTGTTCTACACGATCAGGGTCAGCGAGTACACTCGGTAGTTGGTCAGGACATTCCAATCGTAATACTGGCCCATCTTCCAGCAACTGGTCAGAAAATTTTTGTACTAGCGACTCTAACAACGGACGCAAGTTAACCACTTGCAAATGAATCGGCAGATAGCCAGCTTCTGCCTTGGAAAGTTCCTGCAAATCATTGATTAAGCGTTCTAAGCGTCTGGTCTCTTTTGCTAGTTGCTGATAAACCTCTGGAGTTGGCTCAATCCGGGCATCTGCAAGTTCTTCTAGATAACCACGAAGAACAGTTAACGGAGTTCGCAATTCATGAGTGAGGTCACTTACTAGTTCTCTACGTCTATGTTCCACATCTTCTAAACTGACTGCCATACGGTTAAAACTGGTCGTCAGTTGATTGATTTCGGGAATCTCACTCGGCGGCAGTCGTTCATCCAAATGCCCTGCGGCAAACCTTTGAGTAATTTGCTCAATCTGAGTCAAAGGTTGCACAATCCGTTTAGAAACCCAATAACTAAGTCCACCCGCCGCTGTGCCACCCGCAATCACTGCCCAGAACGTGCTGCGATTCCAAGCGGTTTCAAACCCTTTGATTAAATTGGTACGGGCATAGCGTAAAGTAACCCCTCTACCTTCGAGTTGTTGCAGATGCAAAACAAAGAAACGAGGGGAAGACAACTTACCAATGATCACAAGAGAACTCACCGCCACCATCATGACTAGGAGATGAGAGAGGAAGAGGCGTGATACCAGGGGCAAAGACTTCGTTTTACGTAAACCAGTCTTACTCATCGCTTTAAGCAACAGCTACATCTTCAAACTTATAGCCGACACCGATAACTGTCTTTACAAATGTTGGATTAGCTGGGTCAGGCTCTATTTTTTTCCGTAACCGCGCCACATGCGTATCTACCACCCGTTCATCCCCAAAAAAGTCATCACCCCAAAGTTTATCGATGAGCTGAGTCCGGTTCCAGACACGACCTGGCTGACTGATAAACGTTGCTAGAAGGTTAAATTCTAGCGTTGTTAAGTCTAAAGCTTCTGACTTGCCAGCATCGAGTTGGCGTGTCGCAATGCGTTGATCTACATCAACAGCAAAATGTTGAGTCTGGTAAACCAGATGCTGTCCGCCATGTCGTAGACTACGCCGTAGTAGTGCCCGAACTCTCGCAACCAGTTCTGTTGGGCTAAACGGTTTGACCATGTAATCATCCGCGCCAGTCGATAAACCGATTACACGGTCAATTTCCTCCCCTCTAGCGGTCAGCATCAAAATATAAGGGTCTTTTGCACCTGGTTTTTGACGAATTCTCGCACATAGCTCCAAACCATCCAACCCAGGAAGCATTAAATCCAAAATAATGACATCGGGTTGCTGCTTCCCAAACGCCTGCAAAGCTTCTAGTCCATCACGACACCAGTGGCAGGAAAACCCTTCTCGTTCTAAAGCTAGCTGGATGAGCTTGGCGATTTCTGGTTCATCCTCAACAATTAAAATATCCATAAGCTCACGACTAAGTTTTACTCGTACTTAAAGATTAACTGGTGAGTCATTTTTGCCCAGTGGCACTGGTGCAGCGCTGCAGAAATAAGTAACCCGTTACAACAGAGCCAAAAGTAGAAAGTATAAGCCTTTGTTTTTTCTGCCTTCTGCCCTCTGACTTGAAAATAAAGATTTTCATTCATGGCTGTGAAATTTTTTCATCGGGACTGCCTTCTTGTACTAGCTACCCTCGCTTCGCCTCATAATAGTATTTGGAACGTTTATTAAGTAAAGTAACAATGCCAAAAGCAATCTGGAATGGTGCAGTTCTCGCCGAGAGCGACAAGTGCGAAGTTGTGGAAGGGAACCAATATTTCCCGCCCGACTCGATCAATAAGCAGTATTTTCAAGAAAGCAGTACCCACACTAGCTGTCCTTGGAAAGGACAAGCCAGTTATTACACCATCGAAGTGGATGGGCAACAGAACAAGGATGCTGCCTGGTATTACCCAACGGCAAAAGACAAGGCGAAGAACATTGAAGGCTATATCGCTTTCTGGAAAGGGGTAAAAGTCGAGGTATAGCGAATACTTTAGTTAGTTGAGTCGCTGTTGGATGGAAGTAAGTCTGCCTAGGCAGACTTATTTTGTTTTATCTGGCACTTGTTTTAATCGCGTCAATCAGCTTTTTTCGGTAATTTTCCTCTTCGCTGCTAGCGCTGGAGTCGGTTCTAGCAATCGCTTTACTGACGTTGATTTCGTTAGTAAGCAGGGTATTGAGGATATCTAGCTGAGCGTCAAGAATTTTTGGGTGTTGCTCGTACCAAGAAGCGATCGCTTCTGATATCTTTTCTTCATCATCGGGAAGAGTAGCGGCAAGTTTATCTAAGCTTGCCCGATGTTGAGCCGAAAAAAGCGATCGCTGATTTTTCAACAACTGAATAAAGGCTTCGATGTTCTGTTCATGGAATGACATGGCTGGACTCTTTCAAACTTTTTGATTTTATTGCAAGACTTGAGATTCTACCCCCGTTTGACACCGTTTACATCGAGTGAGGAACTAGCACGATAAGGCTCTTGCTACAGCCGGTAGTTGAGTATACACACTCTAAACGCGACACCTCCAGACTTCCATCACAAGAGGGATGTTCAGCCTTTCCCGATGTTTAACCATCAGGTTAGAGAATCGAAGGAGAAAAAGCCGATGCAACTGGCAGAAAGAGTCGCGTTAATCACGGGTGCCGGTTCCGGCATTGGCAAGGCAGCCGCACTGCTGCTGGCGAAAGAAGGTGCAAAAATTGCGGCGCTGGGTAGAACGGAGGATGAACTCCAAGAAACCGTTACTCAGATAAAAGATGCTGGTGGGGAAGCCATTCCCGTAGGGGCTGATATCTCACAACCTGATGAGATGCAACAAGCGGTTCAAAAGATTGTGAATCAATGGGGGCGTCTTGATATTGTCTTTGCCAACGCTGGGATTAATGGCGTTTGGGCACCTTTGGAGGAACTGGAACCTGATGAGTGGGACAAGACAATCAACGTCAATCTCAAAGGAACATTTTTGACTGTCAAGTATGCCGTGCCGTATCTAAAAAAACAGGGTGGCTCAGTTATTGTGACATCGTCCGTCAACGGGACTCGCATCTTCAGCAATACGGGGGCTACGGCTTATTCCTGTACCAAAGCGGCTCAGGTAGCCTTTACTAAAATGGTTGCTCTGGAACTTGCAGAACACCGCGTCCGTGTTAACGTTGTTTGCCCAGGAGCAATTACAACGAATATTGAAGAAAGTACTGAGCAACGAGATTTAGACGAGATTCGCGAACCTGTGGAATTTCCTGAAGGAAAAATTCCGTTAACGGACGGCAAACCGGGTTCATCTGAACAAGTAGCACAGCTAGTGTTATTTTTAGCCTCGGATGCTTCTAGCCACATCACGGGAACAGAAATGTGGATTGATGGTGGTGAGTCCCTGCTGATGGGGTGAAGCAGGAAGCTTTTAGCTGTTGAGCATTATGAAGAAATAGATTTTGGGCGATCGCTTAATGAGAAAGCGATCGTTCTGTGTCTGTCTGGGGGTAGAAGCGATCGCCCTCCGGAAGGCTGAGGGCATTAATGTTAAGAAGTAGTTAGGGTTGTTAAAAGTTCTTAACATTATCTGCACCCCAGAATCCCATATGAAACGTATCAACGGTATCTCCAAGATCGTTCTCGTTGGACTCGTGAGTTTGAGCAGTGTCGCTGCGTTATCTGCTTGTAGCCAAAATACACCAGAGGCTAATGTCAGCCAATCACCTGTTGCTGAAGCTCCTGAGGCACCTCCGGCAAATAGTCCAGCCGTTACAGCCTCTCCTGATGCCGCAGCGAGCGGAACAATTGTAGAGTTAGCATCTACCAATGATTCCTTTAAAACGTTCACTAAAGCCGTTGAAGCCGCCGATTTAACTGAAACGCTATCAGCACAAGGACCTTATACAGTCTTTGCTCCAACTGATGCTGCGTTTGAAGCTTTGCCAGATGGGGTAGTAGACAACTTGTTGAAGCCGGAAAACAAAGATCAGTTGGTGCAGCTTCTGACTTACCATGTGGTACCGGGTGAAGTGACTTCTAGCCAAATCAAGCCTGGAGAAGTAGTCACTGTTGAGGGAACACCCGTCAACATTCAGGTGGATAGCGCCAGTAGTGCCGTTAAAGTGAATGATGCAACAGTGACTCAGCCAGATATTGAGGCAAGCAATGGTGTTATCCACGCTGTTGACAAAGTGATTCTGCCTCCTCAAACCTAAGCAGGTCTTTGATTGTGAGAACTTAAGCTTCATTAACCAGGACGGCAGCGTTTAAGCAGGGCGTTGTCGTCTTTTGACTTAAGTTCATATAATGCTCAAGTTTTTGCTATGATAGCCAAGGCGATGTTCGCGGATGTGGCGGAATTGGCAGACGCGCTAGATTTAGGTTCTAGTACCGCAAGGTGTGAAGGTTCAAGTCCTTTCATCCGCATGTAAGACTGAGTAAATAAAATTTGTAGTGTTTTTGTAGTATATTTGTACTACAAAGGAGAGATTTTTGTCTAATTTAAGCAGCTAGTGTCAAGGCTAAAGCCTTTGCTGTACGAGGGTTTGACCGGGACAACAAGTATTTAAACGCGACAAATAGCTCTTTAATGTACACGAGATTTTCAAGAGCAATTGCTTAAAAAGAAGCGATCGCCTTTTACTTAGATGGTTTGTGAGAGGAGGGTCTAGCCATGGCATAATCCTCTCATCCTGCGTTTCCTGCCTCTCACCAGGCACATTGAATAGCCATTGGCTTAGGTAGTGGGTTGGTCTGGATTTGGCGGTTTGCGATCGGGACTCGGAGTCGGACCGCAACTAACAATACTCTCCGGATTCGCACTTTCAGCGATAACGGAGGTAACTAAACTGAACGCGGTTAGTAGTCCCACGATTGATAAAATACTGAGTTTCATGGTTAAAAACCTCCATGGGTTCCAAATACTTCAGGCAATTAGAGGTTAACTGATGAAGGAAACAAATCCTCCACCAGCTACTTTTGATATAGCGGAGGAGGGTATTGAGCAAGTCTAAAGCCAAAATCGTGCGAACCGATAGAGCTAAGCCTTTTAGCGATTCCAAACTGCAATTTAAATGCACAACAACTTATCTGACTGACAAACTGCTCGTAAATAGCATTTTGTTACTATGCAGCCTTTTCTGGACCAGTCGCTACTGGTAAGTCCGGCTGAGAACTATACTCAGTCCACGAGCCTTCGTAGATTCTCACTTTGGGATAACCTAGCAAGTGTTTAAGGACGACATATTGTAGCGTTGCTTCGCGTCCCGTGCTGCACGTCACAATGATGTCTTGGTCTGGACTAATCCTTCGGTCAGTTAACAGCTTCTGAATTTCGCTTAAGGGTTTCAACTGGTGAAAATTACCTTCATCGGTAGCTGCGTTTCCGACGGTAAAGGTAGGCCAAGGAAGATTTTTTGCGCCTGGAATATGCCCGTTGCGGACCCAAATGTTTTCCTCACCCTGGAATACCTTTGGCGGTCTGGGGTCGATGAAGGTGACTCCAGGTTTGCCAATCAAGCTTTTCACTTCATTTAGAGTTACCCGAATCGAACTGTTATCTCGTAGCGTTAGTTTCCCTTGCTTGTAGTTAGGAAATTCTTTGGTTACAGGTTGACTGGCTTCATACCCTGCAAAGCCACCATCGAGTACTGCTACCTCCTTTGTATGTCCCAATCGTTCTAGAGCGTAGGCGACCATTGTTGCGCCTAAGACATCTCGCCCATCGGAGTAGATTAATACGCGACTATTGTCTGTCACTCCAGCTTGGGATAATGTCTGCACTATTTTCTCTGGTTGCCAATACTGCACGGGAAGAACACCATTCGGTCCCCGCAGGGTATTTTCAGCAAGGTGAACTGCGTTGGGAATGTGTCCAATGAAGTAGTCAAATGGATTAATTCGGACATCAAGGATACGAAGATTGGGGTCATTGGCATTAGCGGTAACCCAGTCTGGCGAGACAAATTGAATTTTAGGTGAAGTCTGAGCGGCTGTTGGTGAAAACGGTAGCAGTGGTATTGCGATCGCTAACAATGAGGCAAGAAGTACCAAAAACTTTGCCTTTGTCCTAATAAATTTTCCTTTGATGGATTTCTTTCTCATGCTTTTCCTCCTAAAAAAAACTGAGTGATGGGTTTAAATGCCAAAGACTTAAATCCTTCTTGCGCCGCCTGTTGTAATCGAGTGGGAGTAACTTACCCAGTACCGCTCGGTTGATTGCTCACGCTTTTAGCATTTTCCTCAGTTAATCACCTATCCCTACCGATTTAACGTAGTTTAGAGGAATGACAATCAAAAGTCTAGTCCCGACTGAGGTTTGTCCCCTAACGGGTTAAAGACTTTTATCAAGGCTAAATATAGTACATAGAATTCAACTGGCTGTCGTCTCGTTTTTGTCGCAAATCCTGTGCACAATGGCTGTTGAATGCGATCGTCTATCCTCTGAGTCGAAGGGCAATCGCGGATATGGATGGGAGTACGATCGCTCAATGTAAAATCGAGCAGCAAAGATTTCTAGAGAATCATGACTCATACCCTCAGCACTCAACATCTTTCCCCAGAAGCGATCGCTCAGCTTCTTAATTATTTGCCTGATTACATAAAAGCTGCCCTTTTGGAGAAGTCTACTGAACTGGAATGCTCCCTTGAAGCTACGATCGAAATGGCGATCGCCACAGAAATGAGGGCGAGATCGCTCATTCCCTCCCAATTCCAACAACACTTGCCACCTCTCGATTTGAGAAGTCTAACTGCTGTTCGGGCGATCGCTAATCTACTCTCTGTGCTGGCTCCTCTATATTGTCCTTAGCTGCTGGATTAGGAGAAACAATAAGAACCCTACGCCCAATCTGATCCACTAGCTCACTTTTAGAACTTAGCCCCAACTCTGCCCGTGCAAGCGAAACCAGTAGGAATTCAAGTCGTTCAAAGTAAATACGATTTTTGCAATTTGCGCTTCGCCACCCTCATGCGTAGGGTGGCTTTAGTTCAACCATTTCTCCTGACTCAGGTAAACTAACAACCAACAACTCTTAAGACTTCTAGTGCTTGTAGAACATTTGCCGCAGGTGCCGTCCAACCGATAATCCCGCCTTGAGCAGTCATCATTGCCAGTGTCGATTGTTTAAATTCTGGAAAATAGCTTTCAGTTGCATCTTCAACCATAAGGCACTCAAAACCGCGATCATTTGCCTCCCGCATAGTAGTCTGAACACAAACTTCTGTTGTTACTCCCGTTATCAACAGGTGAGTGATTCCCTGTTTGTGTAGCAAGGCTTCTAAATTTGTCTGGTAAAAGGCACCTTTCCCTGGTTTAGTAATTACTGTTTCACCAGGTAGGGGTTCTAATTCTGGAATGATTCCATTCCCTGGTTCACCAAAAACTAAAATCCTTCCCATTGGCCCTGTATCCCCAATTTTTAGGGCGCTTTGCCCTCGATTCCGCTTTGACGGTGGACAATCGGATAAATCAGGTTGATGGCATTCAATCGTGTGAAAGATTGGGAGTTGTTTAGCCCGAAAGGCTTCTAACAACTGCTTGAGAGTTGGAACAATTGCCTGGAGTCGCGTTACATCATTGCCCAAAGCATCGCCAAAGCCTCCTGCTTCGAGAAAATCTCGCTGCATATCAATGATGATTAACGCTAAAGCCCCATTAAGAGGGAGTTCATAACTATAGGGTTGAGCAGAGATTGAAACCATTGTTGTGGTTAAAGGATATCTAAAAAGTATCAAAGAGTGTTCGATCCCCCTAAATTCCCCTTTTTAAGGGGGACTTTGAACAGCTCGGTTCCCCCCTTAAAAAAGGGGACTAGGGGGGATCGTCATTTTAGTTGTTGGTTGTTAGTGGTTTCACAACTGGTGATGGAAATCGGTTTTTCCCAAATTGCCAGGACAATACAACCGTCTTGGCTAATAACCTTGTGGTTACTACTTGGTGGGTTAATTACAAGGGTTCCTACTTGGTGTTCACCATTTTGATCAGTTTGTGAACCAGACAAAATGAAGATGTGTTCAAAACCTATATGGTCATGTTGGGGGACACTTGCTCCGGGTTGATAGCGTAATAATGCAGCGGCTGCACCTTTTTCTCCATCTTTATAGAGTCGGTAGATATCAACCCCAGTACGGAAAGGTTCCCAGGATAATTCATCTTGCCGTACTGCGATATTGAGTAAGTCTTTGAGAATTAAAACTTGTTGCATTAGTGTCCTGCCATACTGCGTCCAATCGTGGCAAAATCAGCATTACTTGTCGCACTTTCATAAACAAACTTGCCATCGCTAATTACTAAAATTCGATCAGCGAGTTTCAGCAATTCATCCAAATCTTCGCTTACAAGTAATACGGCAACGCCTCGGTTTCGTGCTTCAACAATCTGAGTGTGAATGAACTCTACCGCCGCAAAATCTAGACCAAAGCAAGGGTTAGCTGCAATCAATAGCTGAATGTACTCGGCAGAGAGTTCCCGTGCTAGGACAGCACGTTGCACATTGCCTCCTGAAAGGTTACCAATTGGTGTTTCTGTTGAAGGTGTTTTCACTGAAAATCGAGCAATCAAACCTTGAGCCATCTGTCGCATTGCCTGGAACATCAGTAGCAATCCTTTGGCTTGGGGGGGACGGTCAAATGTCCGCAGTGCCATGTTTTCAGCAACACTCATGTGCGCTACACAGGCATTGCGTAGGGGTTCTTCCGGTAGGGCGAAAATGCGATGCCGATACATTTGCGATCGCGTTGCGGTATAAACTTCACCATTAACCAACATCTGTCCTACTGTTGCCGGACGTTGCCCTGCTAGTACTTCCACCAGTTCCCGCTGACCATTACCAGAAATCCCCGCAATACCAACAATTTCGCCACTGTGGACGGTCAAGTTTACGCCGGAAACAGCCTCTAAACCATTGTCTTTGTTGGCATGGATGCTTTGAATTTCTAGGACAGGACTTGTGGCTTTGAGTTTAGTTTTTTCAACCTGTTTTGGCTCCCGTTTCTCTCCCATCATCATCTCAGACATATCTGATACGGTGAGATCTTTTACCAAACCACGACCTGCAAATTTGCCCTTTCGTAGCACCGTAATTTCATCACAGAATGCCATCACTTCTCGGAATTTGTGGCTGATGATTAATACACTCAACCGTCCCGCCGTTACCTCTTGACGAAGTAAGCCTAAGACTTCATCTGCTTCTTGTGGGGTAAGGACAGAAGTTGGTTCATCCAAAATTAAAATGCGGACTTTGAGATAAATTTGTTTAAGAATTTCTAGCTTTTGCTTTTGCCCTGCGGCTAATTGAGCAATTGGAACATCTAGAGGAACTTGAAAAGGAGCCGTTTGCATAAAGGCATTTAACTGCTCGTATTCCTGTTTCCAGTTAATTAGATTGGGGCTATCGAAGCGAGACAACACAAGGTTTTCCGCGACGGTCATCGCTGGAACTGAGGTAAAGTGCTGGTAAACCATGCCGATGCCATATTGGTGAGCATCACGAGGACTATTGATGTTGCGTACTTGTTGATCAATCAGCACCTGACCTGAGGTAGGGGTGTAGAAACCCATGATGCACTTCACTAAGGTACTTTTACCAGCTCCATTTTCTCCAAGTAAGGCGTGAAAGGTTCCTGGCTTCAGTGTCATTGACACATTATCTAAGGCGGTGAAGGTACCAAATTGCTTGGTCATGTTCACCACTTCTAGTTCTAATGGCTTATCTATCTGTATAGGAGTGCTGGCTGTTATGGTGTTCATCTGGTTGTCAGTAGTTTGTTGTTTGTTGGTTCTGCTTTTTGGTCACTAATAACTAACAGTTCAAAACTATTGTTGTAAGGTGGAGAACGTCTGACTTCTGCTCATGGGCGACTCGAAGCTAGCTGAGTGCTGACCGCTGATGGCCCAGAGCTATGAACTGCTTCAATAAAAGCGTTTGAGTCGGCAACGGCTCCAAAAACACCTCCTTGCATTTTGATCATTTTGAGGGCGGCGAGGTAGTTGCCGTAGTCGGTTGCGGCGGTGCAGTCGGATAGCAGTAGGCATTCGTAACCTCTATCGTTGGCATCGCGCATGGTGGTGTGGACGCAGACATCGGTTGTAACACCAGTCAGGATGATGTTTTGGATGCTTTTCCTCTTTAGGATTAGGTCTAAGTCTGTGGCGTAGAATGAGCCTTTTCCAGGTTTGTCGATGATGATTTCTCCGGGGAGGGGGGCGAGTTCGGGGATGATTTCCCAGCCCATTTCACCGCGTACTAGGATTTTGCCGCAGGGGCCGGGGTCGCCAATGCCTGCTCCGATTTGACGCGATCGCCATTGTTTGTTTTCTGGTAAGTCGGAGAGATCGGGGCGGTGTCCTTCGCGGGTGTGGATTATGGGGAAGCCTTTTGCTCTTGCTATTTCTAGTACTCGCTGGATTGGTTCGATGGGGGCGCGAGTTAGGGAGAGGTCGTAACCCATTTTGTCAACATAGCCACCGTGTCCGCAGAAATCGACTTGCATGTCGATGATTAGTAGAGCTGTGTTTTCTGGACGTAAGTCTCCGTTGTAGGGGTAAGGATAAGGTTCGGCTTCAATGAAACGTCCCATAGTTGACCTCTGTAGGTAGTGAATAAGTTTTAGGTAAGGTTTAACTAACTTGCTTTCTAATGGTTTGTTGGTATTTGTGGTTGCTGGAAAAAACCCGGATTGGGGGGAGGTTCCCCCCCCAAACCCCCCCACTGGGGGACGGAGTGCCTCCCCCAGACCCACTGCACAAGGTTTTTTTGCGGGTGAATAGAAGATTTTTTGGGTTATTGCAAGGGTTTGGGAATGTGGGTGAGGTTGGGGAACAGGAGT
Organism: Microcoleus sp. FACHB-SPT15; assembly: GCF_014849525.1. NCBI lineage: Bacteria > Bacillati > Cyanobacteriota > Cyanophyceae > Oscillatoriales > Microcoleaceae > Microcoleus > Microcoleus sp. FACHB-SPT15. The sequence goes on along the minus strand of NZ_JACJNU010000070.1, from coordinate 198,645 downwards.
ACATAAACATTGCGATGAAAATCCCTCTCCCCTAACAGCTAACACCTACCACCTATTTTCAGATTAGATATCAGCGGATCGCATTTGATACGCGATCGCTCGTCGGGAGTTCTTCTCCTTGGTATTCTCTTGTGGGTGCTGGGAAGCCGCAGGAGGTGCCGTCGGTGTGGACTACTTGGTCTTCCCACGGTAGTCGGTAGCAGCCATTGACTAAATCTTTCATATATGTATAGGGGCAGTCTTGGGCACCACCTTTGACGGCGACGTATCCTCGATGACCAAATTGGTAGATGTTGTTTTCTACGCTCCAGAGATGCCGTGCTTCTTGGACTAGTTTGGGTCGGATTTCTGCTGTGACGATTTCATTGGGGCGACTGCTACCTGTGACAATTGGGGTGCCGTCAAAGTTGACAATCATACCTTCACCCATTGAGTCGAAGGTGCCGTCAGTGCCGCACATACATACGGAAGCGGTGTACATTAAGTTGCAGAAGGCGTTGGTTTGGTTAGTGATTTTCCAGCTATGACGGATGGGTGCGGTGTAGCCTGCTGTGCGGAGCATGATGTCTGCGCCTTTGTAGGCACATTCTCGTGCCATTTCTGGGAACATTCCGTCGTGGCAGATGATTAGGGCTAGGGTGCTGCCGTTCGGTCCTTCGCAGACAGGGATGCCGAGATTACCGGGTTCCCAGGGTTCTACGGGTACCCAAGGATGGAGTTTGCGGTAGTAGAGTTTTAGTTCGCCTTTGTCATCAATGATGATGCCGCTGTTGTAGGGGTTGCCATGAGGATTGAACTCCATGATTGAGAAGCAGCCCCAGATTTGGTTATCTCGGCAAGCTTTTTGGAATGCCTGGACTTCTACTCCATCTAGGCGACACATGATTTCTGGATTGGTGTCCATCGACAGACCATGCAGGGCATATTCTGGGAAGACGACTAAATCCATTGTTGGGAGATTGCGTCTTGCTTTGGCAACCATGGTGCAAATGCGATCGCATTGTGCGGCTAAGTCGTCGGGAGTAACTACATTCGGCAGTTGCAATTGCACTAAACCGATGACGACACCATCGGGTGATTTATTTAAACCGCCTAGTCCACTCATGTTTTACCTCTTCTATGTCTGAGCCAAGGGTGATGATTGTTTTGCTTCCAGTGATTCAATGTAGGCACGCCAGCCACCCCATTGGGTAATCTCTTGCTTGTTTTCACAAGCGATTGGTTCTCCTAAAACTCCCAATACGATTTCGCCATCAGCGAGGCGAACCTTGCCAATACTCAGTCCTGGTGGTTCTTGCATCAAGATTGCGGCAAGTCCGGCTGCTGGAACTAGCCAGATTTCAACAGCGATCGCAACTCCTCCACTTGAAACCCTTATCATTGCTGGGTAGCGGTCATCAATTGACCAAAGTCGATAAGCGGGTTCTGTGGTTGCCTCACGCCCAAAAATCGCGCCTACGGCTAGAAGGTTACCGTTGAGTTCCAAGCCGTGCATTAATGTCCCGTTGACTGCAAGCTTTAATGTATCTGTCATTGTTTTGTTGTTTGTTGACTGTCCACCGTTGACTACTAATGATGAACAATTAATTTTTGAAAGAAGTCTGGTGATTAACAAAGAACAATCAAGAACAACAGACTACTGACTACTGAGTAGTTCCCAAAGCACCTGGGACACCGGAAAGGGTTCGCTTTGGGGAGCAGGTGATAATCATGATCGCTAGTGTCAGGATGTAGGGTGCAGCATTAAATAAGTAGTAGTAAGAGTCTACGCCGACAGATTGGAGAGCGGGACCAAGTGCTTGAGCGCCACCAAATAGTAATGAGGCATAGAGGCATTGCATGGGATTCCAATGGGCAAAGATGACTAACGCTACTGCCATTAGTCCTTGTCCACTGGAGATGCGTTCGCTCCAGATACCGGGATAGTAGAGGGAAAGTGAAGCCCCACCAATTCCGGCTAAACAGCTTCCGGCGATAATGCAGAGCATCCGTACTCGTTTGATCGAGACTCCCATTGCCATAGCTGCCTCAGGACTATCCCCAACAGCACGGATAAATAAGCCCCAGCGAGTTGATTTGAAAAACCACGCCAGCAAAGGTGCGATCGCAACACCGAGTAAGAAAAGTGGGCTAATTTTTAAAGCCGATTCCAAAGCTGGCATACTACTCCATCCCCCCAAATCAATCGTAGGAAGTTGTGGGGCTTTGGGTTGGATAAAGGGTTTCCCGAAGAAGAAGGCAATCCCACTACCAAAGATAATCATGGCGATGCCGACAGCGACATCGTTAACTTTGGGTTGTTGAGTAAGCCATGCATGGATGAAGCCTAAAACCATACCTGATAGTCCAGCAACGATGACTCCTAGCCAAGGGGAACCTGTTAGGTAAGAAATGGCATAGGCACTCATTGCCCCAGTTAGCAGTGTTCCTTCTAATCCAAGGTTAATTTTGCCGCTTTTCTCAGTTAGGCATTCTCCTAGGGAGACGAAAAGAAAGGGGGTGCCGCCCCGCATCGTTCCGGCTGCGATCGCTAGGGGTACACCCCACCAGCCTAGTGCTTCTGTTGCCACTTGATTCCTCCTTTGTTGGTTGTTAGTTGTTGGTTATTGATTGTTGGAAAGAATGCAATTTCGTCGTGCTAAAAACAAAAAACTAACAACGTCTTTAGACTGTTACGGCTGATGGCTGGCTGCTGACGGTTATGGCTGGTTCTTTGAAGATTGCGAAGCGTCCGTAGAGTGATTCGCTATACATGACGACTAAGAAAACTAGTCCTTGGAATACTAGGACGGTGGCATCTGGGAGTTGATGCGATCGCTGCAAGATTCCCCCACTGGTGAGGATACCACCCATCAAAATCGCAACTAATGTGGCAGCTAGGGGGTTATGTCGGGCGATGAAGGCAACTAAAATTCCGCTGTAGCCGTAGTTGGCGTTGAGGGATTCATTAGCGCGTCCATGTACGGCGGCTACTTCCACCATGCCTGCTAAACCAGCACAGGAACCTGCGAGGAAGCAGATTGCCATTGTAAGTTTGCCAACAGGGAGTCCGGCGATTCGGGCGGCACGGATGTTGCCTCCGGCGGTGCGGGCGGCAAAGCCAAAGGTGGTACGTTGGATGAGGAAGTAGGCGATGATACAGGCAATTAAGCCATAGATCAGTCCGTAGTGAACGCGGGTGCCTGGAAGGGTTCCCAGCATATTGACCTCGGCAAGCGGGTAGCTAGAGGGTTTGTTGAGGGAACTGGGATCGCGCATTGGGCCACCAACTAGATGGTTCAAAAGAGCGATCGCAATATAGTTCAACAGCAAACTACTAATGGTTTCATTGACTCCCCTATAGTGACGCAATGCACCTACAGCACCAATCCACAATCCCCCGCAGATGATACCAGCCAGCGCCATTGCAAGCTGGACAACTAAGGGAGGAGCGTTACCAAAGGCAAGTCCCATGGCAACTGCACCAATTCCCCCAATCACCAGTGCGCCTTCATTCCCAATAATAATCAAGCCCAAACGAGCAGGAAGTGCTGTACACAGGGAAGTCAGCATCAACGGTGCTGCCCGAATCAGAGTATTTTGAAAGGCACGCCAACTACCAAATGCTGCTTTGTAAATCGAGGCATAAACCCCAAACGGGTTCGCACCCACCGCTGCACAAAACACACCAAATAGAACTAGGGAAAAGAAGAGCGCCGCCAGTGGAATACAAATAGCCTCTAACGTTCTACGCCAGTTGTGACGGTTAATCATAAAGCAAACACCCAATAACTAACAACAAACAACCAACCACAAACAACTAAACCTTTCCGACGACTCCTTCTGCCAGCCAATTCATTTTTTCGAGTTCAGTATCTTGCTGTTTGAAACTCTTACCAGCAGGAATAACAACTTTGCCCGCGTTATCTTTCAGCGCACCTTGGTAAATCACTATGGTGTCATCCATAAACTTGGCTTTCACCCCATCAGCCCCCTTTTGTGCTGCTTGGGCGACGGCTGAACCATAGGGCGACATCTTTAAAAAGCCTTCCTTCAACCCGCCTCGAACTATGTTCGGGATGCCACCATTCATCAAGGTTTTGCCAGCTTTAATCATTTCGGCGTACTCAGAGTAAACTTTTGTCCAGTCCCACTCGGCACCTGTCAGATACCCTTTGGGTGCTAGCGTCGCTTGATTAGCGTGATAGCCACTACTGAAAATCCCCCGTTTCTCTGCTGTTTCAATCACAACTTTCGGGCTGTCTACGTGGCAAGTGAGAATATCAATTCCTTGGTCAGCCATACTATTAGCTGCCTCTGCTTCTTTAACAGGCAACGCCCAGTCTCCGGTGAAGATGACTTGTGTGGTGATTTCTGGCTTCACGGTACGGGCACCAAGGGTGAAGCTGTTGATATTCCGTAAGACTTGGGGAATGGGCTTAGCTGCGATAAAGCCTAACTTGCCAGTCTTGGTTGTGTGTCCGGCGACGATACCTGCCACGTACTGAGCTTCATCAATGTAGCCAAAGTAACTCCCGACATTTTTTGGCATTCCTTCCTGGTAGAGTCCACCACAGTGGAAAAACTGCACTTCGGGATACTCCCTAGCCAGTTCCAGAATGTGAGGGTCGAAGTAGCCGAAGGAGGTAGGAAACAATACAGTTGCTCCATCTTCCTCGATCATGTTCCGCATTGCTTCCTGAACTTCAGTGGTTTCCGGAACACTGGCTTGCTCGACAATTTTTACTCCAGGAATCTTCGCAACACCTGCTGCCCCTTCGGCATGAGCTTGGTTGTAGCCATAGTCATCTTTTGCCCCTACATAGAGAAACCCCATGATCAGTTCACCCTCTCCACCTGCCCCAGCACCAGCTTGACTTCCGGTTGATGAACTGCATCCTGTGCCAAATTTTGAGGTTACTCCAAAGGCTGTGGTGGCGAGGATGCCACGGATGACTTGACGACGGGATAAGTGCAAATACCTTCTCGTACTCACTAGTAGACTCTCCTTGCGACTGACCGTTATCTGTTATTGACTAACCACCGACCACTAGTTGCTTTTGCCTATATCAAGTTGCTCAAACAGCGCACCTAGGTACGGACTACCAGATCAAAGCTGACGGCTGATAGCTGATAACTGAGTGCTACTTAGTATCAGCTTTGGTTTAAAGAAAGATTAGCAGTGTCCTTCAATTTCCAGGGTTCTCAAAGGTGCGATAAAGGTTCGATAAAAGTTCGACAATAATCAGGGCAAAGTCCTCAGAATGTCATCTAAGTAACAGTAGGCGGTTTTCCGAAACCTGTACGATACACGTCTAATCAAGTTTTGCAAGTGTCTAGAGAACTAAGATTGAGACTGGCTGAGGGTAGGGAGTGTAAGGGTAAACAAAATTCTGTTGTGTCTTGTGTAGCTAGTTGAATGCTTGGATAGGGCTAGTGTTTACTGATGAATACTGAAGATGCACTCTTAATAGTTGAGAAAACTTTAAGCGAAGAACGTTTGAGCAAGCTGCAAGTGACAGTGTTTCGTCATGCTTGGGAAGAACAGTCTTATCAGGCGATCGCAAAAAACTCTGGCTATGAGGTGGGTTATGTCAAGCAAACAGGCTCCCAACTTTGGCAGTTACTCTCTCAAGCATTTGGCGAAAAGGTAACTAAGAGTAATGTTCAGTTAGTCCTCAAGCGAAAGGTTCGGGATGGAGGGCTGGGGACTGGGAAAGAGGAAGCAGAGATACAAAGGCAGGGGAATACAAAAAGTTTTTCAACAACACTCTGCACGTCATCTTCTTCCCAATCCCCAATCCCTACCCGCACCGATTGGGGTGATGCAACTGATGTCTCAACCTTCTATGGACGTACAGAAGAACTAGCGAAACTGGAACAATGGGTATGTTGCGATCGCTGCCGAGTTGTTGGTTTATTCGGTATGGGTGGAATCGGCAAAACGTCTTTATCGGTAAAGCTAGCCAAACAGATTCAGGGGGAATTTGAGTATGTGATTTGGCGAAGTCTCCGTAATGCGCCACCTGTTTTAGAACTCCTCGCTGATCTCATCCAGTTTCTTTCCAATCAACAGGAAACTGATTTACCAAACACCCTTGATGGTCGCATCTTGCGTCTCCTAAATTACTTACGCTCCTACCGTTGCTTACTTGTCTTTGATAACGGAGAGACAATCATGCAACCAGGTGACTGCAATGGTGGCTATCAACCTGGGTATGAAGGTTATGGTCAGCTCTTAAAGTGTATTGGGGAAACGAATCATCAAAGTACGCTCGTACTCACTAGTCGCGAGAAACCCAGATGTCTTGCCGCTGAAGAAGGGGAGACACTGCCAGTGCGATCGCTTCGTCTTACTGGTTTACCAGCGAGTGTGGGACAGGAAATTTTTAGCCTCAAAGGGAATTTTTCTGGTTCTGCGAACGACTGGAAAATTTTAACTCAACACTATGCAGGTAACCCGCTTGCTTTAAAAATGGTAGCGGGGGCAATTAAGGATTTCTTTGATGGCAGCATTAGCAAGTTTCTTGAGGTGCTTGGGCAGGGTACCTCGGTTTTTGGGGATATTCGGGATTTGCTGGCGCGTCAGATTGACCGTTTATCAGATCTAGAGCAGCAGGTGATGTATTGGCTGGCGATTGATCGAGAGCCAGTTACATTATCAGAATTGCGGGCAGATTTTGTTCCACAGGTGTCTCTTGCTGACTTACTAGAGGCGTTAACCTCCCTAGAAAGGCGATGTCTCATTGACAAAGCGATGCCTACGCTTATTGAAAAGAGTCAGACCCTTTTCACTCTGCAACCTGTTGTCATGGAATACATGACTGAGGGCTTGATTTGGCACGTTTGTAGAGAGATAGGGAATTGGGAATGGCGACAGGGAAAGCTTCATCCTCGCTTGTTCAAGACCCATGCTTTAATTAAGGCTCAGGCAAAAGATTATATTCGGGACACTCAAACTCGCCTAATTCTCAAGCCTGTTTTGGATAGATTGCTTGATACCTATAGCCAAGAGAACCTTGAGGAGCTATTTCGGCAAATCCTCTCTCAGTTACGCCGGAAGTCTCCCCAGGAAACAGGTTACGTTGGCGGGAATATTCTCAACCTGCTTTGCAAGCTCTCATCAAACCTGAGTGGTTGGGATTTTTCCCATCTTACAGTTTGGCAAGCTTACCTGGGTCGAACTGAACTCCATCAAGTTAATTTTGCTCATGCCAATCTAGCTAAGTCGGTTTTTACACAAACGTTTAGTCAAATCTTATCTATTGCCTTTAGTCCCGATGGCAAGTTGTTAGCAACGGGTGATGTCAATCATGAAATTCACGTTTGGCAAGTGGCTGATGGGAAACAACTACTGACTTGTAAGGTTGATGAGGGATGGATTTGGTCTGTTGCCTTTAGTCCAAATGGTCGCTTTTTGGCAAGCAGTGCCAACCGCACGGTGAATTTATGGGATGTCCAAACTGGGCAATGTGTACTAACGCTACAAGGATTTTGCGATCGCGTTTTTTCCCTTGCCTTTAGTCCTGATGGTTTTCTTCTCGCTAGTGGTAGTGAAGACCACTTGGTCAGGATTTGGGATATTAAAACAGGTGAACTCAAAAGTGTTTTATGGGGACACACTGATGAAGTCCGTTCTGTAGCATTTGCTCCCGAATACTCTGCAAGAGGAACATACAAGAATCTCTCTGGCAAAAATCAGATGCCCCTTAGTAAGGGGGGAGTTAAGATTCAGCATCACACAGGTTATCTTCTTGCTAGCGGCAGTTACGACCACACAGTTAAACTTTGGGACGTTAATACAGGTGAATGCTTAGAAACTCTTGCAGAACATACGGACTGGATATGGTCGATTGGCTTTAGTCCTGATGGTCGCACGCTGGCAAGTGGTAGTCGCGATCGCACGGTGAAACTTTGGGATGTTAGCCAAGGGAAGTGCGTCAAATCTCTAAAAGGACACTCTGGACAAATCCGAACGGTTGCCTTTAGCCCCGATGGACAAACCCTTGCTAGTGGCAGTGATGACCAATCGGTATGCCTTTGGAATTACCACACGGGTGAAGTATTGAGAGTCCTGAGAGGGCATACAAGTTGGATTTCCTCAGTTGCTTTTAGTCCTGATAACTACCTTTTAGCCAGTAGTAGCGAAGACCAATCTGTGCGGTTATGGGAGACGCGCAGCAACCTCTGTATTAAAACCTTGCAGGGACACAGTAATGGAGTTTGGTCGCTTGCTTTCAACCCTCAAGGCACGACTCTAGCCAGTGGTAGTCAAGACAGGCTAATTCGATTGTGGGATATTAATACAGGACAGTATCTTGGCGGCTTACAAGGACATAGGAGTTGGATTTGGTCGGTGGTGTTTAGTCCAGATGGTAAAGTCCTTGCTAGTGGTAGCGAAGACCACACGCTCAAATTATGGAATGCTTACACGGGACAATGTCTGCAAACGCTGAGAGGACATAAAGATGCGGTGTTTTCTGTCATCTTCAGCCCAGATGGACAAACCCTCTATACGGGTAGCCTCGATGGAACCATCAAATTTTGGAATACTCGCACAGGTCAATGTCACTACACCTGCACTGGACACAATGGTGGAGTTTGGTCAATTGCTCTTAGTCTAGATGGGCAACTGCTTGCTAGTAGTAGTCAAGACCAAACCATCAAGCTTTGGGATGTCCACACGGGTCAATGTGTAAGAACGTTATTAGGACATAGAAGTTGGATTCGCACTTGTGCGATTAGTCCAGACAAGCATTTCCTCATTAGTGGCAGTGCTGATGGAATGGTGAAGCTTTGGCATTTGAATACGGGAGAATGCTACCAAACCTTGGAGGCACACACCGGTCCTGTGTTGTCAGTCGTTTTCAATCCCGATGGACAAACTTTTGCAAGTAGCGGTGCAGATGCGGTGGTGAAACTTTGGGATATTTCACACTCCGCTTGCGCTGGTAGTGGTGCGGCTAGGCTGGATTCCTGTGAAACGTTGAGGGATTATGCGATCGCACAGCGCTATCAAGTTCTGCAAGGACATGATAAATGGGTGAGATTCCTTGCCTTTAGTCCAGATGGTAACGTCCTCGCTAGTTGTAGCCAAGATGAAACTATTAAGTTATGGCAAAAATCTCCTCAAGATTCTACAACTGGTGCAAACAAGTGTATCAAAACACTGCAAGTCCCTCGACCTTATGAAGGGATGAATATTACAGGTGTTGTTGGCTTAACAGAAGCTCAACAGTCCACACTAAAGATGTTGGGTGCTGTTGAGAATAACCTCTTTTCTCCGTTTCATTATTAAGTTTTTGGGCGTTTTTCTCCAACAACAAAATTAGAGGGATCGTTATCCGTCTGATATAGCAAAAGGCAGAGGGCAGAAGGCAGAAGGCAGAAGGGAAAAGATTGAGGGGTCAAGGTCCCAGTATTTTGTGAGCGTCCTAATGATCTTGACGACTGCTATACTAATTATTCCTCACGGTTCTCAAATTTAATCCCCTCATAAATTTCGCTCAACTGAATTTGGAACTCTAATGCAGAAAGCGATAATACCGTCTCTGCCGATTCATACTCTGTTAACAGCCACTTGCCCTCAGAGGTTTTAGCAAAATGTTTAACGTTAACCTTGTACTGGTCAATTAAAACATATTCTCTAAACTCAGGAATGGAGCGATAATAATCAAACTTATCCCCTTGGTCGTAATTCTTTGTACTTTTTGACAAAACCTCAACTATCATCAAAGGGTTAGTAACGGTATCGTTGCGGTTTTCCAGAAGAACTGGTTCTCCTTCAATGACCATGACATCTGGATAAGTATAGATACGATAACGTGGTATCCACAAACGTAAATCACCGATAAAGACTTTGTAATTTTTCCCTCTCAAAGCAAACTTTAAGTGAGCGTAAACGTTACCAGCAATATCATTATGGTTAGGTGTACCGCCAGTCATAGGAACTATCTCGCCATCAATGTATTCACTTTTGTTTTCAGCCGTTTCCTCTAATTCCAAATATTCTTCTGGCGTGTAATAACGTTGTTGTGTCTGTGTTACCATTACTTAAATCCTCAACTACTTCTATTCTTACTATTAAATATAGATAAATAAAAGGGTAACGCTTTTGTGCGATCGCTACTCCTTTTTAGGAAAAATAAGAGCCTATTTTTCCTTACGAACACCCTTAAACGGCTTATCGCTGGCATCCATGAACCGTCCAGTTCTGGTATCCGGCTTGATAGGCTGCCCAGTTTTATGGTTTTCAAGCTGACTACGGTTCCGCACTTGCCCAACACGATAGCCCTTATTAGTTCTTTTAGCTACGCAAAATGGTAAGTGAATCACGAAGCGATCGCCTTATCAACGGAAGGTACTGAGCGTAGATAACAGAAAATCCATAAATAGAGGACTAGCGTAGGCAGGTTTTGTTTGTGTAACTCAGGGATTAATCAAGGTTCACATACGATACAAAATATCAACATTATTTCGGAAATAAAGCAGTAGACTGCTTGCATATGTTGCAAAGCTTCCAGAGATAGGTACTACAGCAACCTAGTGCAGCCCCCTCTTCTCAACTGAGTTCTCGTGAAGTTATGACATCTCAACCCAACCGATCGCTCAGAATTGAACTCACCGTGAAAGCGTCGCAACCACAGTTGCTTGAAGGGTTGGATGTTTGGTTGCGTTTAGGTTTACTTAGTGATGCTCAAGTAAGGCAGTTATGCCGCAAGTATTTAAGTTCTCCTCTGCCGGAACCCGTTACGACTCCTGCGCCAGTGCCTCAATTGGCTGCATCAGACACGAATGAAGTAGATACACCCACTGTTAAAACACCCACGGATTCATATCTTTCCCGGATGTGGCACTCTCTGAAGGACGAATTGAGTGTCCGGTGGCTACTTTTCTTGGGTGTTTTTCTCGTAGTGGTGTCTTCTGGGGTACTGGCGGCTACTCAATGGAAGAATTTCCCGGCGGCAGGACAGTATGGCGTGTTGTGGGCATACACCGTAATCTTCTGGTTTGGAAGCTTTTGGGCAGGTAGGCAAGATTTACAGTTGACGGCTCAAACCTTGCGACTGGTTACACTGCTACTGATACCCGTGAACTTCTGGGCGATGGATAGCTTCGGCTTGTGGCGTAATCCTTGGGAATGGATTGTCATTGCGATCGCATCTCTTACCCTTACGACAATTACACTACTCAACCAAGACATTAAGGAAAATGCTTCGCGTTTCGCTCCTAATGCCTTCCTGATTTTATGGCTGAGTTACCTGCATTGGGGCTGGCAGTGGTCGGGATTTCCCTTGGTGGCAGTCTATTTGGGGATGGTGGGAACTGCAATTCTTCTACCCAAACGTTATGCACTTCCTCAAGCTGAGGAATTGATAACAGCTGATAGTCAGGGGCGCGGTATAATGGCCGACTCCGACACTCGCACAGCAACGCGAAGCTCAGTTTCAAGCGAACTTTCACACTCTTCCCCGTTAAATTCAGATCCCCTCCAGCCCCCATTAAAAAGGGGGGAGAATTTAGTTAAAATCTCCCGTGTTAACTCTGATTTAGGGGCATCTCGGAGCGAGAAAACGCTCCCTAGTACTCCTATCGGCAGTTTGATTGTTATCTATGCCCTAGCTGTACTGCTAGGACGTGCAATTTTTGTCATTCAGTTACCAGTCGCCCAATTGGGCTTAGCGATTGGTATGTGTGGTTGGCTATTAGCGCGATTGGGGCAATTGGAGACAACGCCAGAGTCAGCTTCCTTTCAGTCCAAAATCTGGGAAGGTATTGGTGGGAGTTTATTACTCATTGGTTGGTTAGTTTCGGTAAGAGAAGCATTTCCCTGGCAAGCAACGGCTGTGAGTGGATTAGCTTTGTGGTTTTTGGCGAATCGCTTGCAGCGGTTTTGGGAACGCGGTGAACTCATTGCGATTTTCGCGGTTGGCTTACAGGCACATTGGTTAGTTTGGCGCTTGGTACCGCCAGAGTTGCAACAAGAAATAGTTACGTTTTTCACCCAACTGACGAATTCTCAAACTGTCCCCGATGCTTTGCTAGGTTTGGCGCTATTTCCCTATTTGGTTGCAATGGTGGCGCTAACGGATTGGATTTATCGCGCCGAAAAACGGGAAGTAGCGAGTTTTGGAGAACAGCTAACCTTCGTTTTTGGGTTATTGCTGACGTTAGTGAGTCTGCTCAATCCTACAGTGCGATCGCTTAATCTCTTCTTATCCACTATTACCTTAGCGACAGTTACCGTTCGTTGGTCTCCTACTCGCACAGAATTAGTCTACCTAACTCATGTAACGGGATTGCTCAGCATCGCTTCTACGATTGACTGGCTATTCCCCAATTTGAGCCAAACAGTATGGGCAAGCCTCTTACTCATCGCTATGGTAATTGAGTGGAGCTACAGCGTTTTTTCCCATTCCCCAATTTGGCAGCGCAGTGCATGGCATCTGGGTTTTGTGCTGTCTGGGTTGAGCTATACGTTGCTGCTGAATGATACTTATCCGTCTGGAGTTTTTGCTACACCTGTCAATCAGGAAGCAGGGCTTTTGTGGCTGTTGACACCCCTGTGTCTCACTGGGGTTGCCAGTCGTGTCGATGAACCGAGAAGAAGACAAGCGTCGTGGCTGAGTGTTGCCGCATTGGTTGTAGCGCAAGCCCTAACGCTATGGATACCGGGAGTAAGGCTAATTAATTTGAGTTTTGCCACGGGGCTAATGTTAGTCAATACGCGCTATTTACGCCAAACGCTAGCGGCAAGAATCACGATTGGCTTTGCACTGAGTTTTATCGGAGTCTTGCTTTGGGAGAGCGTTCCAGGCTTGCCACGGCTAACGGTTGCGGGTTGGTTTTTGGTAGGTGCGATCGCAACTCTCGTTTTGTGGCTGATACGCAACGTACTCCAGCAACGTTCCGGCACGATAGCCGCCCTGTATGCTGAGGCATCTGATAATTGGGCAGTTGGCTTGTGCTGCTGTGAGTTGTTGATGCTAACAGTTCATAGCATTGGCAGTTATTTAGCGTTGTTTCCCTCTAGCTGGGAGTACCTCGCTGCCTCTACCCTAACTGGAGTCGCCATTTTCTGCCGTTACTGGCAACAACCTAGCAATACTGTTGTCTATAGCCTCAGTTGGGCAGTTGAAATTGTTCTTGCCCAAGCAATTCTGCTAAGTGGAGGTGCGACGTTAGAACTGGCAACTGCCAATATTATCCTAGGACTCGTCACACTGATTGCAAGTGATTGGTGGCTTGTCCAGGAACGTCAACCTGTGCCTTTACGGAGTATTGAGATATTGCCGTTGCTGTATGCGCTTCTAGGGATTGGGTTGCGTTGGGGTTATTTTACCAGTTGGACAGGCTTGCTAATTCTCGGTGCTGCCCTAACGGGAATTGGTGTCGGGAGACGGCGGGAGGAGTGGAAGCTACTGACGTATTTCTCCCTGGCGGGTATCTCGTTGGCTTGGTATGAACTGGTGATTTACCAGATGCTACAGACACAAGGGGGCAGTTTAGTCGATGCGTTGACAATTTTAGCCGGAGTCGCAACTGCGATCGCATTAGCTTATCGCTTATTGGCTTGGGTTTGGCACTCGCGCAGTGAGCGTCTTTGGCGCTTGAGTGTGGCAGAACTCAAAAGCACAGCGCACATCCATTGGGCAATTGCAAGCTTACTACTAGTGTTTGCCGTAATCACTGCTGTATCTGTGGCAACTGTACCAAGTTTAGCAGGAACAACAATTGTTCTCAGCCTGGTTCTTGGTGGGTATGCCTTAGTACAGGGACGCCGAAATCCTGATGTTAAGGCAGCTCAAGAATGGGTATATGTTGGCGTGATTGAAATCGTAGCAACAGGTGCCTCTGTGCGCTTGCTTTGGACTGAACTCAGTGTGCTGGATGCCTGGTTCGCCCTGATTGCTTGTGGTTTAGCGTATGCAATGTACGAACTACCTTGGCATAAATGGGGATGGCATCAGACTCCTTGGAAACACTCTGCGATACTCCTCCCACTGCTTACTGCCTGCTTGACAACTGAGGCGATTTCTGCTGCAAGTTTACTCCTAGTGGCTGGATTCTATGCCTGGATTGCAAAACGCAGCTCGAATATTCGCTTGACGTATATTAGTGTACTGCTGATTGATTGGGCGATCGCACGTTGGTTTGAGCGGTTACAATTAACTGACCCTTTGTGGTATGCAACAGTTTTAGGCTTATCCCTACTCTATGTTGCTCAATTTGATCCAGACTTGAAGCGAAAAGAGCAAAGGCAACTGCGTCACTATCTTCGCATCCTTGGAAGCGGTGCAATTTGCCTAGTCGCCTTACTCTTTCATCAAGAAACAGGAATTATCCCTGGAATCATCAGCATAATCACAATTTTTGCGGGATTAACCTTACGAGTACGAGCGTTTCTCTTTGTTGGCACTGCGACGTTTCTACTAACAGCGTTTTATCAGCTAATCGTTCTCATCTCCCGCTATCCATTCATCAAGTGGGTAGTGGGTTTAATTGTTGGCATCATTTTCATTGGTATGGCAGCTAACTTTGAAACCCGTCGCAACCAAATCGCTTCTGTGTTACACACCAGCCGCAGTGAGTTAGGCGCTTGGGAGTGAAGGGAATTGGGTTGCCAATCAAAAAATTAGGGAGCGCTAAACTACCAAACTTTTCCCTTTTCCCTTCTGCCTTCTGCCTTCGTCCGTTCATGAGCTTTTGTTGCAGTGTCATCCTTCTAACAACCGTTGCACCGAAACCACAACGTCTTGAAATGCCAGGGGACGAATTTCTCCAGCCGTGAGGGTCGATTCTGAGGCGTAGTTCCCATCAACAGGGTCACGGAACACATTGAGTTGTCGAGTCTTTAGATTCATAACCCAATATTCAGGAATAAAGGCTGTGGCGTAAGCCTTGCGCTTAATATCCAGGTCTTTAGCGAGGCTGGTGTTAGAGAACTCAATCAGCCAGAAAACATTTTCTGGGTAGGGATGGTGTTGCAGATATTCCCGACCTAGTGGTTGAACGATCGCAATATCCGGTTCGGGTTCTGAGGCACTATTGGGTATCGTTATGGGAGCAGCTTCGCGGATTTTAACGCGAGTTCCTAACAACTCTTTCAAATAGTCTTTTGCTTCTGTGCGGTAATAAGCATGGGGTTCTCCCTCTGGAGGCATTTCGATAATTTCTCCGTTCAATAGCTCGACGTGACGACTTTCTAAAAGACCGACTTCAATCATGCAGTGATAGTCGTCTAGTGCCCATTTGGCAGTTGTTATGGTCATCACAATGTCCTCCTGACCTTTCGGGGCTTCTTTAATTCTGGCACTTCTATCAACGTCGCTAATATTTGTCAGTTTAGAGTTCCCCACGAAAGGCACGACTCTTATCAATCTAAATATTTGCTCTGCACTCAGTTGTTGCTGTTCAAGGATGCATTTGTACTACTTAAGCCTTCACATTGTGCCAGTTGCGTAAGTCCTGATCCTATTTTTGCAGAAATAATTTATTGTGGGGTGGGCATCCTGCCCGCCCTTTAGCTTTGAGAGGCTTTCCGGCCTGTCCCACAAGAAAATGTCTTTGCACGATTGGGATGCTCCCAAAATGCTGAGTTTGCAAGCTATATCGTACAACTGTGAAAAAAATTCTTCTCATTGTCCATCAACAAACCTCTGACCCTGGACTTGTTGGGCAAATTCTCATCAAGAACGGTTATGAGCTTGATATCCGTTGTCCGGCTATAGAACAAGAACTTCCAGCCACAATGCATAATCACGAAGCTGTGGTAATCTTCGGAGGGCCAATGAGTGCTAATGATAGCGAAACGCTGCCCTTTATCCGCACTGAACTGGATTGGATACCAATCGCTCTTGACTCAGGTAAGCCGTTTTTTGGAATTTGCCTAGGGGCACAATTACTAGCACGGGTACTTGGAGCATCTGTATCACCGCATCCTAAAGAAATGACAGAAATTGGCTATTTTCCAATCCTGCCAGCTGACACAAGTGTTAATTATTTTGATGTTCCTCGCTATGTTTATCATTGGCATGGTGAGGGGTTTGAATTGCCTAGTGGCGCACAACTATTAGCTAAGGGTGAGGTTTTTGAATCCCAAGCCTATCGCTATGGAGAAACGGCATATGGCGTACAGTTTCATCCTGAAATAACTAAGGAAATGATCGACAAATGGACGACACTCGGCGCTCATATGTTGACACTACCAGGGGTACAGTCTCGTGAAGAACAGATGCAGAAATACTCTCTGTATGGGGGTGAATCTGAATCTTGGCTTGAAGGCTTTCTCTGCTACTGGCTTAATACGGCAAAAGTTAAAGAACTGCATTAGGCAACCCTAAGATTTGCGATTTCCTGGATGACGGCAACTGCACTAGCGATCCCATCTTCCTCACGGATTTTTGCCCTCAAGGCTGCTGCACGCTGACGCATCATTTGATCGGTTACAGCCGTTTGAATCGCTTGTGCAAGACGTTGTGCCGTTAGTTGTTTACGTGGAATTGGCTCTGTCCCAACCCCTAATTTTGCTACCCGTTGCCCCCAAAAGCCCTGATCTCCAAAGAACGGAATAATAACCGTAGGAACTCCTGCCCTGAGTCCCGCCGCTGTAGTGCCCGCACCACCATGATGGACAACAGCCGCGACACGAGGGAAGAGCCATGAATGAGGAATGGAGTCTATCAGATAAGCGCTATCTGGCAGGTTTTCTTTACGCATTCCACTCCAGCCAGAGAGCATGATAGCTCGTTGCCCGGTTTTGGCGAGGGCTTGCAAAACTAAATCGGCGGTTTCTTCTGGGTTGCGGTTGCCCATACTGCCAAACCCGATATATACAGGAGGTGAACCTGCTTGCAAAAAGTCCACAAGATCTGAGGGTGGAGTCCAATCGGGTGCGGCATCTAAGAACCAGTAGCCCGTGACATGGGTATTGTGCCAATCCGATGGCTTGGAAATCACAGAAGGGCTAAAACCGTAGAGCGTTGGATAGCGATGAAGATGGGGAGACTTGCGGGGACTGAAAAATGAAGATACAGGTAAGTTAAGAACTTGCTTGCGGGCTGCTGTATCACCTGCACGAGAGCCTTGCCAGATGATTTGTCTTAACAATTGATGGGATAGCCAATTCACAGTTCCTCCATATCGGTTTAAGGACTGAGGAAATAGAACACCAGGGAAGGTTTTGGTCGGGGTAAAGGGAAAAACATGGGCTTGCAGCAGTGGAAGTTCCAACTTCTCAGCGAATGCAAGGCTAAGGTAAAGCCCTCCAACACCCGCTAGCAGTAAATCCATCCCTCGACAAGCCTCTAGACCTGCTTGTGCCCAACGGATTGCGACTCGTTCGGTTTCTTTTGCCGTCCGTAAGGTCATTGTCAGAAAATTCCCCTTCTCAGTAAGCTCACGCATTTCTGGAGTTTCAATGAGTTCTTGCACATTACCTTGCATGGGATAGAACTCTAGTCCGTGGGAACTGACCAATTTGTCAAAGTTCTCATGGGTCAATAAACGTACATCATGACCCGCTGCTTTTAATCCCTTCCCCAAAGCAATGTAAGGTTGAACGTCTCCCTGGCTACCCAAAGCAATGATCGCAATACGCATCACGGGTACTCCTGTTCTCTAGAATTAGAGCTTGTTGATTGAAAAAGATGACATTAATGTCATTTTGACGATAACGTCATTTTGATAGGAGTGTCAATGGCGGGGTATGTTAGATTTGGTGCTATTTCAGAGCTACCCTATGAAGCCATCTCGTCGAGCATCCATCGGTTTGGAAAAACGGGAACGGACACGATCAAGTTTGATTGAGTCCGCCTATCGGGTATTCGCTCGAAAAGAAACGGATGCCGTAACGATTGACGACATCATTGCTGAAGCTGGTGTTGCTAGGGGAACGTTCTACAACTATTTCCAGACGAGGGAGGATGTGCTAAAAGCGGTTGCAGCATCCTTGAGTGATGAAATGAATCAAAAGATTTGGGCGCAGTCTGTTGATATTGCTGACCCGGCTGAACGAATGGCGATCGCCCTGCGCCAATTTCTGCATCAAGCGATGCGAGATGCCACCTGGGGATGGGTAATTGTCCGCATTGGATTAGTGGCAGCCCCTTTAAGTGAAACGATTGAAAGGGGGGTGATGACGGATCTGGAGGCGGGGATACGGCTAAAGCGTTTTCAGGTTGACAGTGTACAGGCAGCGATCGATCTGATTTTAGGAACGGGACTGATGGCAATGCGTAGCATTTTGGAAGGGCATACAGAACCCAATTACCCTGAACAGATCACGAAGATGATTCTTAAAACGCTGGGGGTCACCAATGCCGAAGCTCATGCGATCGCATTCAAAGTCCTAGAGCCTCTGTCAGAGGAGCGTATTTCGTGAATATTGAGTAAGCAAGGGTAGTGCTCTTTTGTAAGGGATAGAGAAAAAGTAAGTATTATTTCGCAGTTTTGGATAAAACTGAGGTAAGCTGTGACGCATCTAAATTGCATACCTTGATGATGAGGTAAAAACTCTTATTCCTTCTGCCTTGCCTCAACGACAAATTCAACGACAAATATTAATACTGACTTATCTCTAAAAAGGAATTATGCCTCACCCGACTGAACTGTTGCGATCGCGCTACGGTGACAACTTTTTTGTTCCAGACATTGAGTGGAATGACTCTCTGACAACACTACTGTCCCATCGCTCAATTCGTGCTTATTTACCTAACCCTCTGCCTGAAGGAACGCTAGAACTTCTCGTTGCGGCGGCTCAATCTGCTGCTACTTCGTCTAATCTTCAAACGTGGAGTGTAGTGGCAGTCGAGAACCAAGAGCGCAAAGAACGCTTATCCCAGCTAGCAGGAAAGCAAGCGCATGTTCGGCAGTGTCCTTTATTTCTAGTTTGGTTAGCTGATTTGGCTCGTCTTGCTTATGTTGCCGAAAGTCGGGGACTATCGCATGAGGGCTTGGACTACTTAGAGATGTTTGTCATGGCAACTGTTGATGCAGCGTTGGCGGCGCAAAATGCTGCCGTTGCCGCAGAGTCGCTTGGCTTAGGAATTGTCTACATTGGTGGGATGCGTAACCACCCAGAGGACGTTGCCGCAACAATTGCTTTACCGCCTCATGTCTTCGCGGTGTTTGGGATGTGCGTCGGCTATCCTGATCCCGATGTGGCAGCAGCCGTGAAGCCTCGTTTGCCACAGTCAGCCGTATTACATCGCGAAAGCTATAAGCTAAGTGAGCAGGATGAGGCGATCGCTCATTACAACGAAGTGATCAAAGCCTTCTATACTGAGCAACAGATGAATGTTACAGGTGACTGGGCAGAACACTCATCCAAACGGGTTGCCACTCCTAGCTCGTTGACAGGACGCGATCACTTACGTGAGGCACTGAATAATCTTGGCTTTAAATTACGTTAATTCAAGTCTTTCTACACTTATCTGCTATTTTTATATCTAGTTGCTAAACCTATAAGACAAGTTTCATTTGTCTAGCTGCTCTCTTCCTTTAGAAATAGCTTCACTTCAAAGCGTAGGATACGACCCAATTTTTATATAGTCGCTTAGCATTTTCACTAACAGCAACTAATGATTAATTCTTCCTCAAGATAGATAATTCAAACCCTCCGTCTCAAGAAGGAAGGTTAAGTAAGGAGACCTTGATAAATTGCAGTTAATGTAATTTAAGGTTGATAAATCTTTATGTCAGAAGTCGAAAAAACTATTCTCAACGCCAAAGACAAACTTCCTGAGGTGACTCCTACTCCCTCAGCTCAGGAAACCCCTATTTCAAGTGCTCAGGCTCTCAAATCTCGTCTCGAATGGGGTGAACCTGCTTTTACAGTAGTGGATGTACGCGAGCGCACTGCTTTTAACGCATCCCGGATCTTGGGTGCAATCACAATGCCACTTGACGATTTACCCAATAGAGTGACTTCCAGCTTAGAGCCTCAGCGCGAAATATATGTTTACGGTGACACTGACGAACAAACAGCACAAGCGGCTAGTAAGCTTCGTGAGGCTGGATTTACAGCAATTTCCGAACTAAGAGGCGGATTGGCTGGTTGGAAAGCAGTTGGTGGCCCAACAGAAGGCACTGCTGAAACAGGATACGATAGCAGTAGTGCTGAATACAATGTGAAGGCTCGACTGGATAAGCACGCCGAAGTGTCTTCCAAGAATGTTTAAGAGGCCAGAATAAACTTAAAAACTTGTAGTTTGAATAGGTGTTCTATTGAAGCACCAACATCATTAGGGCAATCCTCCTAGGGTTGCCCTAATGATGTTGTGGATATGCATTCCCACAGTTGCGGTAGAGTTTCTACTATATGATTCTTGTTTTAACGACACAAAGACCCGATGAAAGCTGTTCTGATGACGGAAGCTGGCGAACCGGAAGTTTTACAAATTCAGGATGTCCCAGACCTCAAAATTCAAAATGATACTGAACTCTTAGTACGTCTTCACGCTGCTGGGATTAACCCTATTGACACGAAACTACGTCAAAGAGGCACCTTTTATCCTGAGCAAATGCCAGCTATCTTAGGCTGTGATGGTGCGGGTGTTGTAGAAGCAGTTGGTTCCGGTGTCCAGCACTTTCAAGTTGGCGATGAAGTGTATTTCTGTGCTGGTGGGATTGGCGTATCTGGTACTGGAAATTATGCAGAGTTTGCCGTGGTTGAGGAGCGAATGGTTGCCCACAAACCAACTTCGCTTTCCTTTACTGAAGCGGCGGCAGCGCCCTTAGTACTCATTACCGCTTGGGAAGCTCTCTACGACAGAGGAAGGCTGGAATCTGGGCAACGAGTCCTAATTCATGCTGGGGCTGGAGGTGTTGGTCACGTTGCGATTCAACTGGCAAAACTCAAAGGCGCTGAAGTTTGCACAACGGTCAGTTCTCAGGAGAAAGTAAGATTTGTTCGTCAGTTGGGTGCTGACCATCCAATTCTTTACACGCAAACTGACTTTGTAAAAGCTAGCTTGGACTGGGCTGGAGGAGAGGGAGTAGACCTTGCCTTTGATACTGTTGGCGGGAAAACCTTCTACGATACATTCCCAGCCGTGCGGGTATATGGGGATGTGGTGACCATTCTTGAGCCTGACGCTACTCATACTAATTGGAAAATAGCGCGATCGCGTAATCTCCGAATCAGCCTGGAATTAATGCTTACTCCCATGTTTCAAGGACTTGTTGCCGCCCAACAACATCAAGCCAACATTCTCAAGCAATGTGCAGGCTGGATTGATGAAGGAAAGCTCAAAATTCACCTCAGCCAAACTTTCCCGCTAAAAGATGCAGCAGCGGCTCATAAAGCCTTAGAATCTGGCTCAATCACTGGCAAAATTGCTCTGCTCATCGAATAGTTCTGTTGCTCAGACAGGAAAGTTAGTTTCAAACGCAGCAAATCTACTTGTCGGGTGCGTTATTTAACGCACCCGACTACATCTAGCCTTTGATGGATAATTTTGCGTAAGTCCTACTGTTCTATGCTTTTGTCCCCTAACGAGTAACTCTAACAGGCGTTAGGAGAAAAGCTCTGGTTTGACCATCTTTTTGTCCACTGCCCACAATCTGCCCTCGATTATTAATCGCATGAGCCACATTAAGTTCCCATCCAGAATTTGCAGCCAATAGGTTATTGAGGTCTACCATTCTGCCATTTCTCGATACGAAAGCGTGCAGAGGAACCTCATTAGAGTAGTTATTGACGGTGAATGAATAACCGACTATTGTTGCACGATTATTGATGTCAGTTGCCTTAGTCGCGTTACCATCAAAAGTTCCTAAATCAGTTATCTGATTATTTTGCCAGGAGACAGCGTGTTTAATCCCACTGCTGGTTTCTGACCAACCGACTACCGCACTCGCTTTATTAATGCCTAAGGCTTCGCTATTACTACCACCAGGAAGAGTACCCAAGTCAGTTACCGTATTGTTTTCCCACAAAACGGCGTGCAACTGATTGCCATTATTGGTAGATGCATAGCCGACTATCTGTCCTTTGTTGTTTATGTCTGAAGCTCTATCATTATTGTTGCTGGTGTTATCACCGAGAGAATTGAGGTAAGTCGTCGAGCCATTCTGCCAAATAAAGGCTGATAGACTAACATCCCAGCCAACTACCTGTCCTACGTTATTAATTGCAGTGGCATAGCCGCTCTGGTTACTTTGAAAGATGTTAGTTACGTTACCGTTTTGCCATATATAGGGAATTCGTCCACCGGTATGTGAACCGAACTGGATATTACAAACTACCTGTCCTACATTGTTAATCCCTACACCATCGTTATAAGGGATACCGCTAAACTGCTTTAAGTCAGTTAGCGTGCCGTTGCTCCACAATATGGCGTTCGTTCTAGATCCAATATTAACAGTTGAATAACCTACAGCTTGTGCTGAGTCATTTAGGTCATAGGCAACACTTTTGTCACCGCCAAGGGTACCTAGGTCAGTTACAGCGTAAGAGAAAGTCGTGGTGGCTTGAGTTGTGGTAAATTGCGTGATTCCTATAGCAATAAGCATTGCTCCCACTAATAAGGGTAAAAACTTTGTTAATAAATGCTTCAGCATTAGGTTGGTTCTGTTTGATAAAGGTGCTTGCACTCTCTAAGAGTTTTCCCCTTTCCCCTGAAAAACTGATGCTTTTAGTTAGAAAAATTCATCGAGTTGGATTATCCCTGATTTTGCTCCTGCTTTTGCTTTCTACACCAACATGGGCAGCAACCCCACCAGAACGAATGATTCTTACGTTTGAACTGCTGCAAGAACGAATTAAGTCGCCCCTTCCTAGTGAGGGGGTTTATATGATTGACCTGCGGCAACTAGTGATTGACTTGACTAATGAAAATGCTGAGTTTCGCGACCTGTTTTACCAGCAGTTGCAAACCCAAATTAATCGTTCAAAGATTCCTTTAGGTATAGATTTGAGTGAATCCTTGATTCAAGGTGAGTTTACGGCAAGTCGCTTAGGTTTGCGATCGCCTCTTTATGCACCTGCACTATCCCCGTTGTTGACACCCACTGAACAAGAACAATTACAACGTGATGATCGCTTTTTGACTGAACTCACTGAACAGGATAGCCCAATCACAATCTTTCGAGGACCCATTAAACTTGTACATACCCGCTTCACAGGTACCGTTAATTTTGCCAATACGTTCTTTCTCCATCGGCTAGAAGCACCGTTCGCTACTTTTGTTCAGGAGGGAAATTGGTCGAATACTCGCTTTGGCAGAATAGCCGATTTTACAGAGGCGACGTTTAAACAAGATGTCAACTTTTGTAGTAGTACCTTCTTTGCCAAAGCTGGATTTAATCAAGCACATTTTCGAGGCAACGCTAATTTTTTAGGTAGTACCTTTGAGGCTAAGGCAAGTTTTAGTGAAGCCGACTTTGAACAGTTAGCGAACTTCACGCGGATAAAGTGGCTTCAAGATGTGGATTTTTCCCAATCGAATTGGCACGATCGCTCACTAATGAGCAAAAGTCTGTTTGCTCACTCGTTAATTCTCACTGACGTTACGTTGGAAAAGTCCACCACTTTTCGCGAAAGCCAGTTCCAGGAACCTGTACTCTTAGGCGGTGTAAGTCTCCTTGACCAAGTGGATTTTAGCAATGCTCGGTTTGCTCTAGATGCTTACCTAAATGTTGCAGGTTTAACGTTTGACTCTAACCAAGCGAAAATTTTTGGCGATGCGGCTCAAATTGGTCGCGTTCTCTATATCCCAATGCTGCAAGGTAATGAGGATGTTCTTCGTAATTTAGTGCGGAACTTTCGAGAACAAGAGCAAATTGCTGATGCCAATCGCCTGGAATATACTACCGAACGTCTACGCCGAGAGCAACTGGCTAGTCGTCTTTTGGGAGAGAGAGGCGACGATAGGAGTCATTCCTATTGGCTAAACGATGTAGTGCATTGGGTGGGCTTAGGTTTCCTGCTGCTGTTGAGCGAGTATGGTACGAGTTTTTGGCTAGTGTTTGGGGTTGGGTGCTGTGCGATCGCTTATTTTGGTTTCCTGTTCTGGCTACTCGATCGTTGGCGGCGGCGATTTCCTCAACCAATTCTCCCGACGTACTTAGAAACGGTTTGTATGTTAGGGAGTTACGCTTCACTAACGTTTACTGGAGTGATTGCGATCTTTCGCAGTGGTGAACAACCTTGGTTAACACTTTTGTGTTTAGGAGGAATTCTTGTGCCAATTCCCTTAATGCTATTGTGGCGACTCTATCAACAAGGTCGCTATCACGACTTGATCGATGTGACTTACTTCGTTGAAGACGGAAGTTTGCGCCAGTTGCGTTTGTTGATCGGACGCTTACCTGTGGTGCCTCGGTTCCCCTTTTTTCGCGAACGTTATATGCCTATCCTTTGGGATCGTCGCTGGAACTGGCTCAATTACTATGACTTCAGCCTCAATAACTTGCTGAAATTTGGCTTCAATGATATTCGTTTGCGAGATGAACACCTTCCTGGCATCATCACTACTCTGGTTTGGTATCAATGGAGCTTAGGAATTCTTTATCTTGCCCTCCTCCTGTGGACTCTTTCTCGAACCATTCCAGGACTCAATTTATTGATTTATCTTAAGTAGTCCTACTAGGCTTTATAATCCCTCACTACATCATCCTATCGGGCGTAGTTTACCTACTTTGCAATAAGGTATAAGATTATTACTTCTTGTTCCTTGTTATTGCTTTCTCCTACTCTAGAGACACAATCATTTTCGTCTAGAAAATTTACAAAAATGACAACGGAGTTGTTAACAGGCAAACTAGCTCTCAGCCTATGAAAAAGGTTTTTTTGTTAAGAAATGTTGAGGAAGTAAAGTCAAGCAAATTCTTAAAGCGATGTCAGTGCAGTGTAGAGTAGGAGCGAGTTTGGAGATTTGCCTTTACTTCTACTATTGATGAAAAAATCCTAAAATTCCTTCAGTTATTCTCGTCAGAGATGTTAATCTATTTTAATTAGAGTGGGAATTTTGATAATTTGGCATCTACCTTTCAGCAGAAAAGATTTTAGCTCGTAAAATCAAAATAAGAAGATATAAAGTAGAAAGTTCTTACTCAGGGTGTATCCAATTCAACATCTGAAAAAGCTACACAAGAGTCAATAGGAAAAAGACTCCAGATATTCACCCAGCCCCCCTGATAGGAAGCTATGTTACCTCTAAAACTTGATCAGCAAAATGCTGCCCTCGCAGCTAAGGGTGACACCCCTTTGGAAACTTCCTTCCAAGAGTTACCCCTTGGTGTGTTGGTTATGGGAGGGCAGGGTGAAATCCGCTCAGTGAATCAGGCAGCACTGAATCTTCTGGGACTAACATATACTCAGTTAGTTGGTCAAACGCCACTTGACCCCGATTGGCATGTGATCCAAGAAGATGGAACACCGTTCCAACTCAAGCTTCAGTCGGCACCAGTACGGGCAAGACAAGCATTGCTGCTGCTTTCAACCCGCAAGGCGATACGCAACTTAGTTTTAGGTGTTTATCGACCGACAAACCGCGATCGCGTCTGGTTGTCGGTCAATACCGTACCAATGATCAACTCAGATGGTTGTTTGGAGCAAATTATTTGCAACTTAAGTGACATCACCAACCTCAAGGTTGGAGAACAACTCTCAAGAATTTATGAATGCTTTTCTCGGCTGGGTGCAGACCCCGATGAGAATATTAATTGCCTAACCGCACTTGCAGGAGAATTACTGGCTGGTACTTGGGCACTCTACAATCGGCTGCATCAAGGCTTACTGTGGTCATTCGGTCAATGGCGTACACCACCGGATTTTAGTATTGTTAGCGAACCAAAAAACCACATCTGCCAAGAGGTTATTGAGCAGGGTGGTGAGCAAGTATTTGTGTTTCACGACCTGCAAAACTCGCCTTATGCTCAAAGCAATCCTTTGATTGTTCCCTATCAGTTGCAAACTTATGTAGGAAAAGCCGTGAGATGCAGTGGTGAATATGTCGGTTCACTATGTGTGGTCTATCAAAACAATTTTGTGCCGAGTGAAGCTGATAAAAAGTTGATGGGGATTATCGCTGCTGCCATTGGTGTTGAAGAGGAACGCAAGCGAGAGGCAGCCGTTTGGGCGCAGAATGAAGCCAAATGGCGATCGCTTTTGCAAAACAGCTCCAACTTAATCACCATTTTGGAAGCAGATGGCACAATTCGGTATGCAAGCCCTGCACTGCAAAGTATTTTGGGCTACAAGCCAAAGGAGTTGATTGGCAAAAATACCTTTGAATTTCTGCATCCAGACGATGTTTCTTTAGTCAAAGATGACCTTCAACGAGTCGTTCAAGACCCAACCACTGAGTTTTCCATAGAACTACGGTTTCGGCATAAGGAAGGCTCATGGCGCTATTTAGAGTCAACCTACAGCAATCTTTTGATGGATGCACCCGCCCGCTTAGTTGTTAACTCCCGCGACATCACAGAACGAAAAGAAGCAGAAGCTGCCCTTATACAATCAGAAGCGCAATTGCGAGAAAAAGCCGCTCAGCTAGAACAAGCCCTACACGAACTGCAAGAGACTCAAACTCAATTAATTCAAACTGAGAAAATGTCGAGTTTGGGGCTACTGGTGGCTGGGATTGCCCACGAAATCAACAACCCTGTCTCTTTCATCTACGGCAATATCCCCCACGCAACTCATTACACTCAAGACTTGCTACACCTCATTGACCTCTACAGACAGCAGTATCCCAATCCAGCACCAGCAATTCAAGCCGAAGTCGAGGCAATTGACTTAGATTTCCTCAGCAGAGACTTACCAAAAGTTATGGATTCAATGCAGCTTGGCGCAGAACGGATTCGTCAATTGGTGCTGTCGTTGCGGAACTTTTCTCGTTTGGACAAGGCAGCTAGGGCACCCGTGGATTTGCACCAAGGTATTGATAACACCTTACTTCTGTTACAGCACCGCTTAAAAGCAAGACCCGGAAATCCAGGAATTCAGGTTATCAAAGAGTATGGAACACTGCCACCAGTGGAGTGCTATGCAGGGCAACTCAACCAGGTGTTCATGAATATTCTCAGTAATGCTATTGATGCTTTAGAAGAAGCACGAGAAACAGATTCTATCCTTGAAGAGCAGACTGGAAATGGCTGTGTGAATACCTCAACCTCTGCACCTCAAGTCGCTCCGCAAAAACCGACAATCCGGATTCTTACAGAAGTCCAAGATGACAACACAGTGCTTATTCGCATCGTAGACAATGGCCCTGGAATACCGCCTCAGATGCAACAACAGGTATTTGACCCCTTCTTTACAACCAAGTCGGTGGGTAAAGGGACAGGGTTAGGTTTGTCAATCAGCTTTCAGATTGTTGTTGACAAACACGGTGGTCAACTGAAATGTTTTTCAACACCAGGGGAAGGAACAGAATTCTCAATTGTGCTGCCTGTGCAGCTCAAGGAAGCTGAAAGCTGCCAAGATTGTCTTCACGAAGAAGTCGTGAAACGAGCGATCGCTCATTGAGAGTCACTTTCCAATACTGAAGTCTCTCGTCCTTCTCCTGCGATCGCAACGAGTGAGAAACTTTCGTCACAGAAGGTCTAGCGTCCAACTAAACCTTTGCTTCTAGAGATTTGAGATATTCGGTATTCACCCCTGATTCACGAGTTAGAGCGATTTTTCCAGTACGGGCGATTTCACGGATACCAAACTTACCGAGTACCTGCACGATCGCAACGATCTTACCAGGGTCTCCCACAACTTCTAGAGTCAGGGAATCCTCAGCAATATCTACTACACGGGCGCGAAATACCTGAGCCAGTTCAATAATTTCTGAGCGTGTTGAACTTGTCGCATTCACCTTAATCAGCATCAATTCCCGCTCAACACAGGGAGTAGTGGTGATGTCTTGTACTTTCAGTACGTTGATTAGCTTGTAGAGTTGCTTGGTCAACTGCTCAATACTGTTGTCATCTCCGGGTACCACCATCGTAATCCGGGAGATACCCACCTGCTCGGCTGGACCGACAGCGAGACTTTCAATGTTAAAGCCACGACGGGCAAATAATCCGGCAATTCGGGTTAGGACTCCGGCTTCATCTTCGACCAAAACTGAAAGAGTATGTTTCATTGGTTAGAACAAGGACACCGCGCTGATGTGAGCGATCGCCAAAATTTTGAAGTCATTTTAGCGTAGAACTTTCTATCTTATCGCGCTCTATCACAACGGCAAAACCACCCAAACTATTACTGCTCATGAACAAGTAATTTGTAGATAGAGGAACTCCTACACCAAAAGTCAGAGTATTAACGAAACCTTAATATGTTTTTGGGCAGATGCGCTTGATTTCAAGATTTATCCATAATCCCATAAGATGTAAGACGATCTAGTGTTATTGGAGTGTAAAAACTATGGGTTGGTTACAAAGACTATTTGGTATGGGTAAACCCAAGGATGCCCAAGTTAATCCTCCGGCTGCTCAGCCTACAGCAAATCAATCGCCTGTAGCTACTGGTGGTGCCCAAACAGAACAGGTTCCTCCAGAGCGAGTTGGTCTGAATGGAGAATACGACCAAAGTGGTCTTGCTAAGCGGGTTGCTTTAGCGTTTGATGAAGACCCAGATCTGGATGATGTTGATACCCTTTATGTTGCCCAAACTGGCGGTACTGTTGTTTTCAAAGGTAAAGTTCCTAGCCAAGCCATTCTTGACAAAATGGTTAGTGTTGCAAGAGGTGTTAGTGGTGCAACTGGCGTTGAAACAAACCAAGTAAGTATTGGCTAAATTATTCTCTTCACAGGCGAAACGGCATTAATTAGATTTAGTCTCTATGCTCTCTACTACGCCTCCTTGGTAGAGAGCTTTTTAATCTAATCAAATGCCGATATAAGCATCTATGTCATAGCTAGCTGACATTTGCAATTGTTGTTGCAATGCGCTAAGACAATGCACCGATAGATCAGATCCCCGACTTCTTTGCTAAAACCTTGATTGCTAGGGGATAAATCTGATTCAGAAGTCGGGGATCTACCGGAAATCATACCGTTATTCAGCAACGCCCAATCTCACTATTTAAGTCGTCGCAGATAGTGAAGAGGCTCTAGAGTCTTTTGTATTTGTACACTTAGCAGCAAGCCAATCTAACAAAACTTGATTCACTTGCTCAGGGCATTCATCCTGGGGACAGTGACCCGCATTATCTATCTCAACTAACTCTAAATTTGAGTTAAGGGCGACAAACTGTCGTGCTAACTGCGGGGGAATCATCCGGTCTTGACACCCCCACATTAAAAGTAGTGGCATATTTAACGTTGGTAACACCGTTTTGACACGAGGACCAAACTCAGCCGAGGTCATTGCCTTAAAAAGGGCACTAAATGTTGCTGCTGCTCCTCGATCTTGAGCGGGCCCTGTTAAAATCTCCACTAATTCAGCCGTAACTGCTACGGGAGTCGCATAAGCAAGCCCTACCCATTTACGAACAATCGGAGGGCGGCGTACCACGTAAAAAAGGCTTTTTAGTACAACAGGTGATGCAACCAGACCTTCCACCGTTGAAACTATCGGTCGTAACCAGCGAGGAAGTGCCTCTTCTCGCAGCGAAAAATCTGGTAAGTTGATCATGGCAATGGCTTTCACCATTTCTGGATGAGCGGCAGCGGCAGCTACACAAACCAGCGACCCAATCGAGTTACCGACAAGCACCACTGGCTGTCGGATAAAGGTTTGCCAAAATTCATAAACCTGCTCTACCCAAAGGTCAACCTTATAGTTAGCGGATGCCTTCCGAGATGCGCCAAATCCCAGCATATCCAAGGCATAAACAGTGTGATGTTGACCAATCACTTCTAAATTGTGGCGCCAGTGTCCAATTGAGGCTCCAAACCCATGCAGCAGCAAAACGGGTGTTGCTAGATCTTGAGTGGTTTGTGGTGCGCGAAAATAGGTATAGCGGGTCTGCCAGCCTCGCCAAACCCAGTCTCGTTGACTACCAACTCGTTGCTGCCAATGCACAGACGTTATCACAAAAAGCCTCAACTTCAAGAACGTTTACAAACCCTCTTCCATTTTACTGACTTCCCCTGAGCGGCGTGTCCTAGAATGACGGCTTTACAGCGTATAGAGTTTCCCTACACTCAGCGATTTGGAAGATACATTAACAAGCTCAACAGAAATTTGATAAGACTCAGTAAAATGGCAAGTGTACATTAAGCCTACTCTTTATCAACCCTCCAACACCTACAAATCAAACAAACACCTGTGATTGATAAAAGACGCCAACGCGATCTACCCCAAATTAACGAGAGGATTCGCTTTCCCAAGATTCGAGCCATCGACAAAGATGGAGGTCAGCTAGGGATAATTACGCCTCAAGAAGCCTTACGCATCGCCGAGGAACAAGAGTTGGATCTCGTCTTGGTTAGCGACAAGGCAGATCCGCCAGTGTGTCGCATCATGGACTACGGCAAGTACAAATTTGAGCAAGAAAAGAAAGCTCGCGAAGCCCGAAAGAAGCAGCATACGGCTGATGTCAAAGAAGTGAAGATGCGCTACAAGATTGAAGATCACGACTATCAGGTTCGTGTCAATCAAGCTGTGCGTTTTCTTAAAGATGGTGATAAGGTCAAAGCCACGATTACCTTCCGAGGGCGAGAAATTCAACATAGCGACTTAGCCGAGGATTTGCTCAAGCGCATGGCAACGGATTTGGAACAAGTAGCAGAAGTCCAGCAAGCGCCAAAACGTGAAGGTCGCAACATGATGATGCTGCTTTCTCCAAAAAAATGATTAATGGTTAATGGTCAGTGGTCAGTCGTTAGTGGTCAGTGACCATCAAGGGAACAACTGGCAACTGACGAATGACAACTGACAAATTTGACAAATGAAACTGCAACCTCGTGCTCCTGTTCAGGGTGTCTGGGTACGGAAAATCCTCCAATGGGTGAATCTTCGCCCAGAAGAAGGTGAACGAACATTTCTGATGTTCGTGTTCTACACCGTTACCTCAATTGGTCTGCTTTGGTTTGAACACAGCACAGTGGCACTGTTCTTAGACAAGTACAGTGCCAGTTGGTTGCCCGTCATTTACATCGCCAGTGCCTTGATGTGTTCTGGGTTGGGTGTTTTGTATTCCTGGCTACAAAGCATTTTGCCAATGCGGATTGTCTTGGTGGCGATCGCACTTTCGACGGCTTTCCCCTTAGTAATCTGTCGTCTGGCACTAAATATTGATTATTTCGACGGTCTCATTGCTTTGGGTACCGTCTTTCTCTTGCGCTTGTGGATGGATGCAGTAGAAGTCCTCAACGACCTCAACTCCCAAGTCGCCGCCAATCAACTGTTCAATATTCGGGAGATTAAACGCGCCTACCCATTAATTTCTAGTGGTCTTTTAGTTGCAGACGTAATTTCAGGCTTCTCCTTGCCGCTTCTGCTGTTCCTTGTTGGGCTAGAAAATGTAATTATTGTTGCGGCTGTCATGATGCTGTTAGCGGCGGGAACATTGTTCTACTTGGCTCAGCGCTATCAGCAAGCCTTTCCGAACTCTCCAATGCGTCAGTGGGAAGATGAGGAGGACGAATTCACCGTCCGTCGTACCAGTGGGCCTCTGCGACGGTACATTATTCCTTTATTTGCCTTTTTTATCCTGGGTGAAGCGCTTTATCTCCTGATTGAATTTCAATACCTCGGTCAATTAGAGGAAAACTTAGATGCCTCTGATATCGCAGGTTTCCTGGGTTTATTCAGCGGATGTGTCGGGCTATTTGAACTCGTTAGCCAATGGTTTATCTCTAGTCGAGCCATTGACCGATTAGGTGTGTTTGTTGCGGCGATGATGTTGCCCGCCTCGTTGTCAATCATAGGCTTGATGACATTAACGGGATTGCTAGATTTCGTGATTGAGCTTATCCGTAACGTTGTTGCCTTACCGGAATTGATTACGGGGCTGTTTATTGGACTCATCTTGCTTAGGTTCGTTGATGAGCTATTGCGATATACCTTAATCGCTGGCATTGAACCCGTACTCTTCCAACCGCTACCAGAAGCAATCCGCAATTCCATCCAGACTTCAGTACAGGGAATTGCTGAACCGACAACCACAGGCATAACTGGCATTGGGATTTTAGCAACGATTTGGCTGTTTCACTGGACATTTCCAGGACAGTCGGAAGTGATATTGCAGCAATGGCAAAGTTGGGTATTTATCTTTGCCATTGTGATGTTTTCGCTAATCTGGCTATTGAGTGCTTGGTTATTGCGTTCAAGTTATGTCAGTTTGCTGGTTCAGAGTGCTGAACAAGGACGGTTGGGTTTTTCGGATGTGGACTTGCGGGCATTTAAGCGGGCAGTGGTAGAAGCCTTAGAGCAACCAGGTACGGAAGCCGATAAACGCTCTTGTATTCAACTGCTATACCAAATTGACCCCACGAATGTTGGTGAAGTGCTAGCACCACTATTGCCTCGGCTATCAGTAGCACTACAGCGCCAGAGTTTGGAGGCGATGCTAGAAAATCCCAACCCAGCTTACTTAAATGATGTTCAAGTCCTAATTGATCAAAAACCACCAGTAGAAGTGCTTGCGTTGGCACTGCGTTACGTTTGGCTAACTCAACCTGAACTGGAGGTTCGCGCAATTAAACATTATCTGCACTCGGCTGTTGATCCAACCGTGCGAGGAACAGCAGCGGCTTTAATTTTGCGTCGAGGAACACCGACAGAGAAGGCAGAAGCAACGAATACTCTGCGGCGGATGCTCATCTCAAAACGGGAACGTGAGCGGGTGATGGCGACTAGAGCGCTGGGAGAGGCTGATTATTTGCAAGCGCTTAGGCTTTATATCCCCAGTCTTTTGCAGGATGAGTCATTGCGAGTGCGCTGTGCCTTACTTGAGGTTATTGCGGCAACACGGTTGGAAGAGTATTATCCCTCGCTGGTTCGGGGACTGTACTACAAATCTACTCGTGAGGCGGCTAGAGGGGCTTTAGTTCGTCTTGGAGATGAAGCGATTCCGTTGTTGTTGGAGTTGGCGGAAGATCCCCATAAACCTGATTTGGTGAGGTTACAAGCTTGGACGGCATTGGGTGAGGTGGGGTCACCGGAAGCCTTAAATCAACTGGTACGACAGTTGATGACGAGTTGGGATAAGACGCGCCGTAATATTCTTCGTATCCTCCTGAAAATCCCGAATGAAGCGGGGATTGAGGGAGTGCTTGACCGCTTGGGCCGCAGTGGCGTAGAAACTCTAATTGAGCAAGAATTACTGTTTTTGGGCCAGATTTATGCAGCGCTTATTGACCTAGGGGCAGATAAGATCTCTGGGCGAGAGGCAGATTTGCTACGACGGGCGCTACAAGATACACAAAGTGACTTGTTTGAGCGGTGCTTCTTGTTAATGAAGTTCCTTTATCCGGTAAGCGCGATTCAAGCGGCTGCCTTCAATCTAGAGTCGGAATCACGGACGAATATTGCCTTGGCGATAGAAATTCTGGATAATACGATAGATATTCCACAGAAACGAGCGTTTTTGGCAATTCTAGACCGCCGTTCTACGACTGAGAAGCTTGCTTCCTTGGAAGAGTTGGTGCCTTATCAACCGATGAGTCCAAGCGATCGCTTACGGCGGTTGATTGATCTACGGCATTTTGTGGCAGACTGGCCGTTAGCTTGTTGTTTTCACTTAGCGAAGGCTGCTCACTGGAGTCTAACTCCAGAAGGAACGCTAGTATGTCTACGTCATCCTATAGGTTTTGTTCGGGAAGCTGTTTTGACGTATCTAAAAGCGGCTTCTCCTCGTGCTTGTATGGAGTTGTTACCAGCATTGAAAGCGGATTCAGATCGTTTAGTTGCTGCTCAAGTTCAGCAGATGATTGAAGAGTTAGGTCAAGTTAGCTAATCCTCTTCAATTCCTGAAAGGGATTACATAGCGCTGAAAGTAGGCAATGTACATAGCAGTTGTTGTTTTACCATTCTTCAATTCCTGAAAGGGATTACATAGCGCTGAAAGAAGGAAGCTCTGGAATGCTCGAAATTTCCTCAGCGCTTCTTCAATTCCTGAAAGGGATTACATAGCGCTGAAAGTTAGTAGCTCTTGAATCTCCCATCCGTAGATCTCATCTTCAATTCCTGAAAGGGATTACATAGCGCTGAAAGAGCGGGAGGCTGAAAAGCTTGCTGTATGTAGTTTTCAAGGTGCAGTTGCGCGAATGACTTAATCATTTCAAAAAAATCACTATTTGTCAACAGGCAAAATCGCTCAAACCCTTGCTGTGACTAATGCGCGAATCGTTGATTAGCTGGAATGGCTTGTAATCCTTGATCTAATTAGCCCTACCGCTTCAAACGTAGCTTATTCATAAAAACACCTACCCATTCGCGCATTTGCCACTACACCTAAAAACGATAGCCAGAGAAATTTTTTCTGCTGTGTTCAGGAAAATTCCAAAGATAGGACATTGCACACTGAAAGTTTTGCAAGAACATCCGATCTTCTAAACTTAATTCAGCTTGTTTAAGACTTTTAAGACACTTGTAACGCACAATTGCTTGTTCCTGGAAGTGATATCTATCTAGATCAGGAAGATGTTCATCGTTAGCTTTTGGCATTTTAAGGTTGTCTCCTGGATTGGTGTTGTCAATTTGGGAGGAAGTCCTGCTAGACAGATGACTGCAATCATTTGCCTAGGGGGCATTGCTATTGTTAAGTTAAATAAATTTTGCCACATTCGCAGAATCGCAGCTCACGGAATTAATAGTTCATTCCTTTTATATATTCCTTGAGATGTATTCCTTTTGAGAGGCTCAATTGCTATCAAGTTGCTGTGTAGTTAAGCTTACCTATACAACGGGCAAGGGCGAAGCATTTGGATAGCAGAATCATCGTTTTTTCCTCTAACTTATCGTCCAAATGCTTCGCCTCTACAGAGTGCAGTAATTCAAATCAACAAAAGTGTGATCACACTTTGCATACCTTAAGCAAATGACGAAAAGCCTAGATCTGGAGGAATATCCTGTAAACGTCCTGAACCAACGGCTTGAATGGCTTCTTTCAAAAGAATATCACCTGTGTAGAGCGCTCGACCCACAATAACACCACTAACTCCTAGCGGTTCGAGGGCAAGTAAACTTAAAAGGTCGGTAATTGAACTAACACCACCAGAGGCAATCACAGGAATAGAAATACCTGTAGCCAGTTCTCTCAAAGCATCTAGATTTGGTCCGGCGAGTGTACCATCACGGTGGATGTCAGTATAAATGATCGCCGCAACTCCCAGTTGAGCCATCTGCCCAGCAAGATCTGTTGCCTTCACCTCTGACATTTCCAACCAACCACGAGTTGCAACCAAGCCATTGCGTGCATCGATACCAATCACGATTTGTCCTGAAAATTCTTTGCACAGTTGTTCTACCAGTGGGTGATCTTCAACAGCAGCTGTGCCTAAAATAACTCGCTGGACACCAGTAGACAAAAGTTGAGCAACACCAACGCGATCGCGTAAACCCCCTCCAACTTGCACGGGTACAGAGACAGCTTGCACAATCGCTGCGATCGCTTGAGTATTCACTGGATGACCCACTTTAGCACCGTCTAAGTCAACAATATGCAGTCGTGTGGCTCCTTGATCAACCCATTGTTTGGCAACATCAGCAGGGTTATCGTTAAATACTTGCGATCGCTCATAATCTCCCTGATACAACCGCACACAACGACCTTCGAGTAAATCAATGGCTGGAATAACTTCCATCGGTAATTTCTAAACTCGCTTCATGAAAAATCAACTAATCCTCAATTTAGACCATTAAGGATTAACATGAGAATACAATAAGCCTCTTTTATCACCATTGATTTAAACAACTAAAAATAAATATCATTCAAATATGAGTAAATCTTTAATTTCAATATTTTCTTTATCGGAAGAAGAAAATCCTAAAATCCCTGGATATTTTGTTGAGAGTACTGCCCCAATTAACGTAGAAGGAGATACTCCACAAGCTCATAAGCATTCAACGGCGAAAGAAGCGGAGCAAAATCTCAACAAGATTGCAGAGTTACTATTTAATAAATTAGATACACGAATTAATAATCCAGAAAATAAAAAAGACTTTGTTGAGATAGTTTTTGCTATCCATGGCTTCAATAATAGTCGCGCAGCTACCAAAGCTCGGTATCAAGAAATTTATAACTATATCAGAACCGATAGTAGTCAACAAGTTCAAGACCGAGCCAACAAATTAATGTTCATTGGCTATCGATGGCCGTCAGAAACATTAGTTGGTGATGAACCAGGAGGGGTTTGGCAAAAGCTGTGTGCTGCTTTTACTGCTTTGCCACTTCTAGCTAGAGCTATGCTAATCGGTGGGATTATTGGCATTGGGCTTTCAATGCTACCACAGGTTCGTCAATTTATGTATACCAATCCTTTTTTCTATATCAATGCAATTATTTTATTGGTTTTAATGGTTTTGTTTTTCTTTGTAATTAGTTTAATTCTATTAAGGGCACTAGTTTATTTTCGAGATAACTACAGAGCTAGTAATTTTGGAGTTCCTGATTTAGTTGAATTTATTCGGCAACTTGATAAAGCTTTAGTTAACCAAATTAAAGAGAAATATATCCAAAACATTAGCTTGATTAACAAGCTAAAAGAACAATTTACTCACAAAGTCAAGAATGCGCTGAATCCAGAACTGCAAGCTCTTGTTAATGAGCAAGACTTAGAACTGATATGTAATCAAGTCGTCGAAAGCTATTGTAAAGATAAGGTAGTTAATTTAGAAGAATTCGATGAATCTTGGATTTTCAAAAAGACTATTTCTTCTATCACAAAACAAGACTTTGAAGAGATTGTAAAACTAGCAACGAGATTGATTGCCAAAGATGTAGAAGATGAATTTCATGAGTTAAGAGAAGCTGCAATAGAATTACTCGAAAATCAAGCTAAAAGGTATTGGAAAGAGCGGAATCGAATCAAGCTGACATTCATAGGTCATAGTATGGGAGCTTATGTTGTTACTAATGCTGTTAGACTCCTTTCCAATGTATTTGATTTAAGTTCGGTAGGAACTTTAGGCTCAACGAAGAAAGTCCCTACTTTAACAATTGGGCGTGCCTTCTGCTTTGGGCGTTTACTTCTTATCTCTCCAGATATTCCAATTAATACCATCCTCTCAGGACGAGCAAACTTCTTACGTTCGTCTTTGCGCCGCTTTGAAGAAGCCTACTTGTTTAGTAATGAAGGAGATTTAGCGCTAAGGTTAGCCTCAACAGTTGCTAACTATATCTCTTTTCCTGCGAGTACACGAGAAAGTGGCTATCGTCTAGGTAATGTCGCTATCAAAAATAATCAAGGCAGTGGGATCGTCAATCTAGAACAACTGAAGCAATATCAAAAATTATCCCAAAATGAAGTCCTAGAAAGCCTTTTTGTGGACTCGTTCGATCTACAACAATCTCTCAAAGATATTCAGAAAAGATATCACGGCTTCCAAGGAACTGAAGAAGAAATTGCTAGCTTATTTACTTACTTTGATTGTACAGATTATACCGATCAGACGATTAAACCAAATTCTATCCTTCAAAGAGTGCTTAGCCTGAAAAAACGAAGATGGGAGCCTGGTTTAATTTATTACATCCGCTTAACCCTGGCTTCAGCTTTAGGGAAAATCAATACTCACGGCGGTTACTTTAATGGGCAATTTACCCAACAAGTGATGTATAGGCTGGCTTTTCTAGGCTTTGGCGGTTTCCTAGATTCGTTAAGCCAGAATAACCGCCAGTCTGCTCTAGATTATCTCTGTGAAGAGTGCGATCGCAGAAAAATTCAGGTTCTTCTCTCCTCAGCACGTTATGAAATCGATATTCTAGGATGCGATCGCGAACAAATCAGGCGGGAAATGCTCAAGTCATAAGCCTAAGGTGTGTTTACCTGGCAGTCTAGAGTCACCGAGGGGAAGCCCAGTATTGAGAGAGGGGGTTGGGGGTGAGGGTAGGAGATTGTTTGCAAAACTGAATGCTTCCCAGTCGCTTAGACTTATTCTGACTCTGATGGCACCAATTCCTCCAGAATTGTAAACCTTACATGATTAATTGCTAACTCACCAATCGAAGCATTTTCTTTATTAACAGGAGCACCTTGACTGCGGAGGCTTTCAAAAGTAATCCCTTTCCCTAATTCCATGTGATACCAAGCAAGACCCATGAAAAAGCGAGTAGGATAGGGTCCACCTTCAGTAATGTCATCAGGATTGGATTCCATTGGTAGCCAGCCTATGCCAGGAACATAAAATTCCATCCAAACATGATTAAAGTCTGGCTCTAAAGGGACACCCAATTTATCAGCATGGGCAGGACATTTATAGCGACCAACGGTACGACAGGCGATACCATTGAGGCGTCCTAAAGCCAGTAAAACACCTAAGTACTCCCCGCAGGAACCTACCCCTCGCGCTAATGCTACGTCTGGACTATCGATATGAGGTTTAATACCGTAGGAAAGTTTGTCGTAAACATAATTGCGGATATTGTAAATTTTCCGCAGAAGATTCGTTTCACGACCAATCGCTTCACGGGCAGCCTGACGAATAATCTCCGTGTCCATAGCAAGGTCATCATTATCCACTAAATACCGCTCTTCAAAGTCTGGCGGCAACTCTGGAAGCTTTTCGACATCTCGTGGTGTCAGGCGGTATTTAATGCTCCAAACTTCTAAAAGGGCTTTCCAGCCAAATAGATGCCGTTCACCAGGTTTAAGGGTGTCAAATTTAAAGACGGCAACTCGCTGATCGTTGTGAAGTTCTTCTGTGAAGGGGATGCCCACTGGCTCTACTTTCCTGACCTTTTGCCGATCAGTTTCTGCCGGCAAAGCAATGCGCCATTCTACGTCTTTTAACTCTACATCTTCGAGGGGAGCAAGTTCCTCGACATACGACATTTCAATTAAATAGCCACTAGAGAGGGCACAACGACGTTCTGGGTCGTACCGAAAGTGCAGAGGATGAATAAATGTGCGATCGCGATACTGTAGTTCGTAGTTAGGGTCGGCGTTTGGGTTATCCCGGATGTAGGGTTCTTCGCTAGCATAGGCGACATAAAGGATATCTTGCCCTGTTTGAGGGTCAGTGTGAAACGCTAAGCCCGTAGGGTTTTCAAAAGGGGTTAAAACGCTAAATTGAATTTCACCCGTAGCGCGGTCAAGGCAAAAAACGCTCTGTTCCTGTGCGTCTGAGACCCAAAGTTCTTCATCACGTACTGTAATATTCTCTACTCCAACGCCTGGGGCACGTAGCCGAGTAATCTCACGACCTGTGTTGCGGCTGTAAACAAGAATATAGCCAGCTTTTTCGCAGGTGACATAGATCGTTGAGTCTTTAATAGCGATTCCATTCGCTGTGTACGGTAAGGTAACAAAGTGCTGAAGCTCTGAAGCCCCGTTTAGCGGACAGAAGTAAACACTATCGTTTATCGTCAACCACACAGTGTCTCCTAAGAGAGCTAAACCTGTAGCATCAGCAAAATCTAACTCACGGGATGGGTTCAAAATTTTGGTGTTATTGCTCAGGGGATCGATTTGCAATAGATAACCATTGGTTGAATCAATAGCAATCAGTGTGTCTCCCTGAAATGCGATACCTTGCAAAGCAGAGACAGCAATTGGTCTAATTGTGCGGAACCAGGGATTTTGCTTTTGTAGAACAGAGGAGGCTAAATTAGTAATCATACTGACGATAGATGAAGTTTATGTAACAGTGGAACTTAGGGGATTGTTTAAGAAATTACTCCTCCATGTCGTTTTTGAGCCGTTGTTTACTGTTGAGAGTTCCTTGGCAATTGTTTTAGACCACTGAACTACTGACCACAAACCCTTCAAGCGTGCATCAGCTCAGGCGATCGCAAAAGCTAAACACATTAGCGTAGCCCAACCGTTGGGTTCAGGGTTGTTTAGAACGAGCGCCAGTGACAGCTTAGTTATTGTTATTCAACCTCAAAGGGTAGCAAGGCTTTCAATGTCTCAAGTGATAACAATCAAAACCAAGCCAGATGCTCGTATTAGAACCTGATTATCATAGATTAGCTACCAATGTGTTGGAACCTATGCTTCGGTTCTGTCATCTTTAATAAATAAAAGTCCCCGATCTACCCGAAAATACTCCTATCATGGCTTGGTTCAAACGCTCATCACGCTTCACAATCATAACGGCGGCTTTGATGCTGGGGCTTAGCCTCAATGTCGTAGCACAGCCTCAACCCCGATCAACTCCTGTCTCTCTCAGTAACAGGCTGGAAAATGCCTTTAGACCGCCAAGTGGTATAGGCAAACCTGTCAACAGGCAACAGGGGGCGACAAGAGGCCCTTGCATGACGAAGGCAAGTAAGCCACTCATTGCCCTAGTTCCAGTTGACGGGGCGGGAGAGACGATGGCAGAAAATCCGACTGTCTTTTGGTACATGCCTGAAATCTCGGCGGATGCACCAGCACCGGCCGTAGAGTTTGTACTCAAGGATGCAAACGATCAAGAAATTTACACAGCTGAGTATACGTTGACGACCTCTGCTCAAGGTGTTGTGGGAGCACCTGGTATTATGAGCTTGAGCGTTTCTAACCTCTATCCTCTAGAAATGGGTCGGGAATATCACTGGGAGTTGACATTGATGTGTAATTCCAAAGACTCTGATCGGTCTGAAGACCTTACAGTATTTGGAATGTTGAAGCGAGTCGCACCTGACCCAAATCTTGCGCTTCGTGTCCAGCAAGCTAGCCCCCAAGAGCGTGTAGGTCTATATGCAGACAAGAAGCTTTGGTATGAAACAGTAGCAGCGTTAGTCGAGCTACGACGCGATCGCCCCTACGATAGTAACATCACCGCTGCTTGGAGAACCCTACTCAGTTCTGTAGGACTGGAGGTGATTGCCCAAGAACCTGTAATTCAGAGTGCGAGAAACACCAGCAACTAGAGGAGTTGGGCATAAATAAACGTACTCAGTGGCGGCTTTTCATCATTAGCAACGAGTAGGAAGGTTCCTATTTCTTACTAATCAACAGATTGCTATATCACTAAACGGTGAGTTTATCTTCATTTAATTTTCCATCGTTGCGGTTGATGGAGAAATAGGGGGATAGGGAGAGGTTTTTATGAGGGGTGATTAAATAACTTTTTCTTTGACTACTAGTAATTCTCTTCCGGCGTCTATT
Organism: Microcoleus sp. FACHB-SPT15; assembly: GCF_014849525.1. NCBI lineage: Bacteria > Bacillati > Cyanobacteriota > Cyanophyceae > Oscillatoriales > Microcoleaceae > Microcoleus > Microcoleus sp. FACHB-SPT15. The sequence goes on along the minus strand of NZ_JACJNU010000070.1, from coordinate 157,527 downwards.
TGACACCCACCGACTCAATATCCACTAACTGTCATGGCACAGATACAGTTCCGCTTTTTCAAGTTTGCTCAGATACTCTCCCTGACACTGGTACTAGTCATTGCGATATTCACGGTAGTACAAACTCCACAGAGCCTTTTTGCCCAAGGAATACCTCAGCGTTGGGAAGCAAACCAATATCAACCACCCGTGAATATTGGTAAACCGCGTCGTGTGGAAGGAGGAGGAACTCGCGGTTCAAGCAGTGGCTGTTCAATTAGTGGCAAACCCCTCACCGCACTAGTTCCTAACAATCGCTTTGGGGTAACGGCAGCAGATTACCCTACATTTTTTGTGTATATGCCTACCTTATCGCCTGAAAACTCCTCACTGCCAGTAGAGTTTTTGTTGAAAGATAGCAACGAGAATGAACTCTACAAAACCACGTTTAGGACAGGTGGGATGTCGGGTATTGTCGCACTCAGCCTTCCTGCCCATGCAGGGTTGTCGCCTTTAAAGGTGGGTCAGGATTATCAGTGGTCATTCTCACTGCTTTGCCTCGAAGATGAGCGATCGCAAGATATTACTGTAGAAGGGTGGACTAGACGGGTAGAACTCAACTCTTCACTTAGCACTCAGTTAGCACAAGCCCCACCACAAAAGCAAGTTGAGCTGTACGCACAAGCAGAGATTTGGCATGATGCTTTAGCAACTTTGGTGCAGTTACGCCGTGAGAGACCCAATGATGCAATGATTGCCGCTGATTGGGTAAAACTGCTGAGTTCAGCTAGTCTGGGAACTCTAGCCCCAGAGGCATTAGTACCAAGACCAACAACTGTGGGACGCCAGTTATAGCAATCAGCAGTCAGCTTTGGGCGGTCAGCTTCCAGTCAAATAGGCTCCAGTTAAGGAACTCGGCTTCCGATGATGTTCTAACCTCAGTGGCTACTGCTATAACTTCGCCTCAGGATTCGGGCAATCCCCAGTCCCCAATCCCTAATCCCTAATCCCCTTCACTTCAATCAATAGGCTTTTAGCGATCGCTTTCTATATCCTCAATCACCTTCTCCCAATACCAATGTTCTGGCATCCCAGGATTTTTTCGCTTGGCTATATCAATTAGTCGTGTCGCGACATCCCAGTACCCTCCTACCAACCGCAGGAGTCGGTTTTGTAAATCACTACTCGGATAAGAGCTTGACCAGGTTGAGTTGTTTGGAGTCGTGGCGCTATTATTCAAATTTGATTGAGTCGTTCGTCTTTGTGCTGAAGAACCAGCTTGTGATAAAGGGAGCTTTTTCAGCTTTTCCAATACTTGCCTATAACTCGCCCAATCTTGTTTATCAAAGTAGATATTTGCCGCTTTTTGATAATCGTCAGCCGCTCCCTGTTTGTCATCAAAATCGAAGCGAGCAACTGCCCGATAGCAATACAGTAGACCATCATCGGGTTTAATACTTAGCGCTCGCGAGTAATCTTCGATTGCTTGTCGATAGCTACGAAGCTTTCTGTAAGCATGACCCCGATTGGTATAGGCTTCAATATTTTTGGGATTACTATCTAATAACTGAGTAAAGTCATCAATCGCGCCTCGATAATCACCGAGTTCGATGCGAACTTGTCCCCGATGGCAACGAACTTGGCTATCTTGAGGACTCAGTTGCATTGCCCGACCTAAGTCTTGAATTGCTCCCTGATGGTCACCTAGCTTGCAGCGAACAACACCGCGATAACAATAGGCTTTGGCATCTCGTGGCTCAACTTGGAGTAGCCAGTTAAAATCTTCCAAGGCGGAACGGTAGTTGCCTCGGTTAACTTTCTTCACGGCTTGCTTGAAGAAATCCTCTGTCTGAATTAACGTCATCGCTTGTTTTTGGGGAGCCTGAATTTGGCTGATGCTGTCCAAGCAATGGCGGCAATTTACAGTATCTTTCTGTTCTAAATAGAGTTCAGCGGCTTTTTTAAAACTAGCGATCGCATTTTGGGTATCTCCTAAGCGACGGTAAATTGTGCCTTGAAGGTTATAAGCAGGAGCATGATTAGGTTTTAGCTGTAGTACTTGATTGGCATCCTCAATTGCTCCTTGAGTATCTCCCTGTGCCAACCGCGCTAGACTTCGCCCAAAGTAATTCTCAATACTTTCACTATTGATTTGCAACGCCTGAGTATAGTCCTCAATTGCGCCAAGGTTATCTCCTAGGTCAAAGCGCGTAATACCACGTTTATAGTAGGCTTCAGCAAATTGCGGATTGATCTGCAACGCTTGATCAAAATCCTGAATCGCTCCTTTTAGGTCTCCTTGAAGCGCCTTTTCTAACCCTCGGTCGTAAAGTTCTCGCTCCATTCTTCATCCCTAGATTGTTCAACCAGTCAGCAGCCCTATAGCCAATGATCATAACCGCCGTAGCTGACAGTCGTTATCATGACAAAGCTTTCTGCCCAAATTCTAACCAAGCCGTACACCGACTAAAGCGATCGCTTCCGGGCAAAGGTTAGGATGACAAATTTCGCTAAAGTCCAAGTTGTCAAACTCATGTAGAACGAGAACGTTCGTTTGGTAGCCCTATTGTCAGCTTATCGCAATTAAATCTTGCTAGTTTTGAGTGCCTATGCCGTCGCATAAATTGCGCTCGTCCTTTTGGGCGTTGTACTTCAGATAATCTCCCACCCAGCTACAAGCATCCCGCATGAGCTTATTGAGCTGTAGATCATTTAGATTCCAAAGAACGACTGTTTTGTCATCACTGGCAGAGGCAAGCGTCTTCCCGTCTGGGCTAAAACTCACGCTATTGACCGACCAGTCATGCCCAGTAAGGGTTTGGAGTTCTGTACCCTCTTTACTCCAAAGTTTGATAGTTTTATCCCCACTGGCAGAAGCAAGAATCTGACCGTCAGGACTAAAACTCAGACTAAATACCCTATCCTTATGTCCAGTGAAGGTCTTGAGCAGCTTACCCTCTTTGCTCCAAAGTTTAATCGTATTGTCTGCACTGGCCGAGGCAAGCATCTGACTGTCTGGACTCCAAACAACGCTTGTGACTTCATCCATATGTCCAGTGAGGACATGGAGAACCTTCCCATCTTTGTTCCACAACCTAATAGCTTTTTGGGCGCTACCAGAGGCAATCATCGTTCCGTCTGGGCTAAAACTCACAGTCCTGACTGTACCTCTATGCCCCTCAATAGTTAAGCGGCGCGTCCCGTTCTTGTTCCAGAGAATGATCGTTTTGTCTGCACTACCAGAAGCAATGATAGTTCCGTCAGGACTGAAACTTGCGCTCCAGACTGAAGCTGTATGCCCCTTGAACGTGTGCAGGAGCGTTCCATCCTTACTCCAGAGTTTGACCGTTTTGTCATCGCTGGCAGTGGCAATCATCTGACCGTCAGGACTGAACTGGACACTAGAGACGGCAGCTTTATGCCCTTTAAGAAGGAGGCGGAGTGTTCCGTCTTTGTTCCAGAGTTGAACACTATTGTTTGCCCCAGAAGCGGCAACCGTCTGACCATCAGGACTCCAAACAACACTCCAAAGTTTAGCCTCAAATCCCTTGAGGGTTGGGAGGGTCTTTTGTGACTTGCTCCAAAGTTTAACAGTATTGTCTGCACTAGCCGAGGCAAGCGTCTGACCGTCAGGGCTGAAACTAAGGCTCCAAACAGGAGCATCATGACCAGTGAGGGTTTGGAGGAGTTTACCGTCCTTGCTCCAAAGTTTGATGGTTTTGTCATCACTGCTAGAAGCGATAATCTTCCCGTCGGGGCTAAACCTGAGGTTAGAGACTGAAGCATCATGACCCATGAGGGTTTGAAGGAGTTTACCGTTCTTGCTCCAAAGTTTGATAGTCTTGTCATCACTGCTAGAAGCAATGATCTTCCCGTCAGGGCTGAAACCAATGCCAGAGACGGGAGCTTTATGACCCTTGATGGTTTGAAGCAGCCTGCCATCCTTGCTCCAGAGCTTGACAGTATTGTCCCCACCAACAGAGGCAAGTATCTGTCCATCAGGACTGAAACTAAGATTCCTCACACCCTTTGTATGCGCTACGAAAGTGTGGAGGAGCTTTCCCTGTTTGCTCCAGATTTTGACAGTATTGTCATCACTGACAGAAGCAATCGTCTGACCATCAGGGCTAAACCGGACACTAGAAACAGCAGCCTCATGACCTTTAAGGATACGGAGGAGTCTTCCCTGTTTGCTCCAGAGTTTGATGGTATTGTCTGCACCAGCAGATGCAAGGGTCTGACCGTCAGGGCTGAACCTGATGCCATACACTCCATAGCTATCTGCCTGAATGCTTTGGAGTTCCTTACCGTTAGGTTCCCAAAGTTTAATTGTTCCATCTCCACTCGCCGTGGCAATAGTCTTACCGTCGGGACTGAAGGTGACGCTATAGACTGTACTTGTATGGTGGGTTAAGCGATCGCGTTCTCTAAATCCATCGCCATAAACTGCCGCCTGCAATGCTGACGAAATTAGACTCCGGGTTTCTGGTTGTAATTCGTCTAGCCGTTTGTGCGGTTGCGTTGCTGTGCCAATCGCTTGCATCAGAGGGTCAAAATTTTGCAGTTTTCTTCCTGCCCGAATCGCTTCAATCAACGCATCAAACTTACGGTCAGTATCAGAAAGAGTCAATGAAAATCGGCTCACTGAATTGATTTGACCTTCCTGAGCAATCTCTGCTCGTTTCCACTGACTGAAAGCAAATGCGCCCACACCAATGGAGACTAAAAAACCAGCACTTATTAAACCGAGTAGTGACTTTAAAATCAGTTTTTGACGCTTCTCCCGTTTAATCGCAGCTAGAATTGCCTCGCGGCTTTTGGAAATATACTGCTGCTGCAAAGGAGTCGCTGCGGGCTGTTTCTTTTGTTGTTCGGTTTCTTGCAGCCAATTTTCAGCAACAGAAAATTCACTGCCTCGTAACAGCAAGTCTTTACTTTCGCTGGCTTTCTCCCACTCAATCGCACGTTGTGACCATTTCGTGTGGTTGCGAACATATTCTCGGTCAATATCAAGAGTTTTCACCAACTCGCTAAAGTTGGCATAAAAATCCCTGCTATAGCGATTAAAGTCAATCCACTGTACCTTCGCTAAGGCAGGATGTAGCTGGTTTGGTGCTACCTCTCGGTGCAATACCGTCACAACCCGTTTATTCAATTTCTGGGCATATTCTACTTCATCAGCACAATATGGGGAGTTAACGGATTTAGGTGAAATAATAAATAGGAAGTTATCTGAAGTTTCGATCCCTCGATAAATCTCCTGTTGAAAGTCTGTTCCCGACGCAATGCTCTCTTGGTCAAACCAAGTTGTTTTTCCTTGAATTTGGAGAGCCTCATTTAACTTCCTAGCAAAATCGGAATCAGCACGAGAATAAGAAATAAAAACTTCTACCGATGAGTCAGTCGGTTGACTCAGGCTTTCAGTAATAAATTTTTCATGTAAAGGAAGCGGTAAATGTTCTGTTCGCTGTTTAGCAAGTTTTAACCAAGCTTCAGCTTGTTGGAGATTATACCCTCGTAATAAGATGCTAGGATTATGATTTTGACGCTGCCATTTAAGAGCTTTAACTAGTAAAACCTTGTGCTGTTCGTAATAGTGAGCATCTTGACTCAATATCTTCAATAACTTATTGGAATCAATGCGGTATTGTTCTTCATCCTCATGATCTGTAAAGTTAATGAATTGTAAACTCCTGAGCTGGGGAGATAGTTGGTCAAGATCAGTTTTTTGAATTAGAAGAGGAATAATACGTTTATTATTGGCAAATGCATATTCCCATTCAGTCTGACAGTATTTTGACTGAATTGAATCGGGTGAGATTAAGTAGAGGAGATTATCGGCTTGCTCAATACCTTTATTAATCTCTTCTTGAAATCCTGTACCTGTTTGAATGTCAGTCTGATTCGTCCATACCGTAAAGCCTTCCCGTATCAAGGTTTGACGAATTCTCCGCATAAAAAGTTTATCCGTCTCAGAGTACGAGATAAACACTTGTGTCATTAAGTTATTAGCGTTTTTCGTACTTTCACATATAAACTCGCAATGTAGGTCAGTTGGAATACAAGGTGGTTGTTCCTCTTTAAACCGAACTTTTAACCAAGATTCTGCCTGAAGCCGTTCTTCCCCAATTAACAGATAGCTAGTTTGCCTTTGATTTCTTTCCCATTCCAAGGCTTTGACCAAAAATTGGGTGTGTTGTTCGACATAACTAGCATGTTTATGAATTAAATCTACTAAGCCTGTAAAAGATGTTTCAAAATTATCTTGCTCTTCTCGGAAATAAACCCAGTTAATTTTACCAATCGTTGGATGCATTTTATCCCAACAATCACTAAGTTCAACATGGAGTAAAGGAATAATCCGTTTGTTGCGCTTAACCGCTAGTTGAATTTCTTTGAGACAATAGGGTGATTTGATTGAATGAGGTGCGATGATAAACAGGAAGTTATGGGCATGTTCAATGCCATCGTCAATTTGATGTTGAAAGTCTACACCTAGAGGAATATCGTTTTGGTCAAACCAAACTTTTAAACCTTGTTCAATTAGTCTTTTATGAAGGTTTACGGCAAACGCTTTACTATCTGCTCGTCCATAGGAAATGAAGACATCGAACAGATTTTTCATGGTTTTGGTTGTTTTGCAAGTAGAATGTGACCCAACAAAAGTATATCTTTCGGCAGATTGACATTACAGAAAATGCATGAAGTCTTAATACGGTAGAAAAATGTGTGGATTTAGGCGTTTGTGGGAGAGACAGGAAGGACACAGGAGAACTGTGAGGGAAATTGCCCTATGTCCTTCCTGATGCGATCGCTTTTTCTCAAACCGATGGGTAGATAAGGCGATCGCCTTTTGGCTGAAGCTTTCTGTAGAAAAAGCCTTAGCACCCAAACTAGCTGCAAGGAATCATTCGTACTTTCAGTCGCCAACACTGAGGGATTAGCATAGATTCATCTAGATCTGAATCTTTGCTCTCCATGAGTTACTGCCTCAACCTTCGTTGTCCGAAGCCTCAAAATCCTAATAATGCGAGGTTTTGCTCAACCTGTGGATCGAGGTTGCTTTTAGGCGATCGCTATCGTGCTTTAGAATTGATTAGTCAGGGGGGCGTTGGTCGAACCTTTCTTGCTGTAGATGAACAAGCCATCTCAAAACTCCACTGCATCATCAAGCAGTTTTCTCCAAAAAACCAAGGCACCAACAATCCAGAAAAAGCGGCTGAGTTATTCCATCAAGAAGCGACACGACTACAAGTACTCGGACAGCATCCTCAAATTCCGCAACTCCTAGCCTACTTTGAGCCAGATAATCTCACTGAAATAGGGACGGCACCTGCCATTGTCCAAACCTTAATCACAGGTCAAAGCTTAGCTCAGAAGCTTGCAAGCGAGGGCGCTTTTAGCGAAGTTCAGATTCGACAAATTCTCAATGACATATTGCCCGTATTGCAGTTTGTTCACGAGCAAGGTGTAATTCATCGAGATATTAATCCCAACAATATCATCCGTCGCACCTCCACTCCTTTTACTCATGAGGAGATAGAAAATGATGAGGGGCAACTCGTTCTTGTTGACTTTAATGCGGCAAAATTCACCACAAAAACTGCCCTAGCAAGAACTGGAACTGTGATTGGTTCTGCGGCTTACACAGCACAAGAGCAACTGATGGGAAAAGCAGTTAGTAGTAGCGATTGGTACAGTTTAGGCGTTACCTGCATTCATTTACTCACTGATATTCATCCATTTGACTTGTTTAATAGCTTGGAAGGTATCTGGGTTTGGCAAGATTATTTAACGAATCCGGTCAGTAAAGAACTTAGTCAAATCCTCAACAAGATGCTCGATAGTGTAGTTAGAAGGCGCTACCAATCTGCTGCGGAAATCCTTCAAGTCCTTAATCCTCAAGGACACACGACAACGATACCCGTAACATTGAACCAGCCAAGTTCCTCACAAACTCTAACACCAAAGTCCATCATCCCTATTTGGACGTGTGTACGCACACTCACAGGTCATACAAGTTCAATCAATTCAATCGCATTTAGCCCAGATGGCCAGACCTTTGCTAGCGGCAGTGCTGATAAAAATATCAAGATTTGGAAAGCAGATAGCCATCTACCCTGCTGCACTTTCTCAGGACATTTAAGCTTAATTAATGCTGTTGCTTTTAGCCCAGAAGGACGGCAGCTAGCAAGTGGAAGTTGGGACTATACGATTAAGCTTTGGGATGTCGAGACAGAAGAATTAATTGACACTCTTCGTGAACATTCGGGTTGGATTCATGCGGTTGCGATTAGTTCAGATGGTAAAACCCTTGCGAGTGGCAGTGCTGATAAAAGTATCAAGCTTTGGAACTTGAAGACCAAAGAAGTACAAGCAAGTTTTTGGGGACATTCTGGTGCGATTCAAGCGCTTGCCTTTAGCCCAACTGGGCAGATTCTTGCCAGTGGCAGTGTTGATAAGACGATTAAAATTTGGGATATAAGTCATGGTATTCAGCTAACGATTGAGGGTCATTTAGATACAGTTAATTCCCTAACGTTTAGCCCTAGTGGTCGTATCTTAATTAGTGGCAGTGCCGACAAGACGATTAAAATCTGGAATTTAGGTGACGGCGCATTGCTAAATACAGTTACTGGGCATTTAGAAGCTGTTAACTCCCTCGCCCTCAACACTCAAGGGAATACTCTCATCAGTGCTAGTGCTGACAAGACACTGAAAATCTGGCATCCCAGTAGCGGGAAACTGCTACACACTCTTTCTGGGCATCAAGCTGGTGTAACAGCGGTGGCTATGAGTCCCGATAGTCGAATAATTGCCAGTGGTTCTCAGGACAAAACAATCAAGATTTGGCAGTTTAACTAATGCAACACTTTGACCCAAACAAATATGCTCTCGCCCTCCACACAACTAGTTCCCAATTGGGGTTAGCAGTTAGTAACTTTGCTGGTGATACTCGCTCTTCTACCTGGGATTTAGGGCGTGATTTATCTAGTCATTTACATCAACATCTTGTTGAGTTTCTAACACCTCAGAGGTGGGCAGATTTAGCGTTTATTGCAGTGGCAAAAGGGCCAGGCAGCTTTACTAGCACTCGAATTGGCATTGTTACTGCCCGAACACTAGCACAGCAGTTGAATGTTCCTCTGTTTGCTATTTCAACACTAGCGGCTGTGGCTTGGTTGCAGCGGTTAGAAAGGGCAGAAAGCTTAGACCAAAATGCGATCGCTCTCCAGATGAATGCCCATCGTGGTGAACTGTTTGTCGCAATCTATCAAGCCAACCCAACAGGTGTAGGACTAACACCGTTGCTATTAGATACGGTGATGACACAGGAGAACTGGAAGCAAGTTTTGGAGTCCTCGGAGATACCTTGCCAACTGATTGATGTTCCAAGTGAGTTGGGGACAAGTGTAACGAGTGTATTGTCACTTGCCTATCTAGATTGGCAGCAAGGAAAGCGCCCCCATTGGTCGGAGGCACTGCCGTTTTATGGTCAACACCCAGTAGATGACAAGGCTGTGAAGTAATTACAGGTCACTAAACAGAAGCTAGTTTTCAATTAGCCTATTCCGTCGCCCGCCAATGGATGTAGGGACGAGAAGCCGACACACCTTTGTATAGGATTTCGTGGTACCCATCCATCCAAGTCATATCCATACGGAAAGAGATTTTACCATTGCGGAACTGGAGACTGTAGACACGAAACACTTCAGAACTTGCCTGACCAACACAAGACGCATATTCACTCCGTAAGGGTGCTTCGTATTCCAGCCGCTTCGGCTGTGAGACGACCAACTTTGCTGGTGCAGAAGCGATCGCTTGAGTATCAGCGACCACTGTATGATCAGCACCCCCTTCAAATCCAAGCATGAACATCCAAAGCCCGACTGTTTGGGGACAATTTCCTGCCTGACGTTGAACATTAAATTGCAAGTTTGGCTCCATTAGTATGGATGCAAAGGGGTCTGTTTGAGCTTGAGCTAATGTTACCTGGGCAGGAGTGGAATTGGTAACATCAGAGGGAACAACGAATGTGGCACCTAAAGCGAGTACAAGTAGCCAATATTGAACTGGAATTTTCATTAACAAGTTTCTGGCTTAGAAATAAAAGAAGCGAAGCATTATCCCGACTTAGGATAAGGAGGAAATCTACTAGTCACTATGGTTTCGCCGCTTCGAGTAGACCGTTATCCATTGACGTAAACAATTGAGTTTAAGTTTCATCAAACGGAGTCTGTATCGCTTCAGCATCTTTTGAACTAACGGCTGAAAACTACGATAGTTTGGTGACCACTGCCAGGAGTCGTTTAATATTCGGCTTGAGAAATGTCCGGCGATAATATGCATCCGCCGCTGCCTTAATGCCTTCAGCCTGGGTTGGGTAAGGATGAATCACACGGCTTAGAGTAACTAGACCTAGCTTGCCGACAATGGCGGTTGTCACTTCACTGATCATCTCACCTGCATGACGGGCAACAATGGTTGCACCGAGAATCTGATCGGAACCCTTTTTGTGAAGGATTTTGACAAACCCTTCCTCTTCACCATCTGCGATCGCACGATCTACATCACTCAAAGCAATTTTGACTGTATTTACATCCAAGCCCCTTTGCTTAGCTTCGTTCTCATACATTCCCACATGAGCAATCTCCGGGTCAGTAAAAGTCACCCAAGGCATAATCAGACTACTGAGTTTAGAGCGTCCCAAGCCAAAGGGAGAGAATAGAGCATTTCTGATCACAATCCGTGCCGCCGCATCAGCCGCATGGGTAAACTTCCAGTTCATGCAGATGTCGCCTGCTGCAAAAATTTTAGGGTTCGTCGTCTGGAGGTAGTCATTCACCTTCACGCCTTTTCGCTGGTCGTACTCTACCCCAACAGCTTCTAAATTCAAACCTTCAACATTAGGCGCACGACCTACCCCTGTCAAAATTTCATCAACCGTAACCGAGTCGTCCTGACCATTACAGCTAAAGTAAAGTGTTTTGCCTTCACTACTTTTAACCACGCGCTTAATTTTGCAATCAAGCACTAAGCGGATACCTTCCCGGATAAAGACGCTCTGGACAATTTCTGCCGCCTCGGTATCCTCTTTATTTAAGATGTAAGAGCCTTGATGTAAAAGTATTACCTCGCAACCCAAGCGCCGGAAAGCCTGAGCTAACTCGCACCCAATTGGTCCCCCACCAATTACTCCTAAACGTCGCGGTCGTTCTGTTAGGGAAAAGACTGTCTCATTGGTGAGATAACCCGCCTCTTCAAGTCCCTCAATGGGTAGTTCTGCGGCTCTAGCCCCCGTGGCAATCACAGCTTTCTTAAACCGGAGAATCTTATCGCCAACTTTAATCGTGTTGGCACTCGAAAACCGACCAGATCCCAAGAAGATATCAATCCCAATCTTTTGAAAGCGATCAACAGAATCGTGAGGACTAATCCTCGCCCGTAGCCTACGCATCCGCTGCATCACTGCTGGAAAGTCTACTTCAATGTGTTCTGGGGGGTGAATCCCAAAAGCACTTGCATCCCGCATTTCGGCAGCAACGCGAGAAGACCGAATTATGCACTTGGAAGGCACACAACCAACATTCAAGCAATCCCCACCCAGGAGATGCTTTTCAATCAAGGCGACTTTTAAACCCAGTTCTAGACCCGCTGTGCCAGCTGCTGCAACTAATCCAGCCGTGCCAGCACCAATCACAACCAGGTCGTAACAATCAGCAGGTTGAGGATTAACCCAATCTGGCGGATGGACATAAGAAACCAGCGTTCGGTTATATTCATCCATCGGTGAGACAGTAACTTGCTCGAATGCAGAACTTGACATCGGTAACACCTTGGAGAATGAAAAATTAAAAAGCCAAGATAAAAATTAAACGTTCTTCTGTTTATGAAACCTTTTCTTCCAAAGCCTTTCGGGCAATACGAGTTACATAAACAGTCACAGCCACTGTTGCAATAAAACCAATAATCCGAATTGTCCACTCGACGGTGGGATTGCTAGGTTGACCTTCAGTACCAACTTTGGCAAGATTACCAGCCAGGGAACCGAGGTAAACATACATGATCATGCCTGGAATCATGCCGACGAAGCCAAGAATGTAGTCTTTGAGGGAAACTCCTGTAACGCCAAAGGCATAGTTCAGGAGGGTAAAGGGAAATACAGGGGACAGCCGGGTTAACAGAACAATTTTAAATCCTTCTTTGCCGACAGCTTCATCAATCGCTCGAAATTTTTCGTTTCCTGCGATTTTCTTAAAAACCCAATCTCTTGCTAAATAGCGTCCAATTAAGAAAGCCGCCGTTGCTCCTAGTGAGGCACCGATGAAAACGTAGATTGAACCCCAAACAATCCCAAAGACAACACCAGCACCCAAAGTGACAATTGACCCCGGTAAGAACGCTACGGTAGCAACGATATAGAGAGTAATAAAAGCGATCGCTCCTAGCGAACCCAGACTATCTATCCACTCTAAGGTGTTCCGCAGTGTTTCTTGGGGATTGAATCCCACCTGTGTGGTAGTCTCCTGTGCTAATGCAGGAGCAGCAATCACGAACATAATAGCGATCGCTTGTATCGTTGATACAATCAACCAAAGAGCAATGCCGAAGTTTCTAGTACGAGAGTGGCGTGTGATTAAGTTGTCCATCATGGTCTTGCCCCATTCTGTTGAGACTAATTGAGTTCAATACTAATCTCCTGAAACCAGGAATCCGAAGAGGATGTCTGAGAAGTATCAGAGAGTGTTCGCCCCCTCGCCAGGGTTAAAAAGGGGCGAATCAAGCTATATTAAAGTCCCCTTTTTAAGGGGGATTTAGGGGGAGCGTCATTTGTAAGCGTGTCAACAATAACTTTCAGACATCCTCTAATTTCAAGACAAAATTAAGAGTAAAAGCCTGTGGAGAATGTAATGACCCATGCGCCTCGCGTCACGGTATGGAACGAGTACCAACACGAAAAAACTAACCCGAAAGTAGCCAAAATCTACCCGAATGGCATCCATGAAGTCATTGCCCAACATCTACGTTCTTCAGGATTAACTGTACAAACGGCGACTCTAGAGCAACCGGAGCATGGTTTGACTGATGCGGTGTTAAATCAGACTGATGTCTTAATCTGGTGGGGACATATCGCCCATGATCGCGTGCAAGACGACATTGTAGACAAAATTCACAAGCGGGTTTTGTCTGGCATGGGTCTAATCGCGTTGCACTCCAGTCACTTCTCCAAGATTTTCAAACGGCTCATGGGTACATCCTGTAATCTCAAATGGCGCAACGCAGGCGAAAAAGAACGCCTTTGGGTCGTTACGCCCTCTCACGCGATCGCTTCTGGGTTAGATGAGTCTTTTGAAATCGCTGCTGAAGAGATGTACGGTGAGTTCTTTGATATTCCTACCCCTGATACTCTGATTTTTGTTAGCTGGTTCGAGGGAGGCGAAGTCTTTCGCAGTGGATGTTGTTATCACCGAGGTCAGGGTAGAGTCTTTTACTTTCGTCCTGGCGATCAAGATTACCCAACTTACTATCAACCCGAAGTGTTGCACGTCATTACTAATGCCGTCCATTGGGCAGCCCCAGTTGCTGTGCCTGAGGTGAAATTTGGCAGACAGCCTAACCCATCCAGTTAACAGTTGTACGGGAAGCGGCAGCGTATATCGTCGCTTAATTGCAAGAGCGATCGCACTCTTTGCGATATGAGCTTTCAGCCTCTATTTTCAAGATAGGTCTAATCATTAGACGATGACGTTACTGCCGATTATCAAAGCCGTGGTAGTGACATTGTTTAAAGTTACCAGAGAACTGAAATTTTGGGAGCCAGCCACTCCATCTGGGTCAATTTGGACTTGAGTATCAGTACCACTCTGCACAAACCGCATATAGCCAGCCGCAATTGGATTAGCCCCCGTGTAGCCAAGGTTATCGAAAAGAGATGTTAAACCAAGGCTATCCCTGCTAATACTAAAGTCAGCAATTATATCACCCTTGTCATTAAAATCAATGTAGACAAACATATCGTTACCAGCACCACCGACTAAGAAGTCAGCACCACTGCCCCCGATTAAGAGGTCATGACCTCTACCAGCACTCACCGTATCATTGCCTGCATTACCCTCAATGACATCATTCCCGCCATAAGCATTGATGATGTTATCACTGGTTGTACCAGTTAACGTCTCGGAGGCGGCGGTTCCCTCAAGGTTCAGTGGGTCAACCGTAAGACTGACTGTAGTCAGTTCGCTCGTTCCACCATAACCATCACTCACCGTGTAGGTGAAGTTGTCTGCGCCACTGAAGTTGAGGGGGGCTATGTAAGTAAATGTTCCCTCCTCATTCTGTACTAGGGTGCCGTAGGTAGGACTGGTGAAACTTTCAATAGTAAGTGCATCACCATCGGCATCAGTAGCATTGGCTAACACATCAAGCGTGATGGAGTTGCCTTCAGTCAACGTTGCAACTTCATCGTTAGTGATAGGAGCATAATTGGTGTTGGCGATCGCTAAATTAAAGGTGTCGCTAACATTTGCCCCTACCTCGTCTGTTGCTGTGACTCTGATGTCTAAGGAACCAACCATCCCGTTGAGAGGAGTACCACTAAAAGCGCGGGTAGCAGCATTAAAAATCAACCAACTCGGTAAGGCATTCCCGTTACTCAAGGTAGCTGTGTAAGCAAGGCTACTTCCGGCATCAACATCACTGAAGGTATTGGCAGGCAGTAGAAAAGAAAAAGGCACATCTTCTGCGGCGCTTTGATTTGGAATTGAGTTAACAACAGTGGGAGTGTCGTTGACGGCAGTAACCGTAACATCAAAGGTTGTTTCGACAGATAAACCATCCGAGTCTGTGGCTCGAATCGTCAAGTTGCCCGTACCGTTGGCGTTGGTTGCATAGTCTAGTATCAACTCTCCTGTAACTGCATCAACGGTTGTTGCTACGAATAAACTGGGATTACTATTGTTGGCGATCGTGTAGGTCAGGTTCGTATCTGTGTCGTCATCATCGGTAAAGGCAGCAAACAAGTCAATCACCGTATTAGGAGCATCTTCCTGCACAATGACATTACTAATGCCAGTGCTAGTCGGAGCTTCTAACTCTCGGTAAAGTTGAGCGTACACTCCATAGCTTGAGCCATCCTGACCAGGACTCGTCCAATTAACAATGAAATCCCCGTCAGCGTCCATCGCAACATTGGAGAACCGTTGAGAATTGTTGGTATAGGTATTAACCTGAAACTCATCACCTATAGCCTCTCCAGCTGCATTGTAACGCTGAGCATATACACCATAGCCAGAGCCATCCTGAGCATTACTACTCCACGTAATTACAAAATCTCCATCGGCATCCATCGCCACTGTGGAGTAGAGTTGAGAACCACTGGTATAGCTGTTGACTCGGAACTCCTGACCTAAAGCCTCTCCGGCTGCACTGTAGCGTTGAGCGTAGACTCCCCAACCGGAACCATCCTGCCCACTGCTACTCCAAGTCACCACAAAATCTCCATCGGCATCCATCGCAATACTGGAGAATCGTTGAGTGTTGCTGGTGTAGGTATTGACCTTAAACTCGCCACCTAAAGCCTCTCCAGCCGCACTGTAGCGTTGAGCATAGACTCCATAGCTAGAGCCATCCTGTGCAGCACTATTCCAGATAACGACAAAGTCTCCGTCCGCATCCATCGCTACCTTGGAGTAGATTTGAGAACCACTGGTATAGCTGTTGACTCGGAATTCGTTACCTAGAGCCTCTCCTGCCGCGTTATAGCGCTGAGCATACACGCCCCAACCAGAGCCATCCTGCCCACTGCTACTCCAGGTAACGACAAAGTCCCCATCCGCATCCATCGCTACCGTCGAAAACTCTTGAGAACCACTGGTATAGCTGTTGACTCGGAATTGGTCACCAATTGCCTCTCCCACCGCATTGTAGCGCTGGGCGTAGACTCCCCAACCGGAGCCATCCTGACCATTGCTACTCCAGGTAACGACAAAGTCTCCATCGGCATCCATCGCTACCGTCGAAAACTGTTGAGAATTGCTAGTAATAGTATTAACTCGGAATTCGTTACCTAGAGCCTGTCCTGTTGCGTTATAGCGCTGGACGTAGACTCCCCAACCAGAGCCATCCTGACCATTGCTACTCCAAGTAACGACAAAGTCCCCATCGGCATCCATTGCGACGGACTGTGGTGTTTCGGTGAATGTGCGTTGCTCACTGCTGGTGTAAGTGTTAACGCGGAATTCTGAACCAATAGGAACAATTGACATAGGAGTTAAGAGGTAAAGGTGAATGAAAAACGAAACTTAAAAAAGGTCGGATTTCTAAAGTTTTCTTGATTAACCTGTCATTTGCGAACTTGGGCGTAGCCAGTAAGAAAACTCTGGCGCAGTAAAGGCTTGTCGCATTTCTGGTCTTTCGTTATTAAGAATCGTTGGACGCAGGACACTGGGCAAAAACTCGACATCATAAAGCTCTTGACAACCTGCTGTAAATTCCAGCATTCCTACCAACTGACCACTTCGGAGATCTACAACGGCTACACCACACAGCAGCCGCTTAAACCGTTGTTGTACAGGTAAACCACCGAATATATGCTGCTCCCGAATTTGGCTGAGTCCGACTAATGCATAGTTACCGACACAGCACAACCCCCGCAAAAAACCCGGTAAAGCGCAGACTACATCGTGTTGCCCTGAGTGAGGATTAATACGCCATAATTCGCCTTCGCCAGAATTGAGTAGCCACAAATAGCGCTCATGCCAACAGGGAGAATGAGGCATTGACAAACCTCGTATTACAATCTCTCCACTCTCGACATCAATGAGAATCCCGCCTGTTGCTTTGTTGTTTCGCCATCCACCAACCTCGTTGCTTTCCCCCAAGGCTGTAACAAACTTAGGTCGTCCGTCTACCATTGCTAAGCCATTTAGATGGCAGCGGTCTTCTGGCGCTAGTTGAGAGATGAAGCGAGGTTGCCAGCGAGGAACAAAGTTGTAGTCTTTACTGAGGGCAGCAAGACAGGAAAAGCGTGTGTTGACGAGCCACAGGTTATCGCTACCAAAAGCCAAGTCATGAATGTTCAGGTCGCCTGTAAAGTAGGTGGCACGGGGTAAGTAAAGAGTGTCATAGCGCCCTGGCTGATTTTCTAAGTATTCATCAGCCAGCAACGGGGCATTAGCAAATAGCCAAACTTCATGATTCGTCGCTAAGGCTAGCCGCTGTTCCTGCACAGCTAGACCCATCGGTTTGGGAAATTGCCGTAGGAGAACAGTCACTTGCTGACCATTCCAACCGACTAAAGCCAATTTACCTGCCTGATAAGTCGTGATGGCGAGTGAACCATTTACCTGACTCAGCCATGCTTGAAAGGCATCAGAAGCATTACACTCAATAACCTTAGGGGCATCAGGTGGAAAAGTAAGTTGATTCATCATTGAGATGCAGTTGAAAGGAGATAGCGTTCTGCTAAATTCATTTAACAATAGACATAAAGGTTCGCTCCTCAAAGAAAGGCTTGGAGCAGGTCAAGAGTAACTTGGTTATTGAAGTAATCGATTTATTAGCAAGAAGTATCCTAGATACCAGAATATTCTCTCGTTATTAGGTAAGGCTAGGTGTTTTACAGAATCTTTATCGAAAAAACACAATTCTAAAATATGTTGCGATAACACAAAACCTTGACTGAATCACAAATTGATAGTCAACTGAACTCTCGCGTTATCAAGCTATTTACTAATAATGTCTGTGTTGAATCTCACTAATCTGTGAACTCCTAAGCCATTTTCTAAAGGTTAGATAATCAACTACAGTTTATGCAGAATATCAAAAGCATTGTTGGGGTTAATAGTGAGGAATCGAGTTTACTGATACTCGTGGATTAACCCTTAAGTAATGTGCAGTTTGTTTTAGAGGAGCGAGAGGTACGAGAATCAATCGAAGAGGTATAGCAAAAGGCAGAGGGCAAAGGGCAGAAAGCAGAAGGCTTTTAGGAATATTGCTTGTACAGTAAGCTTTTTAACCTTTTTCAACTGGATAGTTATTTCTGCCACGCTGCACTCAGCGATTTTGTGAGGTTTGCGATCGCTACTGTAAGGAATGCAACAAGCAATATTTACGGGTACTATTGCCAAGTATTTCTCAGGTGTTGCAAAGTATTGAGAAATATATCTTTCCGTTGAACGATGCTTGACTAGTCGCTTATTGCTTATTGTTCAAGAGTACTGTTCCAACACACCCCACAGCTCCTAGCTACAAAAGTCATTCAGCATGGTTAGAAAAGCCGTTGATTGCATCCTAGAAGAGACAAGACCTGTCCCGATTGTAGAAGTTTTAGAAAACACAGCATTAACAGAGGCGGTTGTTGTTCCCAACCCGCCTCTAACCATATCTAAGGCAGCAATTCGCACCAGTCTCCGAGCATCTACCGTAGATAGTGTCTTTGCCACGATCTTTAGCAGCGCTACCACAGGTATTTTACTGACTAACTTTTTGTTAGAACTCGGTGCGACAAGCGTGGAAATTGGCTTCCTCTCGTCAATTCCCATGTTGGTGAACTTACTTCAACCACTAGGTGCCTACCTGGCAGACCGCACGACCAGTCGCCATTGGTACGGTTTATGTGTTTTTGGTGTGTCACGGCTACTATGGCTGGTTCTATTGCTGTTTGTGGCTCAAATCGGTGACTCCCAGACTGAACACCACCACCTTGTCCTTGCGACACTCGTCATTGTCTTGGCAACGAGTATCCTTAGTGCCTTAGGCAGTGCTTCTTGGTTTAGCTGGATGGCATCATTAGTTCCCCGGCAGTTGCGCGGACGATATTTTGGTATTCGTAATAGTGCTGCTACGTTGATGAGTCTCGTTTGTGTTCCAGTGATGGGACTAGGAATCTCAGTTTGGAGAGGTGGAACACTCCAAGGCTACAGTATTGTTTTATTTTTGGCTGTTTTGGCAGGGTTGATTAGTTTAGCCTTTCAGTTCTTCATTGTCGATGTGAATCCGCAAGCACCACTGCCACAACTCAAAAGCTTGACTGAACGTAACTCAACTGAACCAGTATCAAACTGGTTTAAGGACGGCAACTTTTTGACCTTCCTCCTGTACCTCAGCCTGTGGATGTTTGCCGTAAACCTCAGTGCGCCGTTTTTTAACCTCTATATGCTGGACAATCTGCATCTGGATGTCAGTTTGGTCACGCTTTATGGCAGCTTAACGGCAGGAGCAAATCTGCTGATGTTGGTTGTGTGGGGTAAGTTAGCCGACCGGATTGGTAATCGCCCAATTCTAATCTTGATTGGAATTCTTGCTGCCGTCACGCCGTTGTTCTGGTTAGGAACAGGAGCGAACTCAGCGTCCCTTTGGCTATGGCTGCCTTTGGTGCATGTGTTTAGTGGTGGGACGTGGGCAGCCATTGACTTGTGCAACGGTAATATGCAGATGAGTGTTGCACCTGCACGAAGTCAAGCCGCTTATTTCGCGATCGCAGCAGCGATTACTGGTGTTACGGGAGCGATGGGAACGGCAGCAGGAGGGTTTCTCGCTCAGTCAACGAGTACAGGTGGCTTACCTGGATTATTTGCGCTTTCAGCGGTTTTAAGACTTGTTGCCTTATTACCTTTGGTGTTTGTACAAGAGCAACGTAGTCAATCCTTGACAAAACTTTGGCGTGAAGCGAAGCAAGGATTTAGTACATCGCTGTCGCTCTTGGGAAAGAACGATGCTAGCCTCGCTATCAAAACTCAACCTGTGCCTATTCAAACAGTAAAACTAGGTAAATCGTTCAGAATAAGGAGTAGGAATTAAGGAGAGTAAGTATCAAGGCTTTCTTACCTTGACACTCTTACCCCATAACCAAAGGCAGCATGAACACCGTAGATTATCTCCGCATTAGCCTAATTGACCGCTGCAACTTTCGCTGTCAGTACTGTATGCCTGAAGGAGCAGAGCTTGACTATATTCTGCGGCAGGAATTGCTGAGTAATGAAGAGCTACTAACGTTGCTCCAGGAAGTCTTTATTCCTGTAGGCTTTAGGAAGTTTCGTCTTACGGGTGGTGAACCCTTATTGCGTCCAGGTGTTGTGGATTTAGTAAGAGCGATCGCTTTTCTTCCCGAAACTCAAGACCTCGCGATGACGACGAATGCGTTCTTACTTGCTGATATGGCACAAGACCTCTACGACGCGGGTTTGCGACGCATCAACATTAGCCTTGATTCTCTTGTTGCCGAAACATTTGACAAAATTATCGGCAATCGCGGACGTTCGCGCTGGCAGCAGACTTGGGAAGGCATTCAAGCCGCGTATCACGTTGGGTTCGACCCTTTAAAGCTAAATGTCGTCGTAATTCCAGGGGTAAATGACCAGGAAGTACTAGATTTAGCGGCTTTAACCCTTAACCGCCACTGGCACGTCCGGTTTATTGAGTTTATGCCAATTGGTAATTCTCAACTCTTTGGTGAACGAGCTTGGGTGCCGTCAGAAGAGTTGCGGCAGCGGATTCGCGATGTGTTTGGCTTAATAGAATCCCGCGTTCGGGGTAATGGTCCGGCTGACGTATTCCAAATCCCCGGTGCCTTGGGAACTCTAGGATTTATTAGTCAGATGTCGGAATGTTTTTGCGATCGCTGCAACCGAATGCGCTTATCTGCTGACGGCTGGCTACGTCCCTGTTTGCTCAATGAAACTGGGCAGATTGACTTAAAAACCGCCCTTCGTCAAGGGGTTCACACGGCTGACTTAAGAGAGCAAGTCAGTCAATTGTTGATGATTAAACCAGAGATTAACTTCAAACAACGAGACTCTGGAACTACTGGCACCTATACCCGTACTATGTCCCAAATTGGTGGATAGCTAAGTTGTTGTTAGTGTTTAGTTTTTAGTTGTTAGATAGATAATAGCTCGTTGCTAAAACCTTGTCTCAGAAAGCCTTTCGGACATTTTTTCCAACTAACAACTAACAACTAACAACTAACAACTAACAACTAGCCTAGGCTTTCCGTGAGTAGAACTCAACCACGAGTAATTCGTTAATTTGTAGCGCCACCCACTCACGTTCGACAACACCATTGACCTTACCAGTCAGGTTGCCCTTGTCAAACTCTAAATGGCTAGGAAGGTTTGCCAATCCTGGGAATTGCAAGTTTTGTTCTACCAGACGCTTAGAGCGATCGCGTTGATTTACACTAATCACGTCACCGGGACGACACTGGTAACTAGCAATATTGACCACCCGGCCATTAACCATCACATGACCGTGGTTCACTAACTGACGTGCCGCTGGGATTGTGCCAGCCATTCCTAAGCGGAACACTGTGTTATCCAACCGCATTTCTAACATTTGCAGCAAGGATTGACCCGTTGAACCCGTCGCGCGACGTGCTTTACGGACATAACGGAGCAACTGCTTTTCCGTAATTCCATAGTTGAAGCGGAGTTTCTGCTTTTCTTCCAGTCGAATCGCATATTCTGACCGCTTCTTGCGAGCCTGTCCATGCTGACCCGGTGGGTATGCTCGACGGGGTGTCTTACGAGTCAACCCTGGCAAATCGCCCAGACGGCGCACAACCCGCAGACGCGGGCCTCGATATCGCGACATATAACTTCCTCTTTCTTGTCCTAACTAGGTCTTTACCCAAAACTATAATCTTACACCTTGAAGGTGGGCACTTCAAAGACTTAATACCATTTTCAATAATACTACTTAGTAAACGATGTGATGCAGGCTATGTGTATCCTTAGTTTTTGTGTGCAAAGCGCAGGGCAAGTCTTTGACTAGTGACCAAGGAGTGATGACTAACTAATCAAATCTTCAGAAAATTGTACCTAGCTGATTTGTTCACTGCCTAATGACTACTTCAGACTTGAGAATTGTTTCTTTGCTGCCCAGTGCGACAGAAATTGTGGCAGCGTTAGGGTTAGTTGATGCGATTGTTGGGCGATCGCATGAATGTGATTACCCGGCAGACCTTCAAAATCGACCCATTTGCACAGAAGCACGACTAGATTCAGAAAAATCCAGTGCCCAAATTGATGAGGATGTCGTTGAATTAGCCGGAAAAACCCTAAGCATTTACAACATCAAAATGGATGTCCTAGAACAGCTACAACCAACCCACATTGTTACTCAAGACCAGTGTGATGTTTGTGCTGTCAACTTCGCTGACGTTGAGAAAGCTGTTGCTCAACTCACCAAAAGTCAGCCTAAGGTGATTTCCTTACAGCCAAACGTGCTGAGTGATGTTTGGGCAGATATTGAGCGAGTGGCTGCTGCGTTAGGAGTGGAATCGCAGCCCGTCTTAACAGGCTTACAGTATCGCATTAAAGCTTGCGGACAAAAGACTCAAGGACTGCCTGAGAATTCCCGTCCCAAGGTTGCTGGCATTGAGTGGACTGACCCTCTCATGGCAACTGGTAACTGGATTCCAGAACTCATAAAACTGGCAGGTGGCCAGCCTGTATTTGGTGTTGAGGGCAAACATTCCCCTTACCTACAATGGGAGACTCTCGTAGAAGCTGACCCAGAGGTAATAATTGTTATGCCCTGTGGTTTTGATTTAAACCGGACTCGCCAAGAAACTCAACAGATGGCACAGCATCCCCAGTGGCAAAGCTTGCAAGCTGTCAAAAACAGTAATGTTTATCTTACCGATGGTAATTCCTACTTCAATCGACCGGGACCCCGACTAGTCGATTCTTTGGAAATCTTGGCAGAGATTCTGCACCCGGAACTGTTTGAGTTTGACTATCAAGGAACTGGGTGGGAGCGGTTTTCCTTGTCTTTTTAGATCAACTGGCGTTTTTATACCAAGAACCGACGAGAAAGCCCCATTAGTGGCGAGGCGGATTATTGAGCGTAGCGAATACCGCCTTACGCCTCAAGTGGGGATGAGAGTCGGGTTGATTTTATGGGGTAAACCCCCGTAAAATCAACAACTTACCTGTCTCTACAAACAGGTAAACTATGATAAGATTCAACCATGTTAGTCATTGAAGCAAAGCTTAAAGGAACAAGGAGTCAGTACAGCAAACTGGATGAAGCAATCCGCACAGGGCAGTTCATTCGTAATAGTTGCCTGCGCTATTGGGAAGATAATAAGGGGGTCAGTCGCAATGACCTTCAAAAGCTTTGTTCAAAACTAGCTAAGAATAAGGAAACTCCTTGGGCAGGAAAACTCAACTCTCAAGCAAGACAAGCTCATGCTGATAGAGCGTGGGCGGCAATCTCTAGATTTTACGAGAATTGTCGGTTGGGAAAGCAAGGGTTAAAAGGCTATCCAACCTACAAAAAGTTCAATCGTTCTCTTGAATATAAAAACACAGGATGGGCGTTATCGGCTGACCGTAAGCAGATAACCTTCACCGATGGATTTAAAGCAGGAACGTTTGAGTTGTGGACATCTAGAGATTTAGTTTGGTACTCCGAGAAACAAATCAAAAGAGTAAGGGTAATTCGTCGTGCAGACGGCTACTACGCTCAGTTTCTCATTGACTGGAATAGACAAGAAACTCACGAGTTCAAGGGGGAAATTGTTGGAATCGACCTGGGTTTGAAGGAGTTCTACACCGATTCTAATGGAGAGACTGTAAACAATCCTAGATACCTCAGGAAGTCTGAAGCTAGGTTGAAGAAACTTCAACGACGAACTTCTAGAAGACATATCAAGGGGAAGAAACAGTCTAAGCGATACCACAAGGCACGAAAAGCTTTAGCTAAACAGCACCTCAAGATAAGTAGACAGCGTAAAGATAAAGCGGTTAAAGATGCTTTAGCGCTAGTTAAATCGAAAGATTTAATTGTCTATGAAGACTTGAAGATTCAAAACATGGTGAAAAATCATCACCTAGCTAAATCTATATCTGACGCATCGTGGTATCAATTCACTCAATGGCTTCACTACTTCGCCAAGATACACGGCACTATTGTTATTGCTGTACCACCACATAATACGACTATTGATTGTTCAGTATGTGGGGCAAAAGTTCAGAAAACCCTAAGCACTAGAACCCATCAATGTGGTGAGTGTAAAACAGTATTAGACCGTGATATGAACGCAGCACGTAACATACTGTCGAAAGGATTGAAGCTACTAGCTGGATACTTAAACGGTACTGAAGGGCATTCAGAAACCGACCCTTTCATGGGTGAACGCTCAGGGACAGCTTGACCGCTGGATAGCGGATAGAGATATCGACTATTTAAGTCATCTGGAGGAACTGAGAATCAGCAATTCTGCTGAGAATCCACCTGAGCCGTAAGGCACTGGTGGAGTATGTCAATTCCTCTTTCATGCTTTGAGGTCACCTAATCAGGTGAATGCGATCGCAAGGGATAACAACTACGATTGATAATCTAGGGAAGTTGATTGGCTCAAAATCACAGGGTTGCACGGCTAGAAATCTGATCGACTTATTACAATTATCCGTAGTTTTACGGACATTCTGTTGAGCCGTTGAAGTATGAAACTATAAAGCTCTGTCTTTGTGGGGATGTCATGCGCCAGTTGGTCTCTCAAGCCTTGACAATGTTTACCAGTCTGCTCTACAAGCGGACGGTCATCGTTCTGACGCTGTTACTATGCTCTGGAGTGTCAGCAGCTTTGTGGAATATGTCTCATCTCTCATCAAAGCTGATTGAGACCCAGGCACTTCAGAACGCTACCCTATATGCCCAAGCGCTCAATGAGGCACGTACACTCTACAGTTCCGACGCCGTTGATCGGATCGGAGAAGGTCACGGGATTATCATCACCGACAACTACACGACCCAAGACAAAGCGATTCCCGTACCAGCGACCTACTTAATAGAACTCGGTAATCGGCTTAGTGAACAAAACCCAGGCATGTCAGTTCGGCTGTATAGTGAGTATCCCTTTCCCAAGCGGCGCAATGACGGTGGAGCCAGAGACACGTTTGAGCGAGAAGCACTCCAAATCTTAAGACAAAATCCCAAACAGCCATTTTTTCGCATTGAGAAGTTCCAGGGTCGTACAGCATTGCGATATGCCCAGGCAGATATCCTCACACCCAGTTGCATCAATTGTCATAATACTCTTCCTGATAGTCCCAAAAAGGATTGGAAAGTCGGGGACGTGCGAGGGGTTCTAGAGATTACTACTCCCCTCGACAGCTTCATGAACAAAACCAAAGAGGGCCTCCGGGGAACCTTCGCGATGTTAGCGATGCTCTCTATGTTGGGTGTTGTAGGAATCACCCTAGTTATCGGTAGATTGCGGCAAACATCCAAAGAGTTGGAGCGACGTGTGATTGAACGCACGGCCCAACTCCAAGAGGCAAATGAAGAACTTGTCAAAGAACAGGAAAAGTCTGAGAGTTTATTGCTCAATATTTTGCCCAAACCTATTGCTAATCAGCTAAAAGAGGGACAACGGCATATTGCCGAGGGCTTTACTGAGGTGACGATTCTTTTTGCGGATATCGTTAACTTTACCCAGTTGTCGGAAAAGATATCACCAAGAGAACTCGTTAGGTTGCTCAACGAGATTTTCACGGGATTTGACCAGCTTAGTGAGCAACACCAATTGGAGAAAATTAAGACGATTGGGGACGCTTATATGGTGGTGGGTGGTATTCCTATAGCCCGCAGTGACCATGCAAAAGCGATCGCGGAGATGGCGATCGATATGCAACGCGCAGTTGCCCAATTCAATGCTAAGCATGGCACTACACTCAATATCCGCATTGGAATTAACTCTGGTCCTGTAGTTGCCGGAGTCATCGGAACAAAAAAATTCATCTACGACTTGTGGGGTGATGCTGTGAATACAGCTAGTCGCATGGAATCCCATGGTGTTGCAGGATGTATTCAAGTCACAGAATCAACCTACGAATACTTACGGGACGATTATGTATTTGAGGAGCGTGGTGTCATCCAGGTTAAGGGTAAGGGAGAAATGGTTACTTATTTCCTTTCTGGCAGAAAAGTTAAAAACTTAGTCGGTACTGTCTAAAAAGCTTTGCACAATTCCCTATGCTGAAAAGAGATACAAAAGTTTAGGGAACGGATATATGACAGATGCATCTTATATTTTTCTCGCTGGGGCAAGTCGGGGCGTTGGTCGAGAAATCGCTAAATGCTTGGTAGAACAAAACCAGAAGGTAAAAGCCTTGCTGCGTTCCGAAGCGTCTCGCCCGGAATTAGAAGCAATGGGAATTACGGTGGTAATGGGAGATGCCTTGGATGCGACGGCTGTCGAACAGGCGATGTTAGGAGAACCCATCAATGCTGTTATTAGCACAATCGGTGGTTTACCTAAAGAAGGCGATCGCGCTGACTATCTGGGTAACAAAAATCTTATTGATGCGGCTGTGAAGGCAGGAGTGCAAAAGTTTATCCTTGTTTCTTCGATTGGTAGTGGAGAAAGCGTTGTTGCTATACCACCGCAAGCACTGGAAACATTAAAGGCTGTCTTGATCGAGAAGGAAAAGGCAGAGAAGCACTTGATTGAGAGTGGACTCACTTATACCGTAATTCGACCAGGTGGCTTAAAGTCAGAACCAGCCACAGGAAATGGTGTAGTTACAGAAGACTACAAAGTTGCTGGAACAATTCACCGCGCTGATGTTGCCCAGTTAGTTTGTCAGTGTCTCGTTTCTGATGCGGCAAATAATAAAATTCTCTCTGCGGTTGATCGGCAGATGATGTATGGTCAAACCTCGTTTGAAGAACTTAGCTTGACTTGAGGGGTTTAATCCAATGGCGGTGGAATGCCCAATCCAGGGTAAAGCGGGCGACAAGGAAACATACAATACTCTCAAGACTCAACACACCCAATAACCAGAAAGTGTCAAGCAAATTCTGGTTGATCTCAACAGGAGCAAGCCCTCGTACTAAGCCGAAAGCTAGCACAGCTCCATCTTTGAGGTGTGAATTTTCATCATCTCGAATCACATAGCGGTAGGTGATGCCAAAGAGGAAACCACTAATAAAAGCGATCGCGATTCTTCCTAGCCAATCTACAGTGGTTGTCATGTGTAAGGCAGTAAATCTCTCAAACTCTGCCAGCACTAGACTATTGCCTACCGCGATGACGCTCTCAACCAGCGCCAGGGACAACGCTGACACAGTGCCAGCTTTTAAAGATTCAATTCGCTCAGCAGACTCGTTCACAATCCTCACCTTAAGCTAAAGACCGCTCAGATTGAATTATCATAAGGCTTGTAGTCATTCCGTACTTTATATATCGCTATGGATATTCTGTCGTTGGGTTGGGTTTCGGTACTAGTGTTGTTCACTTGGTCAATTGCAATGGTCGTTTGGGCACGTAACGGTTTCTAGAGGCATCGTGGAAAGTTCTTTTGTTACTGTTTTGTTTGTAGCTGCGGCAGGACTCTTAGTTGTAGTCAGCGGAGGTGTCCTTTATTTGACGGCGGCAGAGTGGCGCGATCGCCGTCGCCAAGATCGGGATAAAAAAAGGTAAGGACATGGGATTTCGGGTTGTTTGTTGTTTGTTATTAGTTGTTTGTATTTTTTACCAACAACCAACAACAAATAACCAAGTCGGCGGGAAGCTACCTCTCTTCTAGGTGTGGGAGGAACGCCACCCGCCGACTTATTTGTGAGTGCAAGGTAGGAGTTTTCAGCGTCGAGAAGAGCGATGTGCTTAATGGTATAAGGCTCTTTCGTCCCCGCCGCCAACCCCCATAATGTAAGCAGTAATCGAGTGCCAAAGGGTAATGCTATATGGTTAACCCCGTCCCCATCTTGCAAACCATCGCTACTGATACTTGGATCAAAGCTACTTGGGAAGAATTTTTGACGTTTGCTGATGACCCAACCCTTGTCAGTGGTAGATTCTACTATGAACAAGGCGAAATGAGGATTGAAATGGCAGCACTGGGAACAGCGCACAGTCGGGATAACTCGATTGTCTCCACAGCAATTGTTCTATTCGCCGCCCTCAAAAACATCAGAATTATTGAGTTTACGAACTGTAGTTTCAAAAAAACAGGTATCCGGGAGTGTCAACCCGACATTGCTTTCTATATCGGTTCTTCCTTGCAATTTCCACCCCGGAGTAATTCCCCTGTCGATCTCAATCAGTTAGTCCCACCAACTTTGGTGATCGAGATTGGTGCATCTTCTCTTAGTGATGATTTAGAACGGAAGCGAATTCTCTACCAAAACTTAGGTGTTCAGGAATATTGGGTAGTGGATGTCAATGCTCTTCAAATCACTGCCTTTACCATTACTCAAGGGAAAAGCTATGCAATTCAACAGTCCCACGTTTTACCAGGCTTAGCAATTTCAGTGGTGGAAACAGCAGTAACGCGATCGCAAACAGAGGATGATGGAGCAATTACTCGTTGGCTACTCTCCAGTTTTAGTCAATCATGAGTAACAATTATCGCCTCAAGCAGTTGTCACAGTTTCCGCACTTAAATCCAATTGCTTCCTGAGTGAAGCCAAAAGCTTTTAACAAAAATTGCCAACGACACTCGCGAGTATTCCGATATTGAGTCATCTGCTTGAGTACTTGCTGTTGGGTAGCACTCAACTGGGCAAGCGTTTGAGATTTTTCAGATGGATGCTTATAGTAATGAAATGGGTCTTGCCATTTTAGTTGACCAGCACTGTGCAGGAGAGCCAGAGCAACTGCACCCTCGCGATACTGTCTTGCTACTGTTGCGACTTCCCCTTGAGGTGGCAATTTCTTCACCAACTGCTGGGCATTTTGATAGTGCGATCGCAACTTCTTCTCAAAAAACTCTCGTTGCTGCTTATCATCTGGATACAACAACCCCGTTGGCTCACACATTAATGTCAAAGCCTCAGATGGCTTACCATCCCGTCCCCCTCTGCCAACTTCCTGAATGTACTCTGATAAAAGTTGTGGGGACTGAAAATGCAAAATCCAACGCACATTTGGCTTGTTGATACCCATGCCGAAGGCAGACGTACAGACAACAAACTGATTTTTCCCACTCAGCCAACTCGCTTCAATCTCTCGACGTTCCTCTGCACTTAAGCCTGCATGGTAAGCGGCGGTTGCGTAACCTACTTGTGCTAACCAAGCCGCTAATTCTTCACTATCTCGACGCGATCGCACGTAAACTAATCCTACTTGTTTGGGTCTTGCTTGGATAAACTGCAATAGCTGCTGGCGGCGTCCTCTAGGAGTCCAGACAGTTTGAACTTTAAGGTTGAGATTTTGTCGATAGGGGCTGAGTAAAAAGACTTCTGGCTGTTGCAGTTGCAAGACGTTTCGGATGATTTCTTGGGCGCGGGGATCGGCTGTGGCTGTGAAAGCGGCAATGCTGATTTTTGTCCCTTTTGGCTTATGCTTCAGTAAAGTTGGTCGTATTGTACCCAAACGTTGATAAGCGGGTCGAAAGGTATCACCCCACTGAACTAAGCAATGCGCTTCATCTAATATCAATCCATTAATTTTTAGCTGCGGCTGACACAATCTTTCCCACACTGGGGGACTTAATAAAGTTTCTGGCGAGAGATACAGTAATCGTAGTTGTTGCCGTTCCAAAGCTTGCAGCGTCTTCTTGCGTTCCCAGGCTGGCAATTCACTATGCAACAAAGCAGCAGGTAACTTTAGCTGACGCAGTTCCTGCACCTGATTTTCCATCAGTGCTACTAGAGGTGAAACTACTAACGTTAATCCCGTCTGTAATAGTGCAGGAAGTTGAAAACAAATCGACTTTCCACCACCCGTAGGCATCACAATCAGCGCATCTCGCTTTTCTAGTAGACACCGAACAATCTCGCCTTGAGGTGGTCGAAAATCATCGTATCCCCATATTTTTTGGAAGGCTGCACGAACGTCGTTCCAGGATGTTGTTTCAGACGTGTTATCTGTAGGGGCGAAGTATTTGGGTGATAACTGATAGAACTTGACTCTAGTATTGATATCCAAATGCTTTGCCCTCCGCTTAATTTTTCTGTATTCCCGAAATATTACAGAAAGAGCAATAATTATACTTCCGAAAATATACGGATTACGGCTTACCAAAGTTCATGCTAGCTTTGAGCAAAAAGTTTTTGTAGTTGAGGGTATCTGGGCAGCTAAAAAACTCTTAGACTGGGCAAAACAACATTATTGAGCAGCTTCATACATAAACTAAAAATGTGCATGGAGTAAAAAGCGATCGCCTACTTTACCACCAGTAGACTAGAAACTACGAGAACACTTCAGGACTTATCCATAACCCCTAGTGGTAGGGTGCATCACGACGCACCCTACTGTTGGGAATTTGCAATGAGCAAACTTTTTGTATGAGATGTTGATTTATATCAATGCACAGCAACAATTTTTCAATTAGCACGGACAAGTCTAAATTAGACTTAGCTATGATTCATGATTTCCTCAAAAACTCTTATTGGTCTAAGGATATACCTATCGCAGTTGTTGAGAAATCAATAGCCAATTCTTTCTGTTTTGGCGTTTATAAGGATAATAAGCAAGTTGGCTTTGCTAGAGTAATTACTGATTACGCAACATTTGCGTATTTAGCAGATGTTTTTATTTTAGAAAGCTATCGTGGACAAGGTTTAGGAAAATGGCTAGTTAAGTCAATTTTAGAACATGCAGAACTTCAAGGCTTGAGAAAGTGGTTGTTGGGAACAAGAAATGCTCATGAACTTTATCGCCAGTATGGATTCCAAAAATTAGCAATACCTGAAATCTATATGGAAATTTCTAATCCAAATATTTATAAACGTTGAGTTGGATAGATGTTTGTGTAAGACAGTATCATAGGCAGTCCCTACCAAGGCGATCGCGTTCTACCTCAACTCGCCCAATAAACCGAATATTTAGTCTCTTGAAGAATAGCTAACTTTCTTTACTTAAGTTGTTCGCGCAGTACTAGAGCAAATGCTTTAGCTTCATTTCTATCGTTAGGCCAACCATTAGATTGAGTTGTTTTTCCTTCGCCTGTAGTTATCAATACTGTGGGAATTCCCCCAATGCCAATATAAGCAATCCAAATTCCTAGCGCTAAAACTACAAGTCCAATTATTTTTAAAATTAAGCTTCCTGAGAAAAGAGTAGCAATTACAAGTGCTGTCAATATTCCTAGAGCGCCTAGAATCGCTACAACAAAAGATTTTTGCTTATAAAACCGAACAGCAACAATCTGATGCATCGGAATTTCTTCTACAGCTTTACTACCAAATAAACCTTTCTTGCTCAGGAATATAACCTCCTTGTTTGATATTGTTCCAAACTTGTTACTGAGAAGACTTTGATCTCCTAAGTCTTTAGCCATATAATCTCCCTATCGAGACAAACGAGAATGACGCTACCGATTCTAACCTCACATTCCGCAGGTTGGCTGTAAACGCAAAGAAGTTTTTCCCTGATAAGGCAACATATTTTTTCTACGTCCAACAAAAATCCCTGGATTATGAAGAAGCATCATATGCTGCCTAATTTCTCAAAGGAACCGCTTCTACAGGCTGAGTTTTATAACGAAAGGTTTCAAATTACTTCTGAGCAACTACAGCGATGTTCCAGGCAAAGCGCTTCATCAATGGAATCTTTTTCACAAGACTATCAAACTTCTCTAATTGGAGATATATGGGTGCTAATCTTTCCTGCTCAATAATAATTTTCTTCCAGTAGCGCTCCTTATTAGGGTCAGCCTTTTCAATTAGATAGAAACGCAAGAAAATCCAGAGAGTTGCTATCCAAAAAGTGTCGTAAACTGTCTCGGAAAATAGAGATTGAATGTAATTTACTATATTAATATCCAGTGGCATCTCATCCTCTGTTCGCACCTCAGTTGCCATACGCCGATAGACATTAATCACGGGATTATGTTTGAGCGGGTCCCAAAAACAGGCTTTTCCACCAGGTTTTAGAACTCGATGCATTTCCTTTAAAGCGATTTTGGGATCAGGAATATGGTGTAGTAAGTTTGAGGCATAGACTAAATCAAACGTGTTGTCAGGGAAATCCAACGCCATTGCATTAGCGGTACGTCCTTCAATCTCAACCCCATTAGCAGCAGCTAGCTGAAGCGCTACTTCTACCATTCCCGGTGAATAATCCGTCGCTACACACCTCGCTCCTTGTTTAGCAAAATAGACACTATTTTCCCCAGCACCACACCCCAAATCTAAAAGCAGTTTCCCTCGGATATCTCCCATTTGTCGTAAAATAAATCTATTCTCTGGAGCCGTGCAAGCTTCAAAATAATCGGCTACTTTTATCCCATCTACATCAATAGCAGCAGCCCAAGCATCATGAAATTGTCGCTCTCGATTAAGGGTTTCATCTAACATTTTTTCTGCCTACTTCGTTACCAATAATAGTGTAGAGTTTAATCTTCAATTGCAACTAAAATAGCTTATTTTTATAAGTTTAGGAAAAAGTTATTTGTCATTGCTTTTGATTGGATACCGTTACGGAATTAATTTCCATTTTACAAAAATTACTCAAATTATTTCTATCGTAGCTCAAGATATCTAACAAGAGATAGGTCGAATTTTTGCCACTAATTGATAACGCAAATCTACGCGAATCATTAGGAACATATTTTGCTTCTAAGCTGCTGAAAATTTCACCGTCTTTATTCAACGTAGATAATCGTAGAGATGAACTAACACAGGGTTCGCTCAAGGAAATAATTGCACCAGTTACTTTAGCGTTTTCTTGCAGTGAACCAAGGTAAAGAAAAGATGTTTCTTTTCCCTGTGTGCGATCGCGTTGCGATTTTCCTAGTTCCTTGGAATCCGATTTCAAAAGGCGATCACTCGGACGCGATACTAGTTTATAAGTGTTATTGAGATTTTTCTTGACCACAGAGTAGTTCGAGTATGGGTTCACAACCAGCCAGTCTACTTGTCCTCCTGGTCGTTCCCCAGTACGCTGCACAATAGTATTAAGTGTGCGAACAGCAGTGTCCAGAGAGGTTGGACGAATTCGCTGGTAAATATTCACCACAGTTCCCCGTTCTAAAGTGAACTGCACAGGCAAACGCTTGAAGTCCTGAGCAATTTCCTGATTTTGAGTAAATGCATCAAACACCACCGTAACGACATCCAGTTCTTTATCCGTTAGCCATTCCCCAACAACCGGAAATTTATTCGTGTCTTGCAGTACCCCTCCCCTTGGATAGCTAGGCAACGAATTGGGAACAACCACATACTGAGCCTTTAGTAAGCTTTCTAATGGATAGGTATCGCGAGAGTCTACCTTCGGTACAGATAGAAGGCGCAAAATCCTCCCCTCTTGCCCATAGAGTAAGATCTCAACGCCTCTTACCAAACTAGAATCAAGCTGAAGGCGTTGATTGCCCACCACGAAGATAGGCTCTTTTTTAGGAGCTAATTGGCGTAGGTACTTCACAAGTCGGACGACTTCATCGTAGTCTGTACGCACTAGCGGTGGCATGTTGAGGGCAAACAAGGGATGCAAGAAGTGGCTTAGATTGCCGACTGGGGCTAAGCTAATCACAAGATTGCTCACCAAATAGCAGCCGACTACGCCCAAAATGATCGTGCGAAGTTTGCCCTTGACGCTAATCCAGGTTGTCCAAATCAAAGCGAATAATCCGACGATGACTAAGGGCGTAATATGCACGGAATAAAAGACATTCGCATAACGCAGTACAACCAGCCATGCAATCAAGGAGAAGACACCCGACAGCGCCAGAAAGCTGATAGTTGGTAAAGCGACAGCACGGGTAAGAATACTTGCCGACAATCCGATCGCAACCAGTAGCCAGGTTCCCCACCCATAATAGGAAGCGTATAAGCTAGTAATCTCACCGAAAGGCAGGTTCCAAGACTTGTACAGCGTTCCGTAATCACTCATCCTTGCCCGGTAGGTAAACTGCCAAGCGACAGCCATCACTGTGCTGACTGCTATGGCACTGATTAAACCAATCCGCACGCCGTGTTCGATTAAATTCCGCCAAGCTAGTTGTGGTTTTTTTCGCACCTCAACTGAGAAATGAACCAAAGCTTGTACAGTAATGGCACCGAGGGAAGCAATACAACCATAGACAAAATGACGGCGCAGCAGAACCGAAGAGCCAAGCAACAATCCAACTAGAGGAATTTGCCACCATCGCCGGAGTTTGACATCCTGCAAGTAAACCAGCGAGGCAAGGGCAATCAGGAAAGCACCACCCGTGTCAGGGATACCCATAAACGTAGGTATCCAGCTAACTGGGATGAGTAAGGTGAGTAGGGCAGTTGCCCAAAAAACTGTTTGCTGATGAACCCGAATCAGCTTAGAACAAATCCCTCCCATTGCGATCGCAAATGGCAAGAGATAAACCAAGGCTAGCGCCAGTTCGTAAACCAGGCGCGAAGTCCCAAACGTCAAGAGGAATGGCACCAACGGTAGGGTGTAAATCCAATTTCGGTCTTGGACGAGAGACTTTTGGACTAACTGTAACCCCTCCCACGGGGATTCTCGAAAAGCGGTGGTTACCCTAATCGCTGAGGAATGCCAGTCGATCCACCAATGGAAGTTACGTTCACTGGATACATACAGTGCTGTGATCCCTACCGTAATCAGCGCCAGAAACCCTAGAAGACAAGCATTAACTAGGAATTTCTGGCGAACTTCTACCCACATTCGGGGAAGAGGCATAGTGTCTAGGCTTGTTCTCTGGAACCTTGAATTGCTACAGGGGCAACTGTGGTGATCTGTTCATCGGGTGGAACAGATGGATTCTTTTCACTCTGCAACGACGCATAGAGTCGGTTGAGGGCATTTACATAGGCTTGAGCGGAGGCGACGATAATGTCGGTATTCGCCGCATGGCCTGAATAGACGCGATCGCTATGCCGCAACCGGATGGTCACTTCCCCGATCGCATCAATGCCTGCCGTGACTGACTGGACGGAAAACTCAATCAGTTGGTTGGGCACGTTCACCACCCGATTCATGGCTTTGTAAACGGCATCAACGGGACCTGTCCCAATCGCTGCATCCGTAAGTTCTTCCCCAGTTGGTGTTCTCAGGGTTACGGTTGCCGTAGGACGAGCGCGATCGCCACAGGACACCTGAACCAATTCCAGACGGAATAGTTCCGGCGCTTGCTGAATTTCATCATTAACAATCGCTTCCAAATCCCAGTCAGACATTTCTTTTTTCTTATCTGCCAGGTCTTTAAACCGGAGAAATGCCTTATTCAAATCCGTTTCTGACAAATCAAATCCCAATTCTTTCAAGCGAGTGCGGAAGGCATTACGCCCAGAGTGTTTGCCCAAGACAATCTGATTGTCATTTAAGCCAATCGACTGGGCATCCATGATTTCATACGTGAGCTTGTTTTTAAGGATGCCATCTTGGTGAATTCCAGACTCATGTGCAAAGGCATTAGCGCCAACAATTGCCTTATTTGGCTGCACCAGCATCCCAGTGAGGTTGGACACCAAACGAGAGGTTTTGTAAATCTGGCGAGTATCAATATTGGTCAGGGGTTCTTCAGAATCTGCTGGACGCCCTAAGAAGGGATTGTAGTACTGCCGCCGAACGTGCAGTGCCATCACCAATTCTTCTAACGAGGCATTTCCTGCGCGTTCACCGATGCCGTTAATTGTGCATTCTAGCTGCCGTGCGCCATTCTTGACGGCTTCCAGGAAGTTAGCAACCCCGACACCCAGGTCGTTGTGTCCGTGGACTGAAATAACCGCTTGGTCAATATTCGGGACATTTTCTTTAATCCCCCGAATCAGTTCCCCAAACTCGCTCGGCATACTATAACCAACGGTATCGGGGATATTAATCGTTGTTGCCCCGGCTGCGATCGCACGTTCTAGCACTTGGTAGAGGTACTCTGGATCGGTACGTGTGGCATCCATCGTTGAAAATTCCACATCGTCCATGAAGGATTTGGCATAGGCGACCATTTCTTCTGCGATCGCCAACACCTCTGCCCTAGATTTCTTGAGCTGATACTCTAGGTGAATATCGGATGTTGAGATAAACGTATGAATCCGAGCGTGACGCGCTGGTTTTAGGGCTTCAGCCGCCGCTTCAATATCCGCTTTAATCGCTCTTGCCAAGCTACAGACGATAGGACCATCTTCTGTCCCCACTGTCTTGGCAATCTTCTGAACTGCCTCAAAATCTCCGGGACTAGCAAAAGCAAAGCCTGCCTCAATAACATCTACCCCCAGACGAGCCAGTTGTCGAGCAATAGCGAGCTTTTCATCTACATTTAGGGTTGCTCCGGGGCACTGTTCGCCATCTCGGAGTGTGGTGTCAAAAATAATGATGCGGTCTGGTTGTGGTTGCTGGTTCATAGCTCGATTTACTGACATTAGAGACTGGTCTTCCTAAAATCTATAAAAGATACTGGATATTTTTTGTTCAATTATAATTAATAATCAAGTTTCTCAATATGGTTTCGTACATCGTTTAGATCTATGTAACGATCGGTTGCGTTTCTGAGTTCTCTTGCAATCATTCCTTCTGTTGATACTACTGTTATATGCGTATTTTTTGACCGAAGTAATTCAATTGCACGTTCAAAGTCACCATCACCACTAAAAAGAATCACTTTATCGTACTGTTCTACCGTATTAAACATATCAACAACAATTTCTATATCTAAATTAGCTTTTTGAGAATAACGACCCGAATTATCATCGTAATATTCTTTAAGAATTTTTGTCCGGACTGTATAACCAAGACTAATTAACGCATCTCGAAAGCCCCGTTGATCTTGTGGATCTTTTAATCCGGTATACCAAAAAGCGTTCACCAGCATTGTATTTGGCTCACCTTTAAAGTAGTCTAAGACCCTCCTAGGGTCAAAAAACCAGCCATTTTTTTGTTGAGCATAGAACATATTGTTCCCGTCTACAAAAATAGAAAGACGGTTCATTTGGCATGGCATATAAACTAAGACCTAATAGTTCTAGAGAATAATTGAGCTTCTTATTTTAGCAATGTTTATGTAATGATTTTGTGATAGTTACTTTATATTAGTAATACATTTATCGTTC
Source organism: Microcoleus sp. FACHB-SPT15 (assembly GCF_014849525.1). Lineage (NCBI taxonomy): Bacteria > Bacillati > Cyanobacteriota > Cyanophyceae > Oscillatoriales > Microcoleaceae > Microcoleus > Microcoleus sp. FACHB-SPT15. Next base: position 120,609 of record NZ_JACJNU010000070.1, on the reverse strand, counting down.
TTGTGCTTCCTCATTTTCTCAATTTTTTTCCTGAAATCACACTCAGCTAATAGAAATGCTACAGCATCCTTATGTATGTGAAGTGCCAGCTCTTGCGGGAAGAAGTCCAGCTCTCTCGCACGGCGAAGCGTTTGTCCAGGAATCAGGAGTGAGGCATTTGCACACTTCACTTAAGCCTATGTAAATTTGAGTAAAACCGCAGAAAGTCTCCTGCGGTTGTACTTTATCAACTCTACATTTAAATTTGTCGTTCTGCGTTAACTCTCTATAGAAGCCGATTAGTCAGAGGGCTTTATTGCAAATAAGAACACCAGTCACTCCAACTGCCAGCATAAAGCTTACCTGCGTGAATCCCTGCTAGTTCCAAGGAGAAGAGATTGACGCAAGCGGTGACACCAGAACCGCAGTAGACGATGACTTCTGTCTTCGACTCAATATCTGCCCATCGTTGTTGTTGCTCAAGGTTTGGGAGTACAAATCCTTGAGGGTTAGTGACTTCTTGCCAAGGATAATTGATTGCTCCAGGAATATGACCAGCGATTGGGTCAATTGGCTCTTGTTTACCAAGATAGCGATCGCGTTCCCGTGAATCAACTAAGGCAACTTCTGGTAAGTCTTTAAGCGCTTTCACGACCTCAATATTCACCACCCAGTTAGAGCGCAACTGCGGCACAAAGTGTCCTTGTTGAGGAGTTGGTAGAACATCGGTAACCGGATATCCTTGTGACTGCCATGCCGTCCAACCCCCATCCAGTAAAGCAACGTTGTTATGCCCTAAGTAGCGCAGGAGCCACCAAAGCCGTGCCGCAAAGGCAAAGCGGGAGTCATCATAGGCAACAACCAGCGTTTGTTGAAAATCAACACCAATCCCCACTAGCTTCTCGGCTAACTGGTTGGCATCAGGTAACGGATGACGCCCACCATGACGTCCTACAGGCGCTGAAAGGTCTTGATTTAAATCCAAATAGTGGGCACCAGGAATGTGGCTGAGTAAATATTGCTGATGCCCCAGTTTTGGATCGCTTAGCGCAAAACGACAATCCACAATCACAATTTGTGGGTCATCAAGGTGTTCACTAAGATACTGGGCAGAAACGACAAGAGGGGAGTTTGTCATTCGACATCACTAAGCTAGAGATTCTCAAAGTGGAGCAAGCCAAAGCAAGCTTCTAGCATCTTAGCTGGAACTTGTGTAAACCCTATATATCTGATTGTGCTTTACCTGCGTCGCCACGTCTCTCTCTTCTCTATCTGGAGTGTCTCTCCTGTTGCTTTAGTGCCTCTAAAATCTAAAAAACGGGTAGAATCATCCCTTCACGAGCGAGTAAGTCGTTAGGAAACACTGATTGAACTTGCTCTTCTACCCTGTCAAGAAAATCATCGTCATAGTCAGGGTTATAGCGAGACATAACAATTCGCTTAACCCCTGCCGCCTTGGCTGTTGCCATACCCGTTTGCCAAAGGTCGTCTTGCCAGTTTAAAGGTGAAGACTTAAGCGCATCATCAGCGGAAATGGTATAAGGAGCATCCAAAATTAGTAAATCGGCTTGCCGCGCCAAGTGCAGCAGATTTTGATCGATTTGGTCAGGATAATGGGAGCGATCAATTGCATAAACGGCTGAGTGTCCTTGCCAACTCACTCGATAACCCATTGCTCGATGTGAGTAGTTGAGTGAAATTGCCTCAACTGTTACATCATCCAGTAATATTTCATTGCCAGAAGTCAGGTTGTGGAATTTCAACTCTGACCGCATCAACTGAAGGGGAACGGGAAAATTGGGATGAAGCATTTGGCTGCTTAGACGCTGCTCCATCGACGCACCATTAGATGCTGCCGCGCCATAGATATGAAAACAGTTGCCTGGAATAAAAGCAGGCGTGAAAAAAGGAAATCCTTGAATGCTGTCCCAATGGCATTGGCTAAAGAAGATGTAGGCTTCTACTGGCATCTGGGAAAGCAAGTTATTCCCCAAAACTCGCAGCCCACTACCGCCATCAAAGATGAGGCGTTTCTTCCCGACACGCATTTCGACACAAGAGGTATTTCCTCCATAGCGCATCGTCTCTTTCCCTGGAGCGGAAATTTGACCTCGAACGCCCCAAAATTGGACAACAAAATCAGCAGTGAGGCCAGTTACCATGTCGGCTCTAGCATTAAATGTGCGTGGATTCGGTGCCGCTGGATCAAAATCTGGCATTTTTCAATCAAGTTTACCTTGATCAACAACGCTTTACACCGGAGGCTTTCCGCCCAATGATAATCAGAGAGGCTGGGCATCGGTGAGTCAGAACAATTGCTTTTTATCAAGAGGGGCAGCGGTTGAGTTTATAAAGAAACCACGTAGGGTAATCTAGTACAAAAACAAGCGGCGATTTCGCACTTCCCCTACGTCTTATTTTCTAGCACCCTTTATCTTGGTCAGGAAGTTTTTGTCAAGCCTGTCAATTCTAACGTTCTTGAGGCAGCTAGCTTGTGAGTTTTGTCACAAGAGCATCACCGAGAATGAAGAGGCTTCTAAGCTTAGCTAGACAAAGATGTTCACCTCTAAGAGGCGTCTACTTACCCAATTGTCGAGTAAGAGAGGGCATTGAAGGACTAAAAAAAGCTTAGTTAGTCTTCCGCCGTTGAATCTCGTCCTGGCTGACCCGCGTCGATGCACTTTTCTACCAACGGCATTACCTGATCGACATTTTTCCAGCCTAGAATTTCTGTGACTTTTTTTTCTAGATTTTTGTAGGTCTTGAAAAATTCAGAAATTTCATCCAAGCGATGAGGGGCAACATCTTCAAGAGATTTCACCTGTGCATAGCGCGGGTCTTTGTCAGGAACACAAAGAATTTTCTCATCGCGATCGCCTCCATCAATCATCTCTAACATACCAATGGGTCGAGCGGCAATGACACACCCTGGAAACGTTGGTTGATCCATCAATACCATACCGTCTAGTGGATCGCCATCATCGGCTAGCGTGTTGGGTACAAACCCGTAGTCGTAGGGGTACTGCACCGAAGAGAAAAGCACCCGATCAAGCGCAAAGGCTTGAAGGTCTTTATCAAACTCGTACTTGTTTTTGCTACCTGCCGGAATTTCGATGAGAACGTTAATCAGACCCGGTTTGGGTTGAGCAGGAATGCGTGATAAATCCATGACCTTATTTTTAAGCTACACAGTAAATTAAGGGTGCCTTTCAATTAAAGCTTAAGCACACAGGGGTTGAACACCCAAGCGAATGTTAACCAGCCCCCGTGTAGCATTTTAGGGGAAGACGGGCACTTCAAGGCTATGGGTCATAGACTTCTAGACAGCTCAAGGGATAAGCTCTCGAAGCTTTATCAATAGCAAGACAAAATTGTCACTCTAGGTTGAAGGACAAAGGGAAAAATTAAAGAATGCAAAAGGTTCCGTTCAGATGGGGATTCAGACTCCACCTAAACGGGAGTTACTGGAGTTCTTTCAGTGGGGGCTTGATACCCTTACTCCCTTCGGTCATAGACAAAGGACGAAGGCATTCCTTCTGCTTCCTGCCTTTTTTGTTGAAGGTAGATCACTGAGATTTAGAATCAAGGAATTTTGAAACACTCAACACTTAAACATTTGTCAGCGTTGCTAAGCTTAGAGTCTCAGCAGTCCTCTTGAGTTAGATAATTCGGCTCTTCAGTACTTAGTATGCTAAATCAGCCAAAAAGCCTTACTGGGCAAGGCTCATAGCCTAAAAAAATAATTACTTTATGAAAATCCTTGTCCAGTAAGGCTTAGAGATTTTCCATATTGGATTTTGGCATAACAGGTACTGAAGAGCCGATAATTCTTTGTCTTTAGTTACATCAGAATTTCCAGTTCACTTTTCTGACCTCGGAAGTGAGTAGGAAGTCTGTTGCAAGATATCAGCGCTGCTTCCTGAAGAGTAGTGGGCGATGACATACAGAGGTAAGGTCAGTGTTAGCAAAGCGATTAGCGTGCCCAAAATTTCTGCCCACCTATGGGGGTTAGGGTCAGAAGAGTTAGCGGACGGGCCACTTGATTCCATAAAAATGTTGAAATTGGAACTCGGTCAATTTAAAGACGATAACAGTGGGTTTTATTTAGAACCCTGTCCCTTATATTTTAACGGTTTATTTCGAGGAGACTGTCTTCCAGCAAACAATTTCAAGAAAGTCTTCCAATCGAATTAATCGGTGGCACAAAAACCTCCTCCCTACGAGGGAGGTTGATTTTATAGACAATCTAAATCAACTTCACGAATTTCCGCATAAAAAACCGCCTCTAGCAGTAGGGCGGTGTGATTAAGCAATCGGAGGGTATTATAAGCTTACGTGCCGATTTTGTATCACACTGTAACAGAGTTTACAGAATTAAACAGTCTTCATCTACTGTTGGGCATAAGTTTTCAGCGGTTCTTTGATAAACCGGATGTATAGATGCTTGAAGGTGGACTTGATGACGCGGGGCATCCCAAAATCAATCGGCATTAAAGCATCGGGTAGTTTCCAATCCAGCACTTGCAGTTCCCCTGGTCGCTGAAGTGGATACTGGATATCAGCGAAGCCAGAAGAAAGCCCTAATCGCTCTTGTGCGGTAATCGTGGGCACAAGAGTTGGGTCAACATTCAGAATTTCTACCATTGAACGGTCAAGGGCAAAGACATCGGAGGACGCACCTAAAACATTGAGCTGTCGGGGTTCACCACCACTAGGACCATTACCTTCGTGACCGATAATTCCATCGAGAATCGTCAAGTCTGGGTTAATTGCCCGTGCTGTCTCTACCAACATCTCCCCAAAGCGGTTTTCATCTTTCCCCGCCTCCATGTGCCACCATGCCTTCATTTTCCCTGGTACACAACCGAATAAGTTCTTGACACCCATCGTCAACGTCAACTGCATGTGAGATTTCATCTTTGGGAGGTTGATGACGACATCAGCGTCCATCGCTTCTTTGCACAAGCGGAGATGATTAAAGGTAAGACTCGCCGTTTCATAACGTTGACCATGGAATTCGACAACGGGTAAGTTGAGTTCTTCCATGATTGGCAAATAGCCATTTGCCTCGGCAACACCCTTAGCACTGCCAAATGCGGGACTATCTCCAAAAAAAGGCTTACCACCAGCTTCTTGTACTAACTGAGCCACACAGTACACGAGTTCAGGGCGTGTGATGCATTCTTTACCAAGACGACCGGATGTGAGGAGATTCGGCTTAAGTAGGACACGATCGCCTTTTTTCACAAATGCCCTCATCCCTCCCAATGGCTCTAGCAATGTTTCCACATAGGTTCGCAGTCGTTGGCGCTCATAGGAATCAGCACGAATCAAACTAACAGTAGGCATGGTTTTAGATTTTAAGTTTTGGTTGAGTTGAAAAGAGCAGCCAGTGGTAGCTGGATTTACTATGCGATCGCTAAGCTTTCGCTCCATGTGACAGCGCTGTCACCCGTAGAGTATCAGGGAAGACACCTGTCCCTTGGATTTCCGTTAGGGGAGGCTTCACTTCTATCTTCATAATCTGAGCCGTACAAATTAAAACCGTTTTATCAAATAGGTGCATGGTCAACCAAGGTTGATTAAGTAAATCTGACAGTTGTTGCTGGAAGGCTTCTGGAGTTAGAGGAATCTCAAACGATTCCGACTCACCATTTACATAGTGAAATGTCACTTCGGTGAAACTATCCTGAGTTTGCATCGGAAAACGTTCCTTGTCTTACAGTTAATGAGTGTGTCGCGGCGCAGAGTTAGGCGCTACGTGGATAGTATCTCTCATCAGACAGTCCGACAGGTACAAAAAAAATGAGATCAAGCCTTGGTTAAACGAATCTTGGTGTATTTCGCTCCAAGCGAATGCTGAGGCACGTCCGCTGTATAGACGGCATTTTAGCTGTTTCTAATCGTCCTTATGGCAAGCCTTGTAACGAGCAATCAATCCGGAACACAGTAGGACAGGAGTGGAGAGAGAAAATGTAGATTTCTCAGAAGAATACTGTGTGATGAGGAAAAAAATTCGTGCCTTTATACCTAAACTCCCGCTTGTTGTTGGTTGTTTGGTGCTGCCACTAATCGCAACAGCCTGGGGGAGTAACAACACAGTAAAAGCCCAAACTTCTACTACACCAAAAATCGCTTTTGTCTCTTTCCGCGACGACAACAGCGGTGACATTTACCTAATGAATCCTGACGGGTCTAATCTCACCAGGCTAACGAATGATTCGGTATCTGAGAGTGACCCAGCTTGGTCGCCTGACGGAAAACAGATTGCGTTCTCCTCTAATCGCGAAGGCAACCCGGACATTTATGTGATGGACGCTGACGGGTCTAATCTCACCCGATTAACCAACGATCCAGAGTACGATATTGACCCAGCCTGGTCACCTGATGGCAAGCGGATTGCCTTCACCTCTGGTCGTAACGATAGCGATCGCGATAATAACTCGGAAATCTACGAGATGAAAGCCGATGGTTCCAATCAAACCCGGCTAACCAACAATCCCGCCGACGATGGTGACCCAGTCTGGTCGCCTGATGGCAAGCAGATTGCCTTCATCTCTAGTCGAGACGGCAATTTTGAAATCTACGTGATGAACGCCAATGGTTCCAAGCTTAGGAATTTGACCAACAATCCAACATCTGATGCTGATCCAGCCTGGTCACCCGATGGCAAGCAGATTGCCTTTATGTCGCAGCGCACCGACAACAGAGATGTCTATTTGATGAACGCAGATGGTTCCAATCTCACCCAGTTGACCAACAATTCCGCCGACGATGATGCTCCAGCTTGGTCATCCGATGGGAATCGAATTGCTTTCGTATCTTTCCGCGACAAGAATCCTGAAGGCAGCAACTTTGAAAACTATAACCCTGAAATCTATGTAATGGATGCCGACGGCTCGAATCAAACTAGACTGACCAACCATCCGTCAACTGATTATTCCCCTGATTGGCAACCACTTACATCAAAAGCTAGGCGGTAGGGTCTAGCTAATCATGCTAGTCATCACTGGTGGGCAATGCCCACCTTTTTTATTCTCTAAAAACACCAAACTTATTCGTCGCCCAAAAGAGGTTCGATATCTATCGTATTAACGTTCTGGGGAGAGTTAAGGAACAAACTGAGTACCGCTTATTCTCCTGGCGATGTCGTGGTTCGCAACTGCCCTTTTTGCTCTTTGCCATCAGGTAGGAAAACTAGATTTCTCTAGCTTTTAGCTACTCAACGCTTATAGTGTCTCTTGAAATTAGCAAATAAATTTAACTTATCAGAGTATCAAAAATAGATTTTTTAGGTCAAGGAAATGAAGCTATACTGAAATTATTATTGACCCAGGTTTAAAATATGCGAACTTAAGTTAAAGCAGCCACTCTAAGTGCTGACTCACCTGACAACTGCTCGCAGACAACAGGATACAGCCACAAAGCCTGGGCAATTGATGATAATTAAGCCAACTTGCCCTTGCTGCTCAGACACCTTACTTTGTCATATCCGTTTGGGAGTCCGTTATTGGCGCTGTTGCTCCTATCATCCAGAAATGCCAGCCTAGAAACCTTTCCTGAAACGAACCTAGGTAATTCTCATAGGTAGAAAACGGATAACCGATGAAATCGGAAAGACAAAGATAGCAACTTATCCAATGATTTAGACCCAGCTTAAGAGAATTAGCCAGCTTATAGTTACGGAACACTGTAGTGACTGAAGCAATTAGCTGGGTTCACATAGCCTGACTCAAACCAATCTAACAGTACCTAATTGAAAAAATGATCAAACCGATTAAGACAAATTGTAAGTTACAACCCGTTATTTTGATTGACCAGCAAGGTAAACGTTCCAGTGGATATTATATCTACGAACATATTGACTTAGATTTGTTCAGTAACCAGCCATCACGCTGGACAGTCTTTGACAAAAACCGAGAAAAGTACGATTACTATGGGTGCCTTGAACCTGTAAAAAAGTAAGAGATTAAAATCTGCAATTGGGGTAGAGCAGGCGAGTGTTTGTTGTCTCCAAATGCTATCCTTTCACATCATTTTATTACTCTGAACTACAAGCCTAAGTGACCTATTGGAAAACTGAAGCTTGTTATCACAAAACAGAGAGCTTTTTTATTAATAAATTTGGATGGGGGCGGTGGGACTTGAACCCACACGACCGTTTAAGGTCAACGGATTTTCATTCTTCCGTAGCTTTCGCTACTGCCATTACTGGCTTTAAGAATTGGACTCTCTCTTTACCCTCGGCTTTACGTTAGGGTAGCTCCCGTTGAGTCTCTGCACCTTCCAGGAATTTTTTTCCGGCTTGGCTCAGGATTGCCATATCTGTTACCAGACTTAGGTTTCCCTGAATTTGAGAGCATTCATTTGACAGATTTCGCCGTCAACGCTCAATTTTTTAAGTCCGTAGCGTCTACCATTCCGCCACGCCCCCGATTGAGTTGCAGTTAGTTTCTGTGTTTCCATGAAACTTCTGCATTTATCTATTTCACCATTAACTAGGTCTTATATGCAACTAGCATACCAGTGAACTGGCACACGGTAAGATAGAAAAGTTGAGCAAATGCCAGGAAAAACGGATTTTGCCGTCAACCTAAGGCAATTCAGCCGCTCATCAAAAACGCGATCGCTGCCCTGTTGTTTGCCCGGATAAAAAATTATGCTTGTTGCACTGCTTTATCTAGCTATCAGTGGAGTCTACCTCGTAGTCGTTCCTGCTGCTCTTTATTTGTACCTACAAAAACGTTGGTACGTTGTTAGCTCATTTGAACGAGGCTTTATGTACTTCCTGGTGTTCTTCTTCTTCCCAGGCTTATTGCTCCTCAGCCCCTTCTTGAACTTTCGCCCCAAACGCCGTCAAGTACAAGGTTAAATGCGACGAATCGATGCGATCGGGATTGCCTTCGGTGTCTTTGCCGCTGGCGGCATTATGTATGTAGTCTTACAGGTAGCTGGGCTGGATACCCTCAAGGCAGGTATCTGGAGTCAACTGTTGTTAGTTGGTGGTTTAGTTGGTTGGCTCCTCACTTACTTATTCCGCGTTGGAAGCAATAATATGACCTACAATCAGCAACTCAAGGACTATGAGGAAGCCGTCTTACAAAAGCGCCTTGAGGAAATGACACCTGAAGAACTTGCCCAGCTACAAGTAGAAATTGAGCAGGAAAACTGTTCTGAGGCAGATAATCAGCAATAATGATCTAAGCTGCCAAGCATTTAACTTGCATCTCTAAAGTAATCTGTTATTTGTTGAGGGTTGGCTGTTAAGTAACAACAGTGAACCCTTAGTGAAAAGTGTTTAAATCTAAAATCTAAAATCGAATGACCTCGGTTTCCGCTCGATTCAAGTCCCTACGCGATCGCTCCCAGTGTGCCCTAATTCCCTTCATCACGGCTGGTGATCCAGATCTAGAGACAACAGCCCAAGCCTTGCGGGTTCTTGACCAATCCGGCGCTGACCTGATCGAACTAGGAGTTCCCTACTCCGATCCTCTAGCTGATGGACCAATCATTCAGGCAGCCGCTACTAGAGCCTTACAACGAGGTGTGCGCTTGGATGACGTTCTAGAGATGGTTAAGAACGTTGCCCCAGAGGTGAAAGCGCCGATTATTCTATTTGTCTACTACAATCCAATTCTCAACCGAGGGATTGAATCGTTTTTAAAGGAGATTGCGGCTGTGGGTGTTCAGGGGTTGGTTGTACCCGACTTACCCTTGGAAGAAGCTGAATCTCTGCTCAAGCCTGCGGCGGAGATTGGGATTGAGGTAATTTTGCTGGTTGCGCCTACAAGTCCACAAGCGCGCATCGAAGCGATCACACAGCAATCTCAAGGGTTCATTTACCTAGTTAGCGTGACAGGCGTTACAGGGATGAGAACCCAACTGGAATCACGAGTACAAGATATCCTTGTGCAGATGCGTACCGTAACCGATAAACCGATCGGTGTTGGCTTTGGCATCTCCCAACCTGAACAAGCCGAACAGGTGAAAAATTGGGGCGCTGATGCGGTGATTGTTGGTAGTGCCTTTGTAAAACGCCTAGCGGATGCTGAACCCGCAGAAGGACTTCAAGCGATTGGCGAGTTTTGCCAAAAGCTCAAGTCAGCAATTAGTTGTTAGTTGTTCGTTGTTAGGCGGAATGCTAGCGAACTGGATAGGAATTTTGGAGAAGATGCGATCGCACCTCCTATCCTCTCTCTGTTTAAGTGCGGTATAGACGCTTTGTCTAGTTATGTGATATCGAACATTCACAAATTCTTCACACTTTCTTAGTACTCTTCAAATCAATGGAAGTAGACGCCCTTTCGTTTTCCTACCTCGAAAGGGCATTTTTTATTGTTTCGAGAAATCTGCCCTTAGGGTTAACATCTGGAGGGAGTTATGCTCTATCGCACTCAGCAACTAGACCAGCTTGACACCAATAAGCCACCAGCAAAAACTCTCCCCCTGCTTCCTCTACCTCCCCTTTCAGAACTGGTAGCAAACTTTCGCCGTAAAGGTCTAGTTCCTCGGTTACTGCTGCTGAGTGGATTGGTGCTAGTTTTACTTCTGGGTCAACTTGCCTTCACACAAGAGCCAGCAACGGCTGTTCTGAGGCAACACCAAGATGAACCCGGAGTCATGCGATATCACTCTCAACAATCTTTGCTAGATGCCTCTGGAAATGCTTGGCAGGTAGTATTGTTCAAACAAATAACACCAGGTCAGCCAATACGCTTCAATTTACGCCTAGTCGGCTTCCCTGGCATTGCTGAATTGACTCACCCGCAACCTTTGGAAATTAGTACAGCATCGGGTCAGGTATTGACAGCCGCTGATGTCTTTGGCGAAGAATCTCCTGCACCCAATGTCGGTCAGTACAATTTCACAGAAGTTCTGAGTAAACTGCAAAAGGGTTTCTTAACGCTCTCGGTTCCACTCAAAAGTCAGGAAACCCTTTGTTTAAAAATTCCCGAATCCCTTGTTACTGAATGGCAATGGCTGGAAACTGAACTTTAGAAGTTGGAGGACTTACTGGGACACAGATGATTCGGGAGAAGGCGGGTAAAGAGGAGATGGGTCGATTGTACCAATGCGCTCAACAGACCAGTAGCGTGCGATCGCACGACCAATAATATAGTCACGAGGAACATATCCCCAGTAGCGACCATCGTAGCTGCGATCGCGATTATCCCCCATTACCAGATATGAGTCGGCTGGTATAGTGACAGGTCCCCACTCATACGTCAGTTCTTCGGCAAGGTACTTTTCTCGCAGCATTTGGTCATTGACATACACTCGTCCCCCTTTAATCTCTACCTTTTCTCCCGGTAAACCAATCACCCGCTTGATAAAGGTATCCCGGTGATTTTCCTGCTTTAGCGTTTCCGTGGGAGAAAATACAACAATGTCTCCTCGTTCTGGATTTGACCAGCGATAACTCAACTTGTCGATTAGTAAGCGATCGTTAACTTCCAGCGTAGGTAACATTGAGCCTGAGGCAACAAAACGAGATTCAGCAACAAGGGTGCGAAACCCGAAGGCGAAAATTAGACTTAAGCCTACTGTTTTAAATCCCTCTACCCAAAGATTGTTGCGGTTTGGCTGTGGATGATTGTTAGAATCTTGGTTGTGCTGAGGATGCATAAACCTTTACCAGGGTAACAGTGAGCTGTTGAAGATACGGGTGTTGAACCTTGCTACAAAAAAGTAGCACCTATTCTGTTGTGTCACTCTTGTGACGTAGAAAGCTGGAATTATGCTCCTGTAAGCTCACTGAGTTTAAGATTTCATCAAGTCCTAACATTTTGGGGTGATGGTTGACAATACCAGCCTCAACGAAGCAATCTTCGAGTTTGAGCATAGCTGGCTAACGTTCCAGGAATTTGACTGGGTGTATAGCATCAGCACGAAACTGGGGAAACTAGCGTTGTAATTGTCTTCTTTAACGCCTAAAGCGTTGTTGTAAGGGTTTAAGGTTTCTACTTACAATTTTCCAAACTTTCACAACTACAGCTTGAGCTGCTGCTTTTATCGATGTATCATTTTCCAGGCATATCAATTAAGCCCCTAATCTCCAGTCTGCTAGCTTCTACAAAAATACCGCTGATCTGCCTAGAGAGTGTTCATCAATAGTAAGCAATCTTTAGACCTCGCTAAGGTAGACAATTGAGAAAATGTGGTTTTGAATGAATGAGCAGAGTTCGAGTGGGAAAAATAACTACCTACCCAAACCAAGGAGATGGCGTATCAACCTAAGTTGCGTGAAGTCATAATGAGTGTCAGAGTGCATCAGTTACAACTAGTTTTAATTCAGTCGCAGTTGAGAGGCGAGAGCAATGAGTGATGGTATGGCGTTCCTGACAGGGGCTGCCTTCGCTGGAGTAGCGGTTCTCTTTATGATTAAGGGGGGTGACAATATTGTCGCTAATGGTTTAACACCTGCTCGTCAACTGCCAATTGCACAAGCTAACCCTTCTAATCCTTACGATCCTTATATGGCGACACCGCCGATGGCAACACCGACTTCGCCGAGTTCAAGCTTATATGATGTTGAACGGCAGCGGTTGGATGCTGAGCGGTTAAGAGCGATGCTTGAGCAACAACGCACTGAAACTGAGCAGCTAAAGGCACAGTTGCAGAATCAGCAGATGCTCATTGAGAAGCTAACCACGCAGACCGATCCCACTGCCCGACCGGCATGGAGCCGACCGACATCAACCCCTACTCCTGTTCAGCCTCAGCAGCAAGAAGAAAATTCGATGGTTTCAGGCATCGTCTGGGCACTGGGAGGCATGGCAATCACAATTAGTGGTGGCATTGTTGTTGTTGGAGCATTAGCGGTACTTGCACGACAACAGCGTCCGGCTCGAACAACGTATGTAGTGCAGCAGCCTTATAACGCTCTCCCCCATACGTTGCAACCCAGACGCCGCTCTGAGGTTATGCCTGCTCAGATTGACGATAGGCGGGTTGACTATGTGGAATACGACAGGTAGAGAGTTGCTCTAATCGCGATCGCATTCAAGAGCTACTAGTGAGCAGTGACCAGTTGGACGCTGCTTTTCCCATTTTTAAAGTAAAACCGCTGCACTCTTCAAGCGGTAGGTCGTCATAATCATCAGGCACACCCGCTGCACTCTTCAGTCAGGGTACGCCTCCTCACAATGCCAGCTTAGTCACTGGTTGGTGTCTGCATCAATCGCATACGCGCCACTAGAACAGGTGGAATGTCCTTGTAATTTGCCCAACTAAAGGGTCTATCCCCATTGGCTTTGAGATCAAAGGCAGGTTCTTCTATGCCATTCAGGACAAAGCCTGCGCTAAAGCAGGTGTTAAACAGGAGGCTAAGCGATCGATGGAAGTAATAATGAGGAGTCGGTTGACCAATAATACCTAAGCCCTTTGCAGGTGGAAGTCGAAGATACTGTGAAACCTTCACAGCATAGGTGGTTATCAACTCTCCAGACCTATCTTCTTCTTCTACTACCATCTTGCATCCGTTGGTATTAAAACAAGGATGTAGCACTGAGAAAATGAAGCAACTCCCCACTTTCAGAAGTTGACCCAGAGCGCTGATTAGGGGATTGATTGTTGCCATGTCCATCAGTGCCATATTACAGACAACCGCGTCAAACCGTCGCTTGCCTAATGTCAGTAGTTGCGTTTCGTTAGTAGCGTCGATTAACTTGTACTCGATTCGCTCAACGTGTTCTTTTGTTCTGGCTTTGGCACACTCAAGAAGCATCTCACTGAAGTCACAGGCAACAACCTCAGCCCCCAACTGCGCCAATCTTCTAGAGAACACACCATTGCCACAGGCTATATCTAGAATTACCTTACCGGAGATTTCCTCAAGCAAGCTTTCCGTAGCCGGACTGATGAGCATTTTCTGGAACAGATTGCCCTCACCGATTTGCTCATCCCACCACACCGCGTTTTGGTTCCAGATTTCTTGCGTTTCTTGATTCAACGCTTGTAAATCTTCTGCTGTTTTCTCCCTGTTCATGCCTCAACTCCAGTCACTTACGGCACGATAGCAATACATTCAATTTCGACCAAAACGTCTTTTGGCAAACGAGAAACCTCAACACAAGCACGGGCAGGAGCTGATGTTTCATCGAAATGTTGTGCGTAAACTTTGTTCATCGCCGCAAAATCATTCATATCTGCCAGAAACACTGTTGTTTTGACAATATCCTGCGTTTTAGCACCAGCAGCAGCAAGAACCGCTTCTAGATTTGCCATTACTTGCTCCGTCTGCTTGACAACATCATTAGCACCAACAATGTCGCCTGTGCTGGGTTCAAGCGGAATTTGACCAGAAACAAAAATCATTTGCCCACTTGCTGCGATCGCTTGGCTGTATGGGCCAACGGGGGCTGGAGCATGAGAAGAGTGAATAACTTTTCGTGTCATGGATTTTAGTCTAGAGATATCAAACTGCAAAGTTTTCCACAAAACAATAGCAGTTCCTGACAAAGAAATTTTGATTTTGGCAGGGGAATCTTCCCTATCGAGCCTTCTCTCCCTCACAAGCCACCAGCGGATAGTTAAGAAAATTGAGTGCTACAAGGCAATTGCTTCTTGATAAGATTTTGCAAGATACTCTACCGTATAGATACCTACCCCTAAGGTTGCGACAAGAACATCTAGTTCCATTGCCGTGACACAAACTAGTGAGGTAGAGAATTCCCGAAACGCACTGTACTGCCTGTTACAGCTAGCAAAGTTCGGTTGTAGACATGCTCAAACAGCCAGCAGCAAGGTCTAAAACTAGCCTAACTGTCGTACCTGACGGACATTTAATGCTTTAGATACGATGATTTATCAACGTTTTTTGAAAAACTTGCCTGCTCCTGTACAGATGTTGATTCGACCGATGTGGTTCTTTTCCATCGGGTTACATGGGTTACTGTTATTAATTCCCATTCCACCGCAACCAGAGCCTGAACCCGCATCCAATCCTAAAAAGAAAGCTGTCAAGGTTACGCAACTACCTCCTCCAGCTTCTCCACCTTCTCCCCAACCCTCTCCATCGGTGCAGTTGCCGAAACCTTCTCCTCGTGTGCAACCAACCTCTCCTCCACCCATCAAACCCTTCCCTAGATTACGGCAAGCTCCTCCTCTAATTGTTCAACCCTCACCGAGAGTTCAGCGACTCCAACCCTCTCCAGTTGTTGAGCAAAGTACCCCAACGCCAACACCCTCAAGTCCTGTTACGTCCTCAACTCCGACTCCAACGCCAACTCCCACCCCTTTAGAAACTCCTAGCCCATCGCCAACACCGTCACCAGAACCAACTCCCAGCCCGTCGCCAGATGAGCCATTTGCAGATTTTCCTCATGTTGATGGTGTGCAACCGGGATGTAACAATTCACTGGGCTGTTGGCAAACAGCAGAAACTCAATGGCGAACTGTATCTGAAAATCTCAAACAGAATCTAGAAGCTCAGGGTTATGTTGTTGAAAAATTAGAGCTTGCAGATGATACGGGAAGAAGTGCCTATCAGGTGTTTAAGGATGGCGAGACTAAGTATTATCTCAACCTGCTTTCTACTAAGCAAGGAACGGTGTACTTGCTGACGAAGGAACAACTTACCCTAGAAGAACTAAATAGTGCAGTAGCACCGTAGTTAACTAAGCTGAAAGATGATTAGGTTTCCTGTGCAACTTGACTTTAACCACTGCACTACTTCTGCGATCGCTTGAGGGCGCAAAGCCTTGCGCCCCTACTGCCATCTCATCAATTGCATCCAAAAGCAGCCACACCCGTTTACTGGTTGAACAGATTACCTAATGTAGGCGATCACTCAAACTCTCAATCTAGAAGAACAAGTCGCGTCATAACACTCATTACCTCACCTGAATTTGCTGTTGGTGTGGGTGGACTCCACTCGGTTACTTCTGCAAAACCAAGACGGTACAGGGTGTGAATGATTTTAACGACCCCTTTGGGTGAACCAACGACAATAACTTTGACAAATTCTATCTTTGAATTTGGAGCGGTAGAAGCGCGAACTTCAACGGAGGCTGAGTCGAGTTGTTTAGCATCTGTCAAAAAGCTTGTAACCATTTGAGTTTTCCTGATTTCTCATAAGCAGTGATATTCACCTTAAGGGGATATCAGAATTTAGAAAATCCCCACAAATCTGTGAAAATTTACATTTTTGATATGGTGTGAAATAATCATTTTTTTAAACGGATAAAGCCTTCAAAAAGCAACAGAATAGAAACGTTGAAGACAGTGATCGCTTTGTACTACTCAGACAAAAAAAGCGATTGCCCTTAATCTTGTGGAAGAAAGCGATCGCACTTAGATTTGCCTCATTGAAAGACTTGTAAAATAGGTTGTAATAATAGTTAAAACACAGGTAGGTGCTTATGGTTGCGGCTCCTGAACTCAAACCCACCTCAATCGACGATTTTATAAATCATCCCGTTGATGATCATGAGTGGGTTGATGGGCAAATAATAGAGAAAACAGGGATGACATTAAGGCACGGTCAGATTCAATTAAGATTGGGTTCTTACTGGAGAAATCATATGCTTTCCAGTGGACAGGGTGGAGAAGTCTATACAGAAGCGCTTTGTCGTACTACTAAGCAAGGTCGTCGTCCTGATGTTTCTTACCTGACACCAGAATTATTTACACAATTCGCTGGTTCTACTGCACTACCTCAAAGCTTTCCACTCATTGCAGAAATAGCATCTCCTGATGATAGTGGAGAAGAGTTATTTGCTAAGGCTAGAGAGTATTTACAATCAGGTTGCCAAGAAGTCTGGTTAGTATTTCCTGAGAGCCAATGGATTATCGTTATTACTCAAGAGAAACACCTTTTATTGACGTTAGGAGAAGTAGTCAGCACTCAGACTGTTCTGAATGGCTTTAGTGTGGCAATCGATGAATTATTGGCTTGAGAGCAGTAAGACTTTGAATGGTCAAGAGATTCTGAGTGTATACGATCATAGAACCATAGAAGAAGAGGATGCGATCGCAACCCATAAAACTTTGTAGAGACGTTCCGCCGGAACGTCTCTACGACGAGAAATACGATTTACCCAGCTTTCGCCAATTCTTCCCGAAGCATCCGCTTATAAACCCCTGGTAAGTATCCAGTCATCGCATTATCTTCTATCCCATAACCTAGACTTGTCCAAGTGCCAGAAAGCCGTCGCAAGACATTGCTCAAGTTCCCTCGCCGCAGTTCATCTGAAATATCAACGCCCCAAGCTTGCTTGTCACTCAGCCAGCGGTAAACCACCTCATCCTGATACTCTGGTTCAAAGCTGTAGTTCTTCCAAAACAGAAAACCCGAAGGCCCAGGATGATAGCGCTGGGCCATGTTATCCCAGGTTGTGTTGATGAACTGATATCGTCCTGCTGCCGTTGTACAGTTACCGACATTGGGGCCAGCAACAATTGGCACACAACGTTCAGGATGACGGCTCAAATCCGAGATACGCTCGCCGCCATAGAGGAGCGAATAAGGTTCCGAGTCATTCGCTTCGCTGGCAGTGATAGTTCGCATTAAAGCGCGAATGTAAGGATCGCCTCCCTTCATTACCAACGGAGGGGTTCCGTGGGTACCTGTGGGATAATTAGAAAAAATATGCGATCGCTGTGCCCACTGTCCTGCATAGAACTCTAGCAGCAAGACCATTAACCCCAAGGCACCGATGCTAGCAAGTAAATTCCTCAAGGTAGATTTCCGGAAAAACTCTTCCTGAAATTTTAAACTTATAGACTTCCACAAGGATGATGAACGTTCCAAGTTTAATAGTCCTTGACAAGGCTAAAAAGAGGCGGTTGCACCTCACCGAATCAAGCCACACTAGCAAATAGCTGCTCCCAGCTTTTATCAGTAGCTTCTGGTTTAGCAACCACTTCTACAATTTTATTGTGCGCCTCTGGTTGTGTGAGTGCCTCGACGCAAACTTGTGCTACTTTCGTGCGCGGGATACTTCCGTCAAATAATGTATCAGCCGATGACATCACCACAGGGTCTGGGTTATCTTCGTTTTTAAGACCCCCTGGTCGCACAATCGTATAAGTCAAGCCACTTTTCTGAAGGTATTCTTCTGCTTGCTTCTTCCATACCAAAATCAGCCAAAACAAATTGAGGGGATGGAAAAACTGGGAGACACACAGAGAAGAAACCATGACCAAGTGTTCAATTCCCTTCGTTTTTGCAACATCTACTAAATTTTTTGTGCCCTCATAATCCACTTTATAGGGGCCTGTGGGGTCAATACTGGGGCTTGCTCCAGTAGCACTGAGGATAACGGTGCTATCTCCAATTGCTGCACTAAGAGTTTCTGGCTTTAACACATCACCTACCACTAATTGAGCTTCCGCAGGCAGGATTTCTTTCGCCTTCTCTAAGTTCCGCACCAAAGCTCGAACCGGAATGTTGCGCTTAACCAGCTCTTGCACAATCCGACGTCCTGTTTCGCCTGTCGCTCCAGCAACAAATGCTTTCATCGTTCCTCTCCCTAAACCAACATGGTTGACTGCAAGACTCACAAGCTATGCTCAAGTGAGCGAGAAATCTCTCTTATGACAGTGAAATCTATTCCTTAATTGTATGAACTTTCTAAATATGTACTCGTCTTTACCGTAAATTGCTCGGAGTTAAAGTGAAAATTTGAACCTTCTGTGGGAATCCTTAACTTAAGCAAAAGGCAACTAATACTAAGGAAGCTTACTATGCATTCGCATTTCGCTAACAATCAACAGATTGAAGCAGAGCAAGCGCATTTGAATTCTCAATCAAGTTACTCAAAGACTGACACTTTTGTGCCACAATCACCCCTATCAGCCAGTGAGCTGACTCATTTTCACAGTCATTTTCAAGACTGTATGGAGATGTATGCTGAGCAAGAGCAAGTTATTGACTATCTGGATGCTCACCAGAATTGGTTTAGCCACTGTGCCCATCCGATGAAGGTGGAGCCAATTGGTCAAAATGCCTACGCTGTAGTAATTGGGCAGTTTGGCGCATTTGGCTATGAGGTAGAGCCGAAAGTTGGCTTGGAGTTGTTACCGCAACAGGATGGGATCTATCGAATTCAGACAGTCCCCGTTCCGAACTATGACGCTCCAGGCTATGATGTGGACTTTCAGGCATCTCAGGCATTTGTAGAAGTCCCGGCGGGTGAGTACTTTCAAGAGTCAGAGCATAGGGGTTTGCCTCTACCAAAGGCTGTCACCCGTGTTGAGTGGAATCTTGACCTGAGTGTTGCTATAAGATTCCCCAAGTTTATCCATAAGTTGCCCCATTCCTTAATTCAAAGCACAGGCGATCGCATTTTGCGCCAAGTCGTGCGACAAGTTTCCCGCCGCCTAACCCATAAAGTCCAGGAAGATTTTCACACCAGCCTGGGTTTACCGATGCCAAAAAAATCCAAAAGGCACTAAGTTATAGCTCTTCAGCAGTCAGCTTTCCGCCAAATCTGCTCGAAGCAAGTGGGACTCGCCTTTAGACACAGCAAGGAAAACAAAAAAGCTGATAGCTGATAGCTAACAGCTTTGGAGCTACAACGTTACATCTTGCTGATAATCCTTTCTACTATTTGCATACCCGTTATCGCCTGCCAGCCAAATAGCCCTAGAAGAACAATATTCAAGGCAATGTGGGTGAAGCGTGCCCAATTGTTACCTTTTTGCATGAACGGCGAGAGAGAAGCAGAAACAGCAATGAGTCCAGTCATGCCTAAGCCAGCCAGCAAGTGGGGGCCAACAAATAGCTTGCCATTGTTGATGTAGGTAACACCCAGTGCTGCGATCGCACCAATGACCATCAAACCTAACAGAACTGAACCCACTTGGTAGTGCTTGACGTTATACCGACCCTTGATCAGCTCTTTTTTGGCATCACCTTCAGAATTTCTCGTCTGCTGGATTTTCAGACCCAGATACAACGCATAAACAGAGATTACTAGCAGTACCCACATTAATACGGGGTGAATGAATTGAGACCAGACTTTAACTGATTCTGGGATTTCGAGGTTCATAGTGTTCAAGAGAGCGGTTTAAGAATCTTGATGAAACTTAACTTAGCACAGCTACTGTTTTCTCTAAAGTTTGATTAGCTTTTGAGGGCATCCCTCTTTAGAGCTACTTCTCAAATAGCCAATTTAACGCTAAGTTGGCTATGCGCTACTGACAAGGCTTGAGAGATGACCTTGAACACGAATGTCCTACTGCTAAAAGCAGCTCAACGCGGCGACCTCACTGAACTCCAAGCCGTTTTGGCTAAAGGAGCTAATGTCAATGCGACAGATCAAGACGGCACCACCGCTTTGATGTTTGCTTCTCAGCAGGGATACACCGAGATTGTTCGGGTACTAATCACGGCGGGTGCGAATCTCGACTTGCCAAGAAAACGATATGGTCTGACAGCCGTAATGTTAGCAGCCGCCGCTAATCGAGTTGACGTTCTACAAACGTTGGTTGCTGCTGGTGCTAATGTCAACGCCAAAAATGATGACGGTAGCACAGCGTTAATGGTGGCAGCCCACAAAGGGTTTACAACAGTCGTACAAATCCTGCTGGCTGCTGGTGCTGATGTCAAATCCAAAGACAAGGATGAAGATAGTGCCTTAAGCCTAGCTGCTCAAGAAGGTCATAGTACAGTTGTGAAACTCTTGCTAGAAGCTAGCCGCGATGCCACAGTTGGTGTGGAAGCTTTAAGCCTAGCAGCAAGTGAAGGTCACACCCCGACTGTACAAGTTTTGTTAGAGCTAGGGGTAAGTGCAGATGCTACTAACATTGACGGTAGAACCGCTCTGATGCAAGCGGCTGAGCTTGGGTATTTATCAGTTGTGCAGCTTTTATTAGCCAGTGGTGCTGATGCTAATGCCCAAGACGAAGAGGGTGAGACGGCTCTAACCTTGGCAGCTGACCAGGGGCACGATTTTGTGGTACAAGCTTTACTAGATACTGAGGCTAATGTAAATGCCCATAACCTAGTGGGAGGCACAGCTTTGATGGCAGCTGCTGCTGGAGGGCATACAAAAGTTGTGACGGCTTTACTCAATGCGGGTGCTGACATCAAGGCTAAGGATAAAGACCAAGAGACAGCTTTGCACTTTGCTGCTGTAGAAGGTTATAGCGATGTCGTGGATGCCCTTCTCCAACGAGGAGCTAATGTCCATGCTAGAAATCAACTAGGTGACACCGCGTTGATGCTGGCAGCTTTGCACGGTCACACAGCAACTGTCAAAGCTTTGCTGCAGAAAGGGGCAGACATCAACGCGACAAACTTAGGTGAAACCCCACTAACCTTAGCTGCGTCTCAGGGTCATGCAGAAACAGTTAAGGTTTTGCTAGATGCAGGCGCAGATGCCAACAAGCGATATGCTGACGGAAAAACAATCTTGATGAAGGCAGCTGACCGAGGCGACACTGAGGTCATGCGATACTTATTGAGCGCAGGTGCAGAGGCTAACTTCCTTGATAATGCAGGTGCAACGGCTTTGATGTGGGCAGCGCATCGAGGTTATACCGATACAGTGCAAGCCTTGCTTGACGCGGGTGTAGACATAAATGTGAAAAACCAGGGTGGCTATACTGCCTTGATGATTGCAGAATTCAATAGTTACCCTGAAGTTGTACAACTACTCAAGGCGGCTGGAGCTGAGGATTAAGAACCATATAACAATTACTACTCTTTTTCTAGTTCTCTTGCTTTGTTGTTATTAATTATTAACCTTTTCTTGCTAATAGTTTAGTGATAATCAACAATCAATCAAACAATACTTTAGTGCAGTAAAGTGTCATATCTCAGCTTAGCGGAGCAATTTCTGAGGGAGCATTGATGTTAGCTTAGATATTTTTCACTCTTTTTACTAACAACTATTCTCCTAAATTTATTGACACTTACTTTCTTGAGAGTTTCCGTTTACGCCTATGAACCAGCAGAAGATCTCAAGTTGGGAGATAATAGCGAAGAATCCTGTAGTCATACATGCCTCTCAGCCTAAATCCTTGAATGACTCGGTAACACCTGATACTGAAGATGGCTCAGGAGAGCCACCAGAACCACCAAGGAAAAGACCTCCTTTTTCCGGAGGGTTTTGGTTCAACGATGAGTTGATTTCCCTGAATGACCTGCGGATTGTTAACAGCCGACGTCGGAATGGCTTAATTCTCTACAAGCGCTATCATGCTGAGTTTGCGGGACCTGGTGCAGCAGTAGGAGGAGAATTTGATTGGGATTGTCAGGGAGTGCTACCACTGGGTAATTTATTATTGGACAGCCCTGGCTCAGCTGATGAGCGACAACGAGCTTATATGATTCGGCGGCAGTGGATTCGCCTAACTCGGCAAATTACAGACAACCCCGTACCCGTGCAGCGTGCTCAGTTGATTCTCAACCAATTTGAGCAATACTTTGACTCTGAAACAATGGCTCAACTGCCAGACGAAGCATTGGCACTTTTAGTTGGTGTGTTGCCGCAGACTATCACAATGGCACGTTATTCAGTGGAAAGCTTGGATGAAATTGTGTAGACGCGATCGCGTTTCTTTCATCCCAGGTAGCTAAAAGGCGATCGCATTAACAAAGACTATGCTTACTACAAAGTACTGTCATTCTAGTCCAAGGGACAATTCATCAATTGCCCCTTCTCAAACATTGGGTGGACTTGCTTTTAGACAGCGAGGACTAGCGTATTTTTGGGCGAAAGAAAATAAAATTCTCTCGAATTGTTACGTTGTAATCACTGAAGAAATTTTGTCCCAAAAGTGGCGCACTTCCAACCAAAACCGTGAAATCATCCATTACTGCATCACCGACATGGATAGAGGATACATTACCTTTAGGCAATTCCTGAACCTGACCATTACCAAATATAATTGCTTCCTTCCCCTGCTCTCGGAAGTTGATCGCATCTGCCATCTCTTCAGTAATGACTGTTAAGCTAGCTCCCGTATCTATCATCATCGGGAATGTCTGCCGACCATTCAAAGTTACAGCAATCACTGGAATTCCACCAACTCGCTCTAAAATTGGTACTCGAATTACGTCTTGAGCGCCAAAGTTTCGTCGGAAAGGTCTTCGTTGAGCTAGTAGTTCAACGCTGGGTACAGAATGAGTATTTAAATTTTGCTGATTAATTGCGGCAACGCTTGCTGATTCCAGGCAAATGAACATAGCTGCCGTAGTGATGCCAAGCCATCCAAAAGTTTGTTTCATTGGAGTTACCGATAAAGTGCCTTCTTGTTTTACAGATATATCCAGCAGGAAAGAGGTTATGCACTTACAGAAAAAAACCTGATCACATTACTCTTGGTAACCCCAAAATCTTGAGTAATGGACTGGTGCTCTAGAGGTACAACAACTTATTAAGGCAAAACATTTTGCCACCAAGGAGCCGATTGACTTTGAGAAAGATTAGCTTTCTTTCTAATATCTTGAGCATTCCATCCGGTCAACTTAGCTAAAGTCTGTATTTCCTGTTCTAATCGTTGGTTCAACGACCGCTGATATTGTCGAGCAGCAGGGCAACTTACCTTTTCTGTAAAGGGTGAAGCAACAAACGGATGGCGTAAAATATATCGTCCTTGGAATTGTTGACGATTTGATGTTTCTTGAAACATCAAATCTTCTGGAAACTTATCTCGTGTATAGCGAACATGGAGACGGGTAAGAAAAACATTACTAGGGGTGTTTGGTCTAAGCCAAAAAACACCTGATTTCCTCAGTTCCTCTGGACTTAGCGGGTCAGCGGAACAAGGGTCACACCAACCTATGTCCCAAGCGTACTCCCGAAAAGCGACCTTCTTACCTTCCTGGGTATAGGCTGTTTGGAATATTGCGTTGTAGAAATCCCCAAACTCGTTTTTAACGAAGACAGGTATCTCCGCATCTGAGGGAATATTAACAGTTCGGTAGTTTGTAATCTCTGCCTGACCTTGAGGAGATAAAACATAAATAATCAAATCCTGCTCAGTTATTGCATTCATCATGCCTAAGCGAATCGGTAGCATAAATTTCGGCGATTCGTAAGCCATTTGAATCGGTCGCAGGAATTGATAACCAGCTTCTTTAAACTCTTCGAGATTAACCTTAGCAACGAAGAATTTCATATTCTGGCGGATGTAGGGTCGAAGTAGCTGATTTGCCCCTTGGGGAATCCGGTACCCGTTACGGTTGAGCCAGGTTTCTAGACCATTGGATTCCTTAGCACTGAGAATAACAATGTCATATTCCCCTACGGAAAAACGGGCTTCTACCGTTACACCTAAGGCGCTATCGGCTGCTGAAGATTGGAGTGCGACATCCCCGCCATCCCCTCCTCTAGTTGCGCCACCTACTCTATTTACAGGAGGAGGGCTACAGGGGTCGGGGTCAAAATATTCTACGAGTCGAGGGGCACTAAAAGCATCAAGCCGTTCGATAATCTTAGGGTCACCAACATTGACTTGGTCTTGTTGAAGAACTACAGGCACTGGGACAACAAGTGCAAAATCTTTAACCTCTCCTTGATAATCATTTGCCATCGTGAGGATAGTGCGATCGCCATTACGAGCAATAACGACTTGAGACGCTTGATTGTAAAGCTTTGTATCTGCTTTTGCCACATAAAACCCACAAAATGCCCAAGCTGTTGGAGCAAAGCTAATAACAATCACCAACGCTAGCAGTAACATTACTAAAAGCCGAAATTGCTTCATCGCACCTCCTCAAGATCAGAAAAATTCAGATTTGGACTAACAGATGAAATTGATCTGATTAGTAGTTCAGCCTCCTAGGCGCACAAGTCTTGCGCCCTTACTATTGGCACTACTGCCTAAATCAATACCCTCAAGGCCAAACATTTCGCCACCAAGGAGTTTGCTGATCGGAAGTAGTGACACTGGTTTTCTTGCGGATATCCTGAATATTCCACCCTGTTAGTTTCGCTAAAGTCTGAGCCTCTTGTTCAAATCGTTGGCTCAACGACTGTTGATACACTCGCCCAGCTCGGCACGTCATCTCCTCTGTAAAGGGATGACGCAAAATATAGCGACCCTGAAACTGTTGACGGTTTGACGTTTCTTGAAACATCAAATCTTCTGGAAATTTATCGCGAGTGTAGCGGACATGCAAACGAGTGATAAAAACATTATTAAGCATATTTGGCGTGAGCCAAAATACTCCTGCCTTCCTTAGTTCTTCTGGATTCAGAGGGTCAGCCGAACAAGGGTCACAGCTACCCATATCCCAGGCATACTCCCGAAAGGCTACTTTCTTCCCTTCACGAGTGTATGCGGTTTGGAACATCGCGTTGTAAAAATCACCAAACTCATTCTTGACGAAGATGGGTATCTCCGCATCCGAAGGCACATTTACAGTGCGATAATTCGTAATCTCTGCCTGACCCTTCGGCGATAGCACATAGACAATCAGGTCTTGTTCAGTGGTCGCATTCATCATGCCTAGACGAATCGGCAGCATAAATTTTGGCGATTCGTAAGCCATCTGGATGGGACGCAGGAATTGGTAGCCAGCCTTTTCAAATTCTTCGAGATTGACCTTGGCAACGAAGAATTTCATGTTTTGCCGGATGTAGGGTCGAAGTAGTTGATTTGCCCCTTGGGGAATCCGGTACCCGTTGCGGTTGAGCCAGGTTTCTAAACCATTAGATTCCTTGGCACTGAGAATAACAATGTCATATTCCCCAACTGAAAAACGGGCTTCTACCGTTACACCCAAAGCACTCTCATCTCTAGCACTACGTGTCGCACCTCCCATCACTGCTGCTGGTGCAGAGCGCAGCTCACCCATTACAGGAGGATTACAGGGGTCGGGGTCAAAATATTCTACGAGTCGAGGCGCACTAAAGGCATCAAGCCGCTCAAGAATTTTGGGTTCTCCAACGTTTACTTGGTCTTGCTGGAGAACTACAGGCACGGGTACAACAAGTGCAAAATCTTTAACCTCCCCTTGATAGTCATTCGCCATCGTGAGGATAGTGCGATCGCCATTACGAGCAATCACAACTTGAGACGCTTGGTTGTAAAGCTTTGTATCAGCTTTTGCCACATAAAACCCACAAAATGCCAAGGCTGTTGGAGTAAAACCAATAACAATCACAACAGCTAGCAATAGGCTAATCAGGACACGAATAAACTTCATGACAAACTCCTATGAGGTGATTAAGTTCAGGCTCTAGAATATTGCTCAGACTCTCGCTCAGTTGCTACTTCAATAGAACGGCTATCTGCATTGGAAACCGCTGATAACCAGGAAAACTGGGGTGCAAACCAAATAACATCCAACAGCACACTTAAAGGTGAAAGAGCAAATAAAGCCCAGAAGACTCCACTAGAAACAAAGAAGTAGTTTCGCAAAATAAAACTGAGGATAGCGATACACCCAGCCCAAACTAATCGACCAATCCGTGCCTTAGGAATTGAGCGAGGATCTGTAATCATAAATAGAGCAAACAATAACAAAGAACCGCTCATTAATCGGTGGCAATAGACATCCCAAGTCCAACCTAGCCACAGATTCCGAATCGCTTCAAGTAATGCATAAGTACCTAAAAATGCTGCTGTTGTATCCCAGCGACCTACACGTTTTAAGACCATACCTCCAGTACCTAAAAACAACAGGGCATACCATCCATCATCTCCCCACTGTCCTGGAGAAACCCAAGCATCATTCGTCAAGATGAGAGCAGCAATTATGCCAAAGTTTGCAGGATTAAAAAAATGCTTGCGCTCAACTTGAAATAGAAATTTACTGAGGATTGCTAAGGAACCTGCCAGAATCATTGTGGTGTAATGGTCAGCCCGCAGAAGTAAGCTCAAACCTAAAGCGGTAATCATTGCACTTTTGAGTGAAGGCATTTTAGAAAAAATTGCAAAATCAGAATTGCTTTTATCAAAAAGTTCTGATTTTTTTGTTAGCAGATTTAGACGCTTTCCTTGGGAATTTTCTAAAACAGATATCGCTAACCACTGAGTCAGAACACAGGTAACTATTACAACGACAATCAAGTCAGGTCGTAATGTCCAGTCTCTTGTTGCAATACCTAAAAATAAGAAGAGTGAGAGAAACAGTATTTGGTAATTTCGGGGATCTTGTCGCAGCATTACCCACCTAGCACAGAAGATGACGTTTGTCTTTGTCCTCAATTTAGGTAGGGTAGGGAGGAAAATAGTTGCAACTGTTGCCTAACTTAACGAAACGAGTTTCACTTGACACAATTGCTACGATTTCACCCGACCCTTAACGGCATTGAATTCAAAGATGACAACTGTTGCTAATATGTCTCGTCTTAAGTCCTCAGGCAGAACAGTTACACAAAGCGTAACCATCTCTTACGTGTTTGCCATCCCCAGAGGATTTTGTGCAAGTTCTCTAATTCTCGGATTTGACACCATCGTAGCTAGTAATAATCTTACGAATTTGAATACTAACGGCATCTGGCTGCTCTACCATTGCCATATGTCCACAACTAGGAATTTCAATCACATTCTCCCCACAGCCTTGAAAGAGCTTGTGAAAGCTGGCGAGATGGCGTACATATTTGGGTTCCATAACTGTATCTTTAGCACCAGCAATAAAATAAACTGGCTGCTGGAGTTGTGACACTACCTGAGGCAAACCGTGAACCTCAGCTTCTGTTGTGGAATCCAGTAAAGCTCTAAGCGCGGCTTCAGGGTGAGCAACAACGAAATCAATGATGCGCTGACGCCCCCATCGACGTTCCAAGGGGCGTGCAACCATAACTCGTGTAAACAACAAGTCAACTAAAGGGATGTAGCATAGCCAACGGGGGCGTCGTTTCAAAAACTCTTGACCCGCAGCCCGAAAGCGCTCAAATTCTTCTTTAAGATAAATACCACCCCCAGCATTAAGGCAAATGACTCCCTTAACACGCTCTGAGGCAACAGATGCTCCCCAAAGGGCAACGCTACCGCCTAGAGAGTGACCAATCAGCCATGCTTTGTCAATGTTTAGCTCTTTGAGCAGAACACCTAAATCAGCCGCATAGGCAGCTAGGGTGTAGCGAGAGGTTGATACCTCCCCAGTATTCAACTTGTTTAGTAATTCAGTGTCAGGGTTTGAGCGTGTCCTGTGAGTTTTATGTACTGGGGGCTGAGACTTCCCAAAGCCTCGCAGATCATAAATTAGGCATTGATAATCAGGTGCCAACCTATCAATTAAGGGTTGCCAGTAGCTACGGCTCAAAAGCCAACCGTGGATGAAAACAAGGACAGGAGAAGAGGGTTCAGTGGGAGGTGTTAATTCGTAGGCGTGGGGCGCTCCCAAAATATTAATGGTTGCCATACTTTCATCCTATCGGAGAATGAGTACTAGGGCTGTCATGGGAGTGGGGAAGAAGAGAAGGGAGATCAGGAGGGCAAGGAAGCAGTTCTCTCAATTCCTAAAATCGGCGCCCTAATAATCGCTGCCGCACACTTTCGGCAATTTTTTGACCCAAATACTCAGGAATTAAGCTTTCGTTAGGTCCAAGTAAGTACAAAATCAGGCGAGTTCGTCCGCGCCACACAAGCAAATTAGCATTGACGACTAGTAAATCTTCTTGCCAGATAGCGTACATCACTTTGTAAAATAAGCCAGGTTGGTTGTCTGCTTCGATCAACAGCGCTGGGAGGTGGAAAACAGGATCGACATAAAATTCTGTTTCTACCTGCTCCAAACCAGCGTCGAGATTAAACTCTACGGCTAGCATTTCTTCTACTTCAAAACGCCCTGCCAAAGCTTCGCGAACAGCGCGGCAGACATTTTCTGCTGTTTTATTAGTTAGGGCTTTGCTGCCACGAGATACAACTAGCTTGATAAATACCAGCATGGGTGGAGTGATTTGACCATAGAGGCTGAGACTGTGAATCGTCAGCCCATAGGCAGCCAGAACACCAAAGATGTCACTCAGGAGAAAAGACTGGTTACGGTAAGCAAAATGCAGAGCACTTTTAGAGCCTTCTGGTTTTAGCTCGATTACCGCACGTTTAGTTTTGTAAAGCCGATAGGCAAGCCTGAGGTTTTGTAGTTGGATTTCACTACTGACAAACTGCTCATAGAACTGAGGAAACGCCCGATTGAAGCGCTTCAGTAGCTCTAGTGTGGATGATTTTAAACCCGCAGCCATAAGTAGGGGAAGATGCGAACTGAGGAATGAAGTCGGCTTAAGCGATCGCTTTTGTCAAAGCTCTTTGCTAGAGAAATGCCAAAAACACTTCTTAGAGAAGAAGCTGCTATATCTGGATTAATCTCTCACAAATCCTGCTCAATAGCCTCAGTCTAACTAAAGAAGGTCTTTTCCTGGAGTTTCCTTCTTTGCTAGATGAAAGAAGCATCCTAGCATCTTCAGGCAGTCTCGGAGGATAACCAGATTGCACTTTCTGATTTTTTAAGGCATCTTATGGCAGGACAGGAGAAAACAATCTAGCTCTTGTGTTATTATCAAGTTCACGAAGTTTTGGCGAGATTTGGTGCGATAAGAATTCTTAAAAATTCTCAGTTCATACCAAAGACACAGGGCGGTATGTGAAACTAGCAGCCATTAATCGCTGCGTAGACAGCATAAACCTGACAAAAGTTCAACAAGCCCACTCTTGGTTGTCCCTCTGGGGTTTGGGATACACTTCATATATAGTCAAGTTTGAACTCTACAGAGTAGAACATCTATCCGTAAGGAAAAGAAGTCCTGCAAAACTGTGGAGCGCAACGTATGAAAATGCCACAGCTGCACCTGCATGGGTTTTTGGAAAAGCTTTTTTAGCAGTTCTGACGCTGCCTCGCCACAGACACAGTTGGAAGGGGATGCAGTGGAAGGGACGATTGATCGCACCGATGGTGGTTCTCGCATATTTTTCAGCACAGAGCGAGAACTAGACCTTTATGAATTAGAAGAACTTTGTGATGCCGTTGGTTGGTCTCGGCGTCCTATGCGAAAAGTCAGAAAAGCTATTCAGCATAGTTTCCTGGTGGTTTCGATGTGGCAGCAACGAGGTACCACTAGACGCCTCATCGGCTTCGCTCGTGCAACATCTGACCATGCGTTCAATGCCACAATCTGGGATGTAGTGGTTCATCCAGAATTCCAAAGTAAAGGATTTGGTAAGGCGTTGATGAAGTACATGATCAAAAAACTGCGGAGTGAGGACATCAGTAATATCACTCTTTTTGCAGACCCTCATGTCGTGAATTTCTATCGAAGAATGGGCTTTATGGCAGACCCAGAAGGTATCAAAGGTATGTTCTGGTATCCAGATTGAGTGTTAGGATTGTGAGGAACTTGACACACAAGAGCAAAAAGCAAGTTATACTAGCTAGGTATGCAAACGGGATGTAGCGCAGCTTGGTAGCGCGCCTGCTTTGGGAGCAGGATGTCGCAGGTTCAAATCCTGTCATCCCGATTTAAATTGTCGAATAACAAATTATTTGTCGCTGGTAACACATTACTGTCGCTATTCACACTTTAGTGTCGTTACTAACAAATTATTGTCGTGCAATTCGTTCCAATGGCTGATAACAAATTAATGTCGTCCAGATGACTCCAGACCAGTAGAACGATACGACTTCAGCTAAAGTATGACCTCATCATGACTCCCACGACGACAATGATGAGCTTATTCATGCTTGCCTAATCTTTGCCTTCCAAAGCAGGCGCGCCTTTCAACCCTCCCTAAAAATATTGTCAATTCTCGAAATTTTAAATCGTTTGGTTACGTTAAGCAACGTTAACCTACCTTACATATCCGCAGGCACAAGCTCTTCTGGACTTTCAACCACCCCAATGCGGGAGGGCTGATGAAACTACACCCAGATAATTACTGCACTCAGAGTGCTGGCAATCTTTCAACCCAACCCAATGCGGGAGGGCTGATGAAACTCTGGTGGCTCCGTGACCATTTAAAGTTGGGCAGAGTCTTTCAACCCAACCCAATGCGGGAGGGCTGATGAAACTTCCTTGCTTCATCAGGGGTGTATTCAGCTCGACTCTTTCAACCCAACCCAATGCGGGAGGGCTGATGAAACTTCTACCACTAGGGGCAACAGGAGAGCAAAACGGCCCCTTTCAACCCAACCCAATGCGGGAGGGCTGATGAAACCGCGCCCGCTGAAACCCTTGTCTACACAAGCTGACAAACACATTTTTGTCGGCTGGTTTTAAATTGCTCATTTCAGCTCTTTCCCCTAGGGAAAGTTGACTGAGGTGAAAGTCTAAAACAAAGACTAGACAAGAGTTTTGAACTTTTGACGGCATCCCAGGGATTTTAACCCCGCTTCGACCCGTCAAAAAAAGATTTAGGGAGGGCTCCCCCGAAGGGGACGATTTTGTAGCCACCACTGCGGTAATCCGCACCCTTGTTGACAAGAGCTAAGGCTTTGGGAAAATTTACCTTCTCCCTCGGCTTGACCACATTTTGCTGGGAGCGCACCTTTCCCGCATACTAGATACGACAGTATTCAGACACGGGAATTTCCCAACCTATGAAGAAGGTATTCATAGGGGCAGCATCATGGGCGGGCAGCTACTAGGGCTCAGAAAGTAGGACTGCCAAACGAGCAGTCAAACAAACCCAATTAACTTGTACAGAGGCAATAAGCATGTACAAGCGGCGCTGTTAATTCAGTAACATTCTTTATTTATATTGTCAAGGTTCAGAATCGGTTGACCTAGCTAGCTGATACTTTACGCTTTTCACAAGCAGCTAGGACTAAATTCCTTGCTTTCTCTTGAGGATTGTCCCCAGGCGGTTGCTGTGCTTTTTCCGTGGCAATCCCTGCTTTTTTCGCTTTAAGCTGAATCAACTCACTTAGCCTGTTGTAACTCCAACGATGAATGCTGGCACGATAATCCTTGTCAGATTGATTTTGAAGCTTTTGATTGCCAGGAAATCTTTGTTCAGCTCTGGCTCGTACTTTACTCTCATTCGCTTCCCTGATATTGCTCAGGTTAGGTAGAACAATACTGCTAGCTCGATACTGTTTTGCCACTTCCACAATCGCTTTAGCTAGCAGTCTATCCACATACTCCCCTTGGTTCGATTCTCCAAAGTTACAGGGAGCACCATTTTTTTGTGCTTTGTGGCGTTCGTGGCTGTTGAGGCGTTGTTGCTCTCGCTGACGATTGAGTTGTTCATACTGAGTTTTTTTCTTTTTGGTTCTCCCCTCCTTGATTGGCTTACTCAGTAATTGCTTAACATCACGGTAAGTAAGGACTTTGCCAGTCTCGACGTTAAGAACCACAACAGTTGCTGGTTTAGCTCGTCCAAAGCTAACTCCAATAACAATTGAGGGATTGCCCTTGTAGCTTACCCGACTGGGACGGGAGAAGCCTCGAAACGTTTTAAGTAGCTCTAGAGAAGTTTGGTAGTCTTTCAGCTTGCTGCTTTGACTGCCTTTTGCTTTCATGCTGTCGATAATTTTTTGCCTTTTGGCAATTTTCTCGGCACGTACCTCCTCGGTTCCCTCAGCCGTCCACAAACGAGTCTCAACAGAGCAGTGAAGCAACAGACGATTTATCTGCCAAGGTTCTCCCTTACCTTCACCTTCTTGCCAAACTAGTCGAGCCGAACGTAAAGTCAGCAATCCGCCAGGAACCTGCTCCTCGTTGTGCTTAAAAATTTCGTAGTCTTCAATAAAGCGTTCAAACCAGTGGAGTTGGCGCTGACCGCAGAAGACTTCAAAGGTATGCTTGCTGATGCCTTTGCCATTGAAGCTAACACAGATACGTTTGTGTTCGTTTCTCGACCATCGCAAGTCGGTGTTGGTTTCGTAGGATATTGAAAAGGGAACAGAACTTGCTTGTCTGGTGAGACTAGCTTGTACTTCTCTCAATTCATCGTCATCCAGGATTAAACCCTGCGCCTCTTCTAGGGCTTCCAACCACTCTTGGTCAGATAAGTTTCTTCCCTTGGGGAGACGACTCTTAAGTTGTTCTTTGAGGCGTTCGATTTCAATTTCCTTCTTGCGCCGCCGAAGTTGATAGGCTTCGGGGTCTTCTTCTACATCGCTAACCTGGCAGTTATTTTTCAAAAGATAGGCGATGACACAGCGTCGGCGCACAGATTTGGATTTATCGTAGGCAGTGAAGAGGTTCTCCCATAGGGCGGCGGAGTTGTCTGTAGTAGCTTGGTCTGCTTCTGCTTCTGGGCTACACTCCAAGCTAGCCTTTTCCTTGGTCAGGATTTTCGTAGCTTCAGTACGCAGCTTCTCCAAGCTCAAACCACTTTCTTGTTCTAGTTCCAAATCGCTTTTTAACAGAGAGAACCAGTGTTGTTTTCTGTGTAGAGTGCGTGTACGTTTTTCCTGTAGAGCAACCCAAGACTTGTAAATGTATTTGACTAAGTTCTCAGCCGCGTTGGCGAAACGACCTGGCATATCTTGGAAGCGAGATTCAGCTCTGAGGCTTTTGCAGAGTCCTTCGATGACTTCGGCTGGAATTCCTCCCTCTTGCAGCCAGCCCTCCATATTGGGATGGGTTCGTAGCTGCTGTAGTAGTTCGTTGACCAGAAGTGTGTTTTTCTCCACCATCAGCTCCCATAGGTGGCGGAGGGTTTCTTCAGGAGCAACTAGGCGACATTGAATGGTGATAACGCTCATAGTAATTACGCAGCCCTGATGTGTGAGGAAAAACAGTTTTAGCGCTCGCCCTAAAAGGCACCGCGCTCTTTTCGCGATCGCTTAATGGTTGACCACTATCGAGCGATGAAATCCATTCCCATTACCGTTTTTATAGCCTGCAATTGACTGCTCAAACGGTTCAACTGTTAAACGCTTACCCACTGCGTTTGAGATTAGCTCCATTAAATCTCTTGTCCGCGCTGCAAAAAATCCCTCGAAGTCATCGCGGCGTAGCATAGTAGGGTCAATAGCGTGCGATCGCAACATCTCATCGAGTTTATTGGGGGATATCCCTTGCTTCTCAAACTGCTTGAGGTAAACGGAAGGGGGTTTGGAGCCGATTTTTTTGTTTGTGCTGGCTGAAAGCCCTGTGCGATTGACGATGCAGTTGTAATATTTGGGTTCTATGCCTTGCTTTCTGCACCATGAGACTGGGAAGATGTGGTGCGATTCAACCCGTTGTTCAAAATAAAGTACATCATTAATTTCTTCTCCCGTATTCCAATCAATTGCCCCTTGAAGCCGCAACAAAGCTGATAATCCTTGGTATACGGCACCGTAACGCTTTCTCACACTGAGTAGCCTGTGTACCGAGAAATCGGCAGAGGAGATGGTCGTTGGTAGTGAACCACCTGAAAGCCACGCGGGGACTTCGAGTACGTCATGCCCTGCTCGCACTTCATGTCCACGGGTGTATACTTCCCCAAACATCCCCGACCACAACCAGTGTTTTAATAAAGAACGAATCTGTTCAGACTCGGATTGCTTGCCCAGTAAGGTCAAAATTGCTGTCAAGGCAACTAACTGGATGGGGTAGGCAATGTCGGTTGCGTCAAAGATTTTTTGAGAGTGCAGGAAGCGAGCCGCTTCTTCAAACCCTCTCATTACGGGGTCTGCCCAAGTCTGGTATTCTTCGGGTGACACCTTCAAGGCTTCCAATCGCCGACAGCTAATCGCGGGTAACTTCTCACAATTTACATTTGCCAGGATGGCTTTTTGGCGACGAGCGTAAGAAGCTACCAAACTGATGACTTGAATAAAATCAGTATTCCTCAAAGAACGTAACACTTTGAGGGACTTGAGACGAGCCTCTCGACGCTTCCAATCATCTCTCAAGCTGAAGTTATCTGCACAGTAGCTGGCAGTCATCAGGTCGAAAAAATTGAGGTCGCATCCAGAGGTATTGGTATCCTCGAAAACCTGGCAAACAGCGTCTTTGGGTAAAGAGTCCCGCAGTTGGATGACGGGCATCTGATAATGTTCAAACTTTTTGAGGACTTCCAGCTCTAAGGTATCGAGGAGTTTGAGTTTTTCGGCATTGTATCCCCAAAATTTACAATACTTGCTTCTCCATTCCGAAAAGAAGAAGACTTTTGACAGGGGGAACAGTCCAACTAAATATTCTCGGCATGGCGTGGAAACATCAATTACGCCATTAGGAGTTTGCAGCTTTTTGGCTTCGGGTAAAGCAAGAATTGCTTCTCGGCGATCGCTATCTGGAGTAAGACATTTCTCAATATCCAGGTAGTACCATTTTTTGATGAGTTTCTGTGATTTTTGGTCTTTGATGACAACAGGTTGTCCGGACAGCAGCACCATGAACAGGGCGGTCAGGCGTTGCTGACCGTCGAGAATCAGTAAGTTAGGAGGTTGGGGTTCTCGTAGGGTGATGCTATCGACAAGGCGGGGTTTGAATTGGACTTGATGGTTGCCTTGTTGGAGCATCATGACGGCACCGATGGGGTAAGCCAGAGAAACGCTGGCGAGAACACGACGCACCTGGGAATCGTCCCAAACCCAATCTCGTTGAAAGTCTGGTAGTTGGATGCGTCCAGTTTTGATGTCTTTGAGAATATCCAAGAGAGGGTACTTGGTGATGTCGAAGGTGCTAATCGAGTTCATCGTCTAGCTCAAAAATGGTTGGGGTTTTTACCAACCATAAAGTGCTTCATTTCATTGATGTTGATTGTCGGGACAAAACCTAGCCTCAGGCTAGGTTTTTATTAACGTTTGCTAAATATCTATTGACTTCTGGGCGGAAAGATAGATTGAACCCATTCTCCTGGAATGTCTTGATAATTTTCTAGGAGCAAATCTGCCAGTTTGAGCTTGAGGCAAGGATAAGAACCAGGACGCCGATAGTTATCTCCTCTGGCGAACCAACGGGTTACGGTGCCAATGCTGCAATGGCAGATGGCGGCAAGTTGTTCGTAATTAACGTCCCATTTGGAGAGAAACATTCGGGGTGATATTCCGAGTTGGGTGTGAGAAAGCAGAGTAATCAACTCTACTTCGCGTTGTTCTAGGGGGCGGGGATTACTCATAGGGATTGTTCTTTATCTAGCGGTTCGAGGTCTTGTTCCCAAGCCGTATCAGCACTACAGAAACAGCGACTGTAGGAGTCGGTATCGAGGAAAACTAAGTATTTCCATGACCAATGATGGTGATGGTGAGCAAAGGCATAAAAGCGCCCAATTATGACTCCTGTATCGGTGTTGTCCGTGTCAGACAGAGGTTTCCACTTGACGCGATCGCCACACACAAAGTAGGGCGTTTCCGTGCCATCTGGAAAGCTAGGAGGAAGGCAGACTGATGGCGGAGGTGCATCCAGACTGACTAAAGGCAAGTCGGGAATCACGATGGCTGAGGGTTGAGGGAACACTGTCAAGATTAGCAAAATTAGCGAAATTAGCAAAATTAGCGAAAATAGCAATAAAAGGAGCTTTCGCTAGTTTGTGCGAGAATGAAGCCTGAAACTCCGATGTTTAGCTTATTTGTGGTCGATAAAAGAAAATCCCCGGATTACCAGGAGTTGCGTGGTTTTATCCCCAAGGCGCTTTCTTTGAAATTCAAGGGAGTTTGTAAAGGTTTAGGTCGGAATATCAACGCAGGTTTAGAAGAAGCGCTAGAAGGCTGGATAGAACAACAGCAACAATTAGAAGACTCTGCACCCTCTGAGTTGTCAGTAGCAGAGGAGGTAACGGCTGCGTCCCCAGCCGTGCCAACGATCGCGTATTTGATTGAAGAAACGCTAAGTAACCGCGACTGGGTACTTGGGAAGCTTGCGGCTGATGCTGAAATGTCTGTAGAACGGATTAATGAGTTACTAGAAGGCGATCGCCCCTCCGATGTAGAACTCCAGAAACTCGCTCAATGGCTGGTTAAACCAGATGGTGAAGCGTGGGAGGAAGGGGAACTGGTGGATATTCGACTGGCTGAGGATTTGAAGCGGAGACGGCAGCAGAAGCGATCGCGCTGACTATGCTAGAAAAATAAACTATTTAGATTACTAAGTATGAATAAATTTTTATTCAACTTATCGGAAAATTCCTCACTTGACCTACTTGGAGTTGTCTTCTCCGCTGCATCTGCGCTATTTGCAGGACTGGCAGTTATCGCAGCTAAACAAGCTGAGAGAACTAGTAAAAAGACACTGGAGAGGCAAATAAAAATTGATGAAGCCTTACTCAAAATAGAAGAAGATAGAGAGAGGGATAGACGAAAAGAATTAGAAGCATCTAAAAAATCAAAATTGGTTATAGAAGGAATCTATCCCGTACCTAAAAACATGAGTCAGGTTGAATTAAAGCTTTTTAATGAAGGTCAAGCAACAGCTAGAAATATCAAAATCTACGTAGCAGATATTCCTTTACATGAGCTACAACTTGTTAAATCTCAAAAAGATTTTATTAATCCTAGGAGTGCAGAAGCATTCCCTTTTAGATATGAACCTAATCTTATTGTCAATAATAAGTTCAGAGTTCGCATAGCTTGGGAAGATGAATCTGGAATACCAACAGAAATTGAAAAAGAAATAGATAATCGAGCTTAAGAGGAGTTACCCTCTAAATAAATCAATCATCTTACTCTATCCCTTGTAGCTTTAGCTGGATGGGTTCTGTGTCTTGCTATTTTGCTTTCGTGCTAAGATACTCAGCAGCGTTACCCATCGCCTGAGTAGCGGCTTTGGCTTCAGCTTCGGCTTTTGCCTGTTCTGCGCCAATCTGTTCTAATAAGACGGATGCAGGCTCATCATTGGCGTGTTGAGGAGTCAGTTCACCCCGAAAGGCACAATGCAGCAGGGTTTGAAATAAATGCTCTGCTTGGCGTTCGGCTTCCCGTTGTTGGGTGCGGAGGCGTTCAAATTTTTGGACGATTTGGGCGAATTTTTCTTGGAGGGGGAGAGGTGGAACAATAATTTTTAAACTACGGATATCATCGAAGTTTAATCCTGACTTTACTCCTTCTCTGTCTAGAGCATCAAATTGTTTTTTCCCTGCATCTGAAGCTAATAAAGCAGAGATAAATACTGGATTGATTTCTTTGAGCCTAACAATGCCTACATGTTGATTAACATAAGCTTCTGGGAAATTTGGAGGAATAACAGCAGTTCGCCCTAAATCTGCGGTCATGGAAATTAGCAAATCGCCACTTTTAACGCACGTTCTTTTTGCTTCTACTGTATTAGGGTTTTGAACATATGCTACATCGTTTAATAGCAATTCGTTCTTACCTAAATTCTGAACCCTAAGAAATATATTTCCATGATTAGAGTAATACTGCGCCCATCCCCTAGAACCAGTTGTTATAAATTCTAGTTTTTTACTAAAAACCTCTATATTCCATCCTTTGGGATTGCTGGCAGGGTCGCCGAACATCTCCAAAAAGACGGATTGCAGGTAGGTGTCGCTGAGTTGTAGGGCGTAGCGTCGGGTGCGTCGGAGTCTGTCGGCTTTTTGTGCGATCGCAGCAATCCGCTTTTGTTCTGCCAGCGGCGGGAAAGGTAACTCTGAGTCTTTTAATGTATCGAGAGTAATATATTTTTGTACACTTTCTGATGCGTTTGAAATTAGCTGGTTTTTATAATCTTCACTTAGCATGAAGAAATAAACGAAATTAATATCGGCAATTCTCTTATTTATAGATATTTTGCACACACCAGTGGTTGATAACAAAGCTTTTTCAAATATTCCTGGATAAATACAAACATTTCCTATCGTTCCTACCCGTGAAACTAAGATGTCATCTTTTTTAACAGCACTTCTAATCTGCTCCCTATATTTCTCTTCAGAGATATATAAAAAACCTTTATTAATAAACGTGCCATCTTTAGATATGTTTTGAATTCTGATAAGTGGAACCCCACAATCTAGATAATCTGACTGCTTGATTGATGCTCCAAATGGACCATCAACAATAGCATATTTATTTCCTCGCTCTGCTATTTCAGTTAGCTTTATCCATTGCCAACCGTCAGGTAATTTTTGGGTTTCAGTTACCATTACACTATCAATAATCTCGCTTATGATTCTAAGTAGAGCATTAGTTCTTTTACTTCAATCGCCATCACATGCTCTAACTTCAGCAATCGCTCCATCGTCACCTGCGGCAACTCATAATAAGGCTCATCCTGCTCAATCTGACGGTAACGACTCGCTGAAAGGTCGTATTTATTCGCCTTCACCTGTGCCTTTGTCACCCAAAACTGGCGATTCAACTGATTGATTTCCGCTTGCAGGGGTGCCATTTGCTCGTGCAGTTGTGCCAGTCGTTGCCTATCCGCTTCCAAAGCGAGGCGGGTTGGCTCATCATCGGCGGGTGCGATCGCATTCTCAAACGTCAGGCGATTGATTTCCTTGAGCAGTATCAACCGTTCAGCTTTCAACGGCGCAATCTGCAACTTTAACTCAGTTAGGCGTTGCGCTCTTTGCGTTGTGAAATCAGGATTAAACCGATTCTTCCAACAGGTGAGAATATCGGGGATATCATTCTCCGCTACAGGTTGCCGCTTATCATCCAGCGAAAACCCATCGTGTTCCATGTCATAGAACCAAATCTTGTCCGTCGTACCGCCACGAGTAAACAGCAGCACCGCCGTCGAAACACCCGCATACGGTTTAAACACCCCAGACGGCATCGACACCACCCCATCCAGGCGATGAGTCTCAATAATCTTCTTGCGAATCTCCTGATGTTGCTTACTCGAACCAAACAGCACGCCATCCGGCACAATTACCGCACAGCGTCCCCCCATATCCAACACTCGCTCAATCAGGTGCAAAAATAGCAGTTCTGTCTTCTTGCACTTGGTTGGCAAGGTGGGGTTAATATCCGACTCATCCATCTTTCCCTTAAACGGGGGATTCATCAGCACCACATCCAAGCTTTTCTCATCGTTGAACGACTTAGACAGCGTATCCTTGTAGAAAAAGCGGGGGTGCTTAATTCCGTGCAGCATCAGGTTCATCGAACCAATCCGCAACATCGTCATTCCGGCATCATTGTCATAGGCAGTAAACGCCTCAGTTTGTAAAAACTCCCGTTCCTCGTCACTGAGTAAATCCCCAATTAACTGCGGTTTCCCCTGCTCATCCGGTTCGCTGTGCTGTTCTAGGATGTACTCGTAGGCATTGACCAAAAACCCACAAGTCCCCGCCGCCAAGTCCCCAATTCGTTCCTTTGGTTTGGGGTCAACCATCTGCACCATCATGCGGATAATATGGCGAGGCGTGCGAAACTGTCCGTTACGTCCTGCGGCGTTGAGTTTACTCAGCAGGTACTCGTACAAGTCCCCCTGAACATCCTGATTCTGTTCCGAGATTTTCAGTGCATCAATCAGGTTACAGACTTCAATCAACGTCCCCGGTTTGCTGATTTTAAACTCAGCATTCTGCATATACCGCTCAAAAGAACTCCCTTGAGTTCCCGCCGTCCGCAACCAGGGAAAGACTTCCTCTCGAACGTGCTTCAGCGCCTCGTCTGCTTTAAAGTTAATCCAGTGCGACCAACGCAATTCTGGCTTAATTTGTGGTTCAAAGGGTTTATTGCGGCGTTTGAGTTGTTTTTCCCGCTGATTCTCCGCATCATCGAGGCGTTTGAGGAACAGCAGGTAAGAGAATTGTTCGATGGAGTCCATCGGGTTGGAGAGTCCCGACGACCATAATCTATCCCAAATTTGGTCAACTTGCGATCGCAGTTCAGGGTCAGTGAGCATAATTTCGGAGATTTGCGTTTGGTTGCATATCTAGCAAAATGCATTTACATTCCTTCCATATCCATATCCATATTTTGAATAATTTTCATCGGATCAAATGTGGTTTCTGTAAATTCCCCATTGTCATAAACTGAATATAAAACACCAATAATTACACCAAGATTTTTAATGCTCTGATTCATTGTATTTGCCTGAATCATCATGGCACATTTCGCAATTGTTTTTTGAATATTATCCATTAAGTTCCTTTGAAGAGCCTTGCCATATACATAATTATTAGTTATCAAAATCACCTGAAGCTCATCTAGTTCTAGATTAGAAAAATTCGTTATATAACTCTCTATACTTTGCAACATGCGAGACATTGAATGGTGAGCCATGTATTTAATTTCATATCCAATCTTAGAATTATCTTCTGTTAAACGCAAAAAATCAATTTTTCGATTAGGAGATTGAATAATTTCATCATCAGGATACTCTGACTTTAGCCATCTTAAAACAGCTTGTTCAGCTTTGGATACTCTAGTTGCCAAGCTTTCATTTAATAGGTCATTTCTAATAGCAGAAATTTCTTCTACTTGTTGTATAGACTCTTCTTTGACATCTACTTCAATGTATTCTTTAGAAAATTTTAAAAAACGCTCTGGAGTATACATATAGAAGATAGACGCTCCAGCTTTACAAATTTCTTCAACTAATTCAGGACGCGCACCAATGGTTTTTCCTTGCTCGTAACGCCACCAGTCTTCTTTCGCATCATCAGTGATAAATATAATGTGTGTCCACGGGCGAGTCTTTACCTCCTTGAGAATTTCTTTCCAGAGAATCAAGTCCCCATATTCTTTCCTAAAAGACATTCCATTACAGAGATAGGCGTCTTCTTGCTTTTGCTCTTGCTTTTGCTTTTTAAGTTGTTTGTCTTTGAAGCCAGGAGGATAGTTGATGTTATATCTTTCCTCTCCTTCTTTATATATGTTTTCTAGTTCTAGTTTAGTTGGAGGTTCACCAATCTTGCCTTTAAAAAGGTCATCGATGATATCTCTGATATAATCTTGCTCCTCTAACTTAAGTTGTTGATTCTCAATAAGTTTGATTTCCTCTAAAAACTCATCAAACAATTTGTTTAGCTTTGAAAGGAAACTCTCATGATTTACAGAAAATCTACGAAGTTTTCCTTTAATCTCAGATTTTTCTGTATTCAATATCTGTTTTATAGTTATAAATTTATTTTCCTGTTCATTGATTACTGTGGTGCGATTTTCTTGGAATTCAAGAGCAACTTGATGAGGAATCCATAAGCGACTCTCTATCTTACGGAAAACATTAATAAAATCCTTGCGAGTTTCTTCGTTGTAACGGTATAAATTTAAAATACAATTAGTATCTAGAATAAATACACATTTTCCCCAAAGTTCAGCAAATTCCTCTTTGCTTAAACGGTAATATCCTGGGAATAAATCCTTCATTTCCATAATTAATAACGCTGCTTTTCCTTATCAACCAATAAAATTAGGTATTTATGTTTATACTTCTAAGCCGCAAAGTGTTCAGCAAATTCAATTAACTCATCCACCTGCTTCTCAGTAAACCACCGCTCTACAGCATCTTCCCCAAACCTATCCAACGGCTCCTCATACAAATCTGCCACCTCCAAACGCCGATTCTTCAAAAACACATTCTGCACCGCCCTCAAAAACCGAACTTGATTCGCATTAAACGGACGCTGAACAATAAACTCCTCAAAATTCCGCCTCACCACCTCCTGATAATCCGGCAATGCCTCAATCTCCATTAACTCCCGCAAAAACGCCAGCAAACTATTCACCTTCAAATTAAACGCCTTGCGGATATTCGACTCCGACAACTGCACGTTCCCCCCACCCAACTCTTGCCGCAGCGTCCTCTCCAATGCCACCAGTTGTAAATCCGTCACCACTTCCCCGTTGCGAATTGCCGCGATCGTTGGGTGAGTCTCGACAATCTCCAACACCTTCCCCTCAACCCGCTGGCGGTATTCCTCCACATAAACCTGCTCTCCACCTTCGCCCAACGTGATATAACCACTAACGGCAATAGAATCTGCCAGATCGAGATAAACAAAAGAACTCTTACGCTGGCGGCGATTTTTCATTACTTGCGCCAAATCAGTAATGATTTGATTTAACTCCTCTGGTGTTGCACTTCGCAAGCGATGGGATAAACAAAACTGCGCTGATTTTCCACGCTTGGCGTCCTTAAATATATCTTCTGGTAAATAACTTACATCCTCTGCAATCGATTCCAACGTCCCCGGTTTTGCCCCATCCGTCAGAATTTCCAGCTTCAACCGTTCCACCTTATTCGTAAACGTCGCCTCTGCCACATCCACCCCTGCCACAAATCGCAACAACGGCGCAACCTGAGTGCGGAGAAAATCAATCTTACGCTGAGTCAAATACCGCCAAAACCCATCCATCCAAGCCTCCTCAACCTGAGAATAAACCTGCTGGACGCTAAACGCATCGCGAGGAATTTGCCCAATCTGCTGCCGTAAATCCGCAATTACCTGCTGGCAATCAGCAGATTGCTGGTCATTCAGATAATGCTCCAGCAGCTTCAACCGCGTGTTAAAAATCTTCACGGTAACGGGCAGATTTTGAGTAACCGTCTCCTCACTAGGGTCTTTATCAAAGTCATTCTCCCAGAAGTCGATAATTAGAAACTCATCCTTATGCCCATGAGGAAGCCGATGCAAATACCGACAAGCTTCATGGCTGCGCGTCCCCCGTCCTATCATCTGCTGCATCTTAATCACAGAATGGACAGGCTTCATAAACACCAGATTCACCACCTCCGGCACATCCACCCCCGTATCCAGCAAATCTACAGAAATGGCAATGCGAGGCATCTCCTCCTTCTTGAATCGGTCAATCAAATCATCCGTGCGTTCCATCTGGGAGGTAATCACCTGCACCATATCTGGATACTGGGGATACATCTCCTCGAACACGCTTGCCAACCGCAAAGCGTGGTCTTGACTCACCGCAAATACAATCGTCTTACCCGGATACTGCCCCGACTCATCTTTATGGCAAACCTCCATAATCTCTTCCC
Organism: Microcoleus sp. FACHB-SPT15; assembly: GCF_014849525.1. NCBI lineage: Bacteria > Bacillati > Cyanobacteriota > Cyanophyceae > Oscillatoriales > Microcoleaceae > Microcoleus > Microcoleus sp. FACHB-SPT15. Next base: position 76,969 of record NZ_JACJNU010000070.1, on the reverse strand, counting down.
ACTGTTTCCGCAGCGTATCCTTATTGCTGACAGTGCGCTCTAATTCCGTCCCCTCATAATCAATCTCATCGGGGTCACGTCCCTGCTGAATCAACGTATTGCGGTCTTCTTCCGAAAGGTTTGCTCCCCGAATCCCCTCCCGTTGAAAGTGAGTCTGTGCTTGACGAAGGCTGTAATCGACCAGATAGCCTTCATTAACTGCATTTCGATAGGGATAATTAAACGTCGGAACGGGAGGATTGCCAGTGCAGCGAAACACCTGGAACGTATTGCGCTCAATAAAATCTGCTGGCGTTGCCGTTAGTCCAATAATCCGCGCATCGAAATATTCCACCACCTCCCGGAACTGGTTGTAAATCGAGCGATGAGACTCATCAAAAATCACCAGGTCAAAGAAGCCAGGGGTGAACTTTTTGTGGCATTTAACCAGGGTTTGCAGCGTCCCCACATACAGCCGCTTGCTGTAATCAACGTTGTAGGTACGGATGCGATCGCGTGGCTCGTTCGGCAGATAAACCTTAAAATTATCGTCTAGCGCCTGCCTAACCAACGTATCTCTATCCGCCACAAACAGCACCGTCCGCGCTTGATTCGCTCTCAGGAACACTTCAATCAGCGCCATAATCGTGCGCGTTTTCCCCGTCCCCGTCGCCATCACCAGCAGCGCCCGTCGATGCCCCTCATCAAACCGTTCGCTAACTCGCCCAATTGCCTCTTGCTGATAAGTGCGGTTTGCGATCGCAAGATTAACGCTCAACTGTTGCAGGGGAATTTTATTCTGGTGGATGTAGAGCAAATTCTGTAAATCTCTCAGGGAGAAAAACCCAGCCACCGGACGCTTGTTTTCATTCCCCACATCCCAAAAGAACGTCCTATCCCCATTGCTCATAAAGGCAAAGGGACGAAAACTCTGGTGCTTCTCAATCTCCGTTACATAATGCCTAACCTGCTGTTCTGCCACCCTTGGGTCGCGGCTTTGTCGCTTCGCCTCAACAACAGCAATCACTTCCCCATTCGGCAGATAGAGGCAGTAATCAGTAACTCCATTCCAAGGTGCTGCATCATACCCATCGACTGGGATTTCAATCCCCACCTGGTTGGAATCGTCTAGACTCCATCCAGCTTTCTCTAATGCCTTATCGATTAACTCTTTTCTAGTGTTCGCTTCGTTGCGGGACATTCAACACTTCCGAAAACTGGCTAGAGCGATCGCGCTACTCCCTTAGTGTTCCCACTAACCGAGCGTAAATCACTTCTAACTAGTTTGGCATTACAGTTGATTTTTTGCAGGCAATATGCATAACCGCTCTCAGGCAAATCTACAGGTAGGGAGCGATCGCACTACTATCTGCTTAGAGCTTTTCGCCCATAGTACTTGCTAGCTCCTTCGTAGTTCTTGCCCAGTGCCAACCCGCAATGCCTCCCATGAGTTGCCAGCGAATCCAATCCACTGAAGGAAACTCGTTGTCTCCCCACCCTGGATTGCTCTGGTCTATTTCCGTATTTTCAAAAAAATCCAGCATCTCATCAAGGTCTTTGGCGGTTATTGGGCTTCCCTCTGCAAGAGCTTGGGACAGCCTCAATTTTTTGCTGCCTCCATGTTTCCCGTATAGCTCAAGTCCCCGACTCGCCTCATTCTGTACTGGTATTGGAGCAATCAACTTACCCTGTTGCTCTTGGCGGCTAGCGAGTAATAGCGATAGAGAGAACAGTTGAAACTGGACTTGAAGAGTTGCATCCATTTTCAGTTACCAGGATAAAGGGACGGGATGAGTGCTACTCCTCTCCTCCTAATGCTCAGAATATCTTCGCCCAAGGCTCTTATAAGTAGGAGCGCCTTGCCATTCAGCTTTAGGTAGGAGAAGCCTCCTAACCAACTAATCTTAATTGATTTAACTTAGCTTGTGACGGTGTAATGTTCACCCCCACAGTAAAGTCTAAATATCTAAATCCTCTTCCCGCATTAGGCGGGGAGCAGAAGTTAACTTAGTTTCCCATCGCTGTAATCGGGTTTGGTTGCCTATCTGGGGAGCAAGCTCTAGCAAATACGGGGCTCTCGGTTCAACAGCGCTTCTGCCGTTTCGCCATCGTCGCAAACGGCAAAAAACAATGCGGACATTCCCCTTTTACCCATAATGCTGGAATCGGGAACGGAGTCTCACAGTTAGTGCATTTCACTAATAAGCGCAACTGATGGCGATCGCATCCCCGTCGCTCCTTAAACTGCCACTCAATCCGATGATAGGGGTTTTCTGCATAACAAACCGCACATAACAGAATGGGTCTTGGCTTCATCGTTACACCTGTGGGCGGTAGCATCTGAGCGAGCCTATCCGCATCAACCATCACGACATCCGCTAACACCTCCAACTCCTGCCGAGAAGGAAACGGATTCAGGTACAACTTTTCCCATCGTCCCACCACTGCACCAAGCCCTGTTATCTTACCCAATGCAGTAATTGTTAAGGAATTTGCTCGACGGAAGCGCCCCAGAAAATGGCTGAGGCTTTCTCCTTCTAGAAGTTCAACGGCAAAACGCTGAGGTTGCTGGTTCTCTCTATCCATCACTCAAATCGTTCCAAAACTTCAAACAAAGTTGCCTTGTCAACCTGCTTAAATCCTTTTCTTAGGGAGAAAATAGTAGCTTCTCTGAGAACCCAATCTAAATGGCGTATTTTTCCGCTCGTTTTTAGATATAGCTTCTCTAATATTCCCTCAACTGCCAGATTTGAGGGGACGGGTAGCTGTAAAATTTCTGCTTCCAACGTTTCTACCATTTGCTTAAACTCTCCCCTAGTTAAAACATCAAAGCGATAACACTTCTTAAAGCGGTCGTGAATGTACTCTTTGCGCGTAACGAGATTATTTAGCTCCTCTGTCCCCACCAAAATAATTGAAATCTTCAACTGATTGAAAATTCGCGCTAGTTCCCCTAAAGCAGTAATTTTCATTAAGTTAGCTTCATCGAACAAAATCATTTCCACCTTAGAAGCCTTGAGGAGGTCAAGCGTTCGCTTCCGAAGGTAGGTTGGTTGTCCTACTGAATCACCCTTAAGAGCTTCGAGAATCAGCACCAATAAATCGCTGATCGAGCAATCTGGAGTCGCTTCTAGATATAAAACAGGCACGATATCGCGCTGTCCCAATCTTTTCTGCGGTCTATTCAACAGGTAATAGCCTTCACAAGTTACTGTTTTTCCAGTTCCTGGAGGCGCAATGATTCGCCCTGATTTTCTAAATAAACGCTGAGAGTCCAACCATTCATGAATGAGTGTCATCAAATCCCGCTCCACGTAGGTTTCAGCAGCCAGTCTCTCGATTATGGGTTGTAATTCATCAGGAATCGGCTCGTCTTTCCAGAGTTTTTGCACCAACCCCTTTAGTTGCCTAAAATCGTCTCTTGCCATTTGCCTCAATCCTCTTTGAACCGGGAAAAAGCTTAACGTTGTAGTGATTGCCCAAAATTATTTCGCCTGAAAATCTACCAATCGAAATCTCTACGAAGTTGGTCGTAGTTTAAAACCCTCGGTTTTTGGCTCTGAGGTTGGGCGTCTTGATTAGGGGATTCAACCTCTGGCTCAACGCTTTGAGATATGGGTTTAACTTGCTGTACCTGCACCTGTTCTTCCCGTTTGCGCTGCTGTCTACTTTTTTTCTTTTGCTCAATGAAGGCATCGCGATCACGCACTTCCGAGAGGATATTATGATTACTAATGGTTTTGCCAGCTTTACGAACTCTCTGACTAGCCGCTTTTGCCTCCTCTAAAGAAACCTGCTCCGTTTCTAAGTCCAGAGCATGAGCCGCACCTAAAAGAACCTCTTTTCCTTTTTCCAAACCGTATACCCAGATAGTTGTAATGTCTCTGGGGTCATAGCGGACAAGGACAGTGTCCCCCTCATTCGCTTCTAGATAGCTTTCCCGATAACGCAAATTCTCAAAGTTCAGATACCCGCCTTTGTAAATGCTGCGCCGAGTCTTCTTCATTAAGCAGATATCTAAGTCTCGTTCGCGCATCAGTGTCGGACGAGGCGATAAACCCGCTTCCCAACGCTGAAAGCGTGTCTGACTCCGATCTTTCGGACTGAGGCGTTGATTGTAGTTGTCGGCAATGTAGCGCACAAATAACTGGTCAAGTTCCCGTAGAGTAAAGCAAGCATCTTTCTCGGCTGATTCGGGGCGTTGTTGTAAATTTGAACCGACATATCCCCAGAATCCGGAGAGGAAGTCTGTATTGATCGTTCCAAAACCCCGCTCTTCGATACCCCCTTCACTGGGACGAGCGCGGAGATGGCGTTCAAACCCAAGCTGAAAGGCAATCTGCCTCAGATGATCGGATTTAAAATCTTTACCACCATCAGTAAATAGGTTTTCTGGTACGCCATAAGTTCCCCACTCGCAATTGAGTTTATATTCAGCTCCATATTGTTTTGGCAAAACAGCATGGCGTAATGCCAAGGCAACTACTTGAGAACTGGGGGGATCGAAACCCAGAAGAATCCCCATGATACAGGTGGAGTAGCTGTCGGTAATTTTCGTTAGCCAAGGACGAGCCAGAGGTTCGCCATACTGATCGACCAGCATAATATCTAGTTTGGTGTGGTCGCACTGCCAGGTATGGTTGCTGTATCTTGGCTCCAAAGTTTGTCCGGCGCGAGTTTGATGAGACACTTGCGAACCGTGCCATCCTACATTCCGTACCTTCTGTTTCTTTTCTTTCTGCTCAATCAGGGGATTGAGAACGCGGTACACGCTCATGTGACTAGGGTATGTTTCTAAACCTATCTCTCTGGCTCTTCCTTCTACCCGAATTGCTACCTGAGCCGGAGTCATTTTCCGACTCCCTTTGTTTCCTTGCTTGTAGGTATTAATAATGAACTTTTGCCAGTCAGAGCTAATCCGGTAGCTACCCTTATCAGAACGCTCAGTGCTTGTGATGGCAGATATACCCTGTTCCTCGTACTTCTTGACAAGTCGCTGGACACTGCGAACAGATTTGCCGAGTTTGTCTGCTGCTTCCCTTAGTTTTTGCCCGTAGGTTTTGTGATCGCAATTCGCAAGGAGACTCTCGATTACCTCCATCTTGAGCTGAGCTTCATCTGAGAGTGGCCCAGTTACAATTTCGTTGGTTTCTCTCTCTTGTTCTCCCTCCTGGATTTCTGCGTAGTCATCATCTTCATCTACAGAGAGAATCGGGAGAAGGTCTGATAGCGAAGCATTAGGGAGTCTTTGAGGGTCAGACGAAATCTCAGTCATAGAGATGCTCCTGCGTGAAAAGGCTTTCATCAGCAGTCACACACGCGCAGTTGTTCAAAGAGGCTCACTCGTGTCGGTGCGCCTCTGTTGTTCAAGACAACAGCGACAGTATGACTCAGCACACCATTTATCAAGGTAGAACTAACGTACTAACTCAAAGAGTATCTTACTCCATCTGATATAAAAACTGACACTTAATTTGTTAAAAAATGCCGACCTTTCAAATTGAGTAGATTTTAAAAAAGCGACATGTAAATTGTTATGTTTTTAGAAAACGCCACTTAATTTGTTAATTTACTTGGCGATAGCTGCGTCTAAAAAAATGGCTAGAATTACCTTATACTAAGGCATCTAGCTTCCTTATTCAGGACGACAATAATTTGTTATGACGACAAATAAAGTGTTATTCGACATAAATTTTCTTGATTTCAGAGCTAAGACTCTAAGGTTGGGTTTGAGCGTCTTAATTCACCGATCATCAAGATAGCGGATGGAACATTCGATATTGAACAGAGTCAGGAAAATTGACCCAAAAAAAAGGGTCACTGTAGAGTTACTAAAAAATTAAGAGTTAACGGTGGAAATTAGCCCGCAAAATCGATAGGGTGGAAAAATCTGAATTGGATGCAGTGAGTTCACTAAATCGTCTCAATATGTCATCCTATTGCGAGAGCGGTATTCTATTGTGACGAGGTATCTAAGGTCAAACGCTGAGGTAATTTTGATGAAATCATTGGTTCGCTTGAGCGCAATATTAGGTTTAGTCGGGAGTGCGCTGATAGGCTCCTTCTCTACAGAAAATCTGCGGGCGCTAGCATTGACAGAAGATCAGGTTTTTCAAAAGCTGCGCTCTGTACCTGTCTTTACTGTCACTGATGCACAAGGGTCACCTCTAGTAGCCTCAGTGCCACAGGGACAGGGACAAAACCAAAATCAAGCTGTGTCAGTTGCAGGTGTCTTTATTAGCCAACGGGATGCTCAAAGTTTTGTTGAGCGGTTGAAGGCGGAAAGTCCTGAACTGGGCAGAACTGTGCAAGTTGTGCCTGTCTCGCTAGGGGAAGTTTACCAGCTAGATCGAGAAAATCAGAACAAGCCACAAGGCTTGGATTTTGCCTTCATTCCTGTGCAGCAGCAGGTACAGTCAGCACAGGCATTGATGACCCAAAGTGGTCAGCAAGCGCAACAATTCCAAGGTACACCCTTGTTTGTCGCGAAAGGTGGTGAAGATCAGGGGTATTTAACGATTCAGCAGAATGGTCAGCAGGTTATTCCTTTCTTCTTTGAGAAAGAGCAATTGCAGGGATTGGTAGACCGCTTTAAGCAGCAACAGCCGAACATGGCATCCACAGTCAAGGTGGAAGCTGTGACTCTGGAGGGCGTAATTCAGACCTTGCAAAGTAGCAATAATGAGCAGTTGAATAACATCGTACTTGTGCCATCGCGGGAATCTTTAGAATACATACGTGGTCTCTCCGCTTCTCAAGGTTCACAGCAAGCTCCTGCTGCACCTCAACGTCCACAGCAATAAGGATGTAAGGTTTGGGCAGTCGTGATGCTAAAAAAGAGTTTTAAAAGCCAAAACTCTCCAGCATGTCCTGTTGTAACAGGAGGGGAACTCTGGCAGTGGCATCATGATGCCCAAAAATCTGCTGTGGAGGTGGGGATTCCTAGTGCAGAAGTAGACTGGCTGTTGCAAGAAGTGGCTGGGCTTGACTCGCTGACGCTACGTTTAGAGTCCTTCAAAGCGCGATCGCAAATTGAATTACGATATCCTCTGTCGGTGCTATCTCAGCTATGGCACCGACGTCTTTATGAGCGATCGCCAATTCAATACCTGGTTGGAGCAACTCCTTGGCGTCATTTTTCCCTAAATGTTTCACCGGCTGTCCTAATTCCTCGCCCAGAAACAGAGTATCTGATTGACTTAGCTGTGGATGCTGTGAAGAATAGTTCAACTCCACAGCTAGAATCAGGGCATTGGGTGGATTTAGGAACTGGCAGTGGTGCGATCGCGCTTGGGCTAGCAGACTCGTTTAAAACCGCCACAATTCACGCTGTTGATTACAGTAATGACGCTCTAGCCATTGCTCAACTTAATGCTCAACAGCTTGGCTTGCAAGAGCGAATTCAGTTCCATCAAGGTTCTTGGTGGGAACCTCTCGACGCTCTCAAAGGTCAGGTGAGTGGCATGGTCGCAAACCCTCCTTACATCCCCAGCAGTTGGCTACAAGAGCTGCAACCAGAAGTGCGTGACCATGAACCGCATCTCGCCCTTGACGGTGGTATTGATGGTCTAGATTGCATTCGGCAGCTAATTGAAATCTCGCCGAACTACCTACAGCCTGGTGGTATCTGGTTAATTGAAATGATGGCAGGGCAAGCTGATACCGTTGTCCATCTGCTGCATCAGCAAGGTAGTTATTGCCAGGTTCAGATAGTTCCAGACTTAGCAGGTATTGACCGCTTTGCTCTTGCTTATCGGACTTAGGGGGAATGTCACTCTTCTTAAGCGAAAAGTAATCGTTTGTTGGAAAAACCCGGATTGGGGGACGTTGCCCCCCAAACCCCCTCCTCACTCTCATCTCCGGTGGGGGCAGAGTGCCGCCCCCAGTCCCCCTGCACAAGGTGTTATGGCAGTAGCCACAAATGTTAGGACATTAATGGGACAAGAGAATTCCCTAGCTAGAAGCGATTTGACCCAAAGCTGACTGCTGATTGCTATATCGGTACTGATGAAGGGGCAGTTTATCAGTGTTATTGCATAAAGCACAACTCTAATCGAGAAATTTTTTGGACTGCTGGACTCGCTCATTTCCCCTTAGGTCAGTGCCATTGAAGTTAAGGGAGATGAGAGAGTAATTTCTATCCCACCTTCCCAGCTCCCTACCTCTCCAACTCCCCAACTTCATGAATTAAGCGGTGGCACCTGCGGTAAGTTAGGGTCTTGCTCCAGATTACTCATGTTGCCAGCATCGATCGCACCAGTACATAGAAAGCGGAAGGTTTCCTGGTAGAGACTTTGCCAAAAACGATTCGTCATTCCTTGGCTAACAATCGTCGGGTCTACCATTGGGTGTGGTACCAAATCACTCGCAGGGTAGAGATAACAGGAATGCCCCTTGTTCTTGCCGCCGATCGCTTCAAAAAAGTCTAGGTTAGTCTGAACATGGGCGGCATCTTCATTTTCTGTCAGAGGCAGAAACGTGGGAATGTTCTTTAGGACACTGATGTTTTTAGGTTGCCGCACAAACGCACCAAATCGAGCGGCTGCTGTAAATGCGCCTACAGGAAAACGTAGGGAAGGGTCCCAACCTGTCTCACTGATATCCAAGGGACCAGCTAACTCGATGTATCGTTCGCGTTGTGGGTCATAAACCTTCAGCAGTGGTGCAAAGGCAACGACTCGCTGAATGCGGTCTGGTCTAGCAGCGGCTAGGGCAAGTGCGGTTGCACCACCAACTGATAACCCCACTGTGAAAATTGGTCCAGGCATCGCCTCTAGTTCTGCCAGATGTGCTTGTGCATCCGTCAAAAAATCCATGTGAGACGAATCAAAGTAGCGCTCAAAGTTCGGGTCAGTCTCATTTTCTGCGGCTGCCACAATCTCCAATAAACGCGGCTCAAGCATCAGTAGCCGTGCTACCAAGGCAGCTTGTTGTTGAGGACTAGGGCTTTGAGAATCCGGTTGTGCGGCAAAATTGGCTAAGTAATTTTGTAACACAGGGTCTTGCTGCACCTTTTCCCGCAAGGGATTCAGAATCTCAGGCTTGAGATCGACTTGGGGCCAATATTTCGCGGCAGGGAGAAAGGTATGGTTAGCGAGGGTTGCCTGATAGACATTAAATCCATTCCGAAACAAGTAGTCTGCTAGATGCCACATCTGATGAGGAACACCACTGAAGCCATGAAACATGAGTACTGTCCCGTGAACGGCTTGTCCAGCGTCGTGGAACAAATAGTAGGGGTAGGAACCAGCTCGACGGTCTGGATGGATGTCAATACTGTGGATATGGTTGTCAATTCTCTGTCGAGTTTGGCTTAGTTGTTCGCAGCTAGGGGTCGAAGTGGTGTTCAGAGTAGTACTCATGATGCATGAATCCTGGTGGGTAGCAGTATGGCCGTGCTTTAAGGAGGTGTGGTATCGAGCTATTCTCAAGGTACGGTGAACGAAAGCGATCGCAATTCATGCAGTCGCTTCAATCGACTGGATGATTGTTTTTAGCTCTGAGGAATTAGTCCAAAGGAGTGATAGCCGCTTGATGTACCTGTGTTATGAATCCGCCGTATCGGATTCGAGCTTAAGTGAATACTCTTAGTGTTCAAGGGACATCTCCTATGATCAGGATGGTTTAGAGGACTGCCTCCAAACAGAAAAGGAAAAGGTTCAAGAAAAATTCACTCTACTTCCTGTTTAGAGGGAACAGATCGGGACAGTAGAATTGCGCTTAGTTAAGTAAAATTGCTGTTAGAGACATTACTAGATATGGCTTCATCAAAATCCAAAAATAAGTCTTCCGACTCGCATTCTTCTGGCAATCGAATTGTCTATAGTGAGTTTGGTTCTACTAGCACTCCCACGGCTGTTGAACGCTCTGTTCAGGAACTACCGCCTAACCAGCAAAATCTAAGAGTCCAAGCTTCACGTAAGGGTCGTAAGGGAAAAACAGTAACAGTAATTACTGGTTTTCAAGTTAAACCTGAAACTTTAACTCAGCTACTCAAACAACTCAAAAATCAGTGTGGTAGTGGTGGCACAGTTAAGGACGATAGCCTTGAAATTCAAGGTGACCATACTCAGAAGCTTGTTGAAGTTCTGATACAGCTTGGTTACAAAGCGAAAATTAGCGGTGGCTAAGCCGTTAGCGCTAACGACTAATTTGCCTAATCTGGACGGGCCGGAAAGCCCGTCCTACAAGCAAGAAATATGCTTCTTATTTAGCAACAGCTACACGCGGTAATCGATGCTTGAAGCTGCAAAGAATTTCCCAAGAAATTGTTCCCAACGATTGTGCCCAATCATCAGCAGAGATTTGAGCATTTCCATCCTGTCCGATTAGCGTTACGACTTCCTCGGTTTGTAAGTCGGGAATTGCACTAACATCAAGCATTAGTTGATCCATTGTAATCGCCCCAATTTGCGGCACCTGTTGACCTCGAATCAGTACCTTCATCTTGTTGGAGAGGTTGCGAGGGATGCCGTCAGCGTAGCCAATCCCAACAACGGCAAGGCGCAGTTCTCGATCAGCAATGAATTGGTAACCGTAGCTGACACCCGTTCCAGGGGGAATTGTTTTGACTTGGGTTACCCGTGCTTTTACCTGCATCACTGGCTTAAGGTCAACGACAGGTCGCAAATGTTCAGCGGGGTAAAGTCCATAAAGGGCAAGCCCTACCCGTACTAAATCGTAGTGCAATGCTGGGTCAGCGAGGGTGGCAGCCGAGTTCGCGAAGTGCAAACTAGGGGGAGTGATACCCGCTTTATGAAGCTGAGCGATCGCTTCTTCAAACCGCTGATGCTGTAATCTCATCACTGTAGGGTCAGGACTGTCAGCCGTAGCCAGATGAGAGTAGACACTCTTTATTTCCAGATAAGGCAACCGCTGTACCAATTGCACGAACTGCGTTGCCTCTTGCCAAGGCATCCCTAAGCGCGACATTCCCGTGTCTAACTTTAGATGCACTGGCAGTGTTGTTTTCAAATCCCCAAGCGTTTCCGAAAACACCAACGCTTGCTGAGGGGTGCAAATCGTCGGTTGTAACTGCCAATGTGCGATCGCCTCAATTTGCGCTGGCGTATTCGTCGCCCCCAAAAGCAAGATTGGTGCTGAAATTCCAGCTTCCCGAAGTTGAATTCCTTCGGGCAATGTAGCAACACAAAGTCCAGCCGCACCCGCTTCTAGCGCCGTTTGGGCAACCATCACTGCACCATGACCATAAGCATCCGCTTTCACCACCGCCATCAGTTGCGTCGGGTGAGTCAAAAGCGTCTTCAGTTGCCGCACATTATCGGATAATGCCCCATGATCAATTTCAACCCACGCCCGTTGACAAAGCCCACCTCTTGCCTCGTCAGTGTTCTTGAGCGTTTCTTCACGCTGTTTAGGCGTAACCTTCGTAGTTGGCTTTAGTTCTTGCATGATTCTTCACTCCTCAATCACTCACAACGATCGGTGGCGTTATGCTATTCCTTCATCAGGGCGGGAGGCAACACCACGCCACCATTCTTGGTCAGTTGTCAGTTGATCTTAAATCAGGCTTATCGTAAGTCAATCAATTTGAGGAGGCTGGGATCGGTGATTTATTCCCGGATAAAGCACCAGCCTATAGGAAAAGCAACAGATAACTGCTGTTTTATCAAATATGTTTTCCTTGCAATTTCTCTACCTGTAGGAAAGTTTATTGTCTATTTAAACTCACCCCTAATAATTCGTGGATTTTGATGAATTGAGAAATGATGAGCTATGAATGAGGAAAGCTCACTTCGCAAACTACCCTTTTACATTCGTGGTGCGTAGTAATTCCAACAACATCTAGTTATCCGGTTAATAGTTTTGGATTTACAAATTAAAAACTCTACTGTCTTACTCATTCATTCCTACAACTCTTTTAAAAACGACGGTTAGAAATTTTCTCAACATGATCCTGACTCGAAATCGGTTTTTGCGATACTTAGTTGCTGTACTTAGCACCTTACTTATCGCGAGCATTGCTGTTTGGGAAGCGGCTGTCGGTATTGGTCTTTTCATTACCGAAGCTCACGATAGGACTGGGACTGTTTTACTCCTACAAATTTCGATGGACGTTGTAGCGGTGACGGCGCTTGTCTTGGCAGCGACAGTAACGGAACGGGCAACAATAGCAGAGTTGTTACAAATCAGTGAAGCAAAATATCGCCATATTTTTGAACACGCGGTTGAAGGTATCTTTCAGGCGACACCTGACGGACGATACCTTAGCGCGAACCCAGCGTTGGCAAGGATTTATGGCTATGAATCTCCCGCTGAACTGATTGCTAGTTTGACCAATATCGGACACCAACTTTACGTTGACCCTTCAGCGTCTAACGAGTTAAAACGATGGTTGCATGAGGATGATGCGGTGTCGGCATTTGAATCACAAATTTATCGCAAAGATGGCACGGTGATTTGGATTTCGGAAAATGTGCGTGCTGTCCGTGATGCTAAGGGCATTATCCTCTACTACGAAGGCACGGTTGAAGATATCACGAAGTACAAGCAGACGCTTGAGGAACTGGCAAAAAAGAATACTGAGCTGGAAAATCGTGTTGAAGAGCGAACGGCTGCTTTAAGGGCATCCAATCATCAACTGCGATGTGAGGTGATTGAACATAAACAGGCAGAAATTGCCCGACGCGAGAGCGAAGAGAAGCTAAGAGCGTCTCAGCAACGGCTGTCTCTCCTAATTCAGCACACGCCTTTGGCGGTAGTGGAATGGAATACCGAGTTTGAAATTGTTGATTGGAACTCGGCTGCACAAGCAATTTTTGGCTATACCAAAGCTGAAGCCTTGGGGTGTGATGTTGCCAAACTGATTATGCCTGAAAGTGCTATTCAACAGGTGAGGCAAATCAAAGAAGACCTTTTGTCCGGTAAAGGTGGCAGGCATTCTTGTCATGAAAGCCTGAAAAAAGACGGTAGCGCCATTGTTTGTGAGTGGTACCATACACCCCTGATTGATGCTCAAGACAATGTCCTCGGAGTTGCTTCTATGGCGCTGGACATCACTGAACGCCAGAAATCCCAAGAAGCTCTACGAGAGAGTGAGGAGCGGTTTGCTCTGGCGATTCAAGCGAATAACAGTGGGCTTTTTGATGTCAACCTGAAGACAAACACCTACTATTACTCGCCACAATATCGTCAATTGATTGGCTCCCCCTTAGACAGGGATGGTGTCCACTTTGAGCAATTTATGAAGTGGGTTCATCCTGACGATGTGGGGGCAGTAAAAGCCTGTTGGGAGGAAATTTTTGTTGGTCAAAGATCGCAGTGGGACTTAGAGTTTCGGATACTCCACTGTAATGGTTCAGTTCCCTGGATACTCTCACGCGGTTTGGTGATTCGGGACGAAACGGGTGAGGTGGTGCGGTTGGTGGGGACTCACACGGATATTAGCGATCGCAAACAAGTGGTATCGTCACTACGCGCCAGTGAAGAACGCTTTCGCCAACTCGCAGAAAACATTGATGAGGTTTTCTGGATGAGTTCGCTAGAACCCCACCAGTTAATCTACGTTAGCCCTGCTTATGAGAGGATTTGGGGGCGCACCTCACAAAGCTTGTATCAACAGCCATGTTCCTGGTTAGAGGCAATTCATCCGCTTGATCGCGATCGCATCTTCGCTGCCTTAAAATACCAAGGTCAAGGACAGTATGACGAAGAGTATCGGATTGTCCGACCAGACGAGTCAATCCGGTGGGTACGCGATCGTGTCTTTCCGATCCATGATGAACAAGGGTCAGTTTACCGTTTAGCTGGGATTGCCGAAGACATCACAACTCGCAAGCAAGCTGAAGCCGAATTACACTGCCAAACTCTACAACGGCAGCTATTTGCGGAAATTACTCTCAAAATCCGTCAGTCGCTGGAACTCGAAGCCATTCTCGAAACCACGATTACAGAAGTACGACGTATTCTCCAAGTTGAGCAAGTTTTAGTCTACCAACTCCGACCGGATGGTTCGGGAACCATTCTTACCGAGGCGCTAGGGACTGATTTTCAGAGCCTTTTGGGGGAGGATATCAACGAACTCTCTCTTGCTGAATCCTCGCTACAACCCTATGGCAAGGGAGGAAAGCGTAACAGTACCCTTTATCAAGCTGAAGTGCCAAGCGGCTATATCGAAATGCTCCAACCGTTTGATGTAAAAGTCAACTTGGTCGTGCCGATTCTCCAACGGGACGTACTCTGGGGCTTGCTAATCGCTCGTCAATGTGATGGTTCCAGACAGTGGGAGGCTTTCGAGACGGAACTCTTACGCCAACTTGCTGACCAAGTGGGGATTGCCTTAGCTCAAAGCCAACTCCTTGAACAAGAAATCACAACAAAACAGCAATTAGCTGAGCAAAATCTCCACCTAGAGCAAGCTAAACGAGACGCTGAAGCAGCTAATCGTGCCAAAAGCGAGTTTTTGGCAAACATGAGTCATGAATTGCGTACTCCCTTGAACGGCATTCTGGGATATACCCAAATCCTCAAACGAGAATCATCACTTAGCATTAAGCAACAACAAGGCTTAGACATCATTCAGCAGTGCGGCGAACACTTGCTCACTCTGCTCAATGACATCCTCGACCTCTCGAAAATCGAAGTTGGGAAAATGGAACTCTATCCTAGTGAATTTTCCTTTCCCCACTTTCTAGAAAACCTGGTCGAAATCGTCCGCATCCATGCCGAACAAAAAAACATCACCTTTCGTTACGAGAAGCTCTCAGAACTGCCTAGTGGCGTGATAGGTGATGAAAAACGCTTGCGGCAAGTCCTAATCAACCTCCTGGGTAATGCCGTCAAATTCACCGATGTCGGTGGAGTAACCTTCAAAGTTGGCTATGTAGGAGGGGATGGGGAATCGGGAATCGGGAATCGGGAAGAGGATATCCCCTTGGGAAGACAGTCTGATTCCGAGAACAACTCTACAGAATCTCCCTACATTTGGGCATCTTCCCAATCCCCCAACCAGTCTGCGCTTCCTTTCTCGGAAGAACCGGACGTAAACCAGCGTCACCCATTCCCCAATTCCCAATTCCCCAATTCCCAATTCCCCATTCCCAATTCCCCATTCCCAATTCCCCCAACTTACAAAATGCGCTTCATTGTCGAAGACACAGGTATCGGCATGGCAGCAGAGCAATTAGCCGAAATCTTTTTGCCATTCCATCAAATTGGCGACACTTGCCGTCGGCATAACGGCACTGGATTGGGGCTTGCTATTAGCCAACGGTTAGTTCAGTTGATGGGGGGCAAACTAGGAGTAAAAAGCACACTCGGTCAAGGTAGCGTTTTCTGGGTGGATTTAGATTTGCCGCAAGTATTGGATTGGCAGGATATAGCTGTTGCTAATAAAAAAGCGATCGCAGGCTTTCAGGGTCGTGCGCGTAAAGCCTTAATTGCTGATGACAAGTGGGAAAATCGTTCTGTCCTTGCCAATCTCCTCTTACCCTTGGGGTTTGAGGTGATTGAAGCCGTAGATGGTCAAGATTGTCTTTATCAAGCACTAGCAACCAAGCCCGACGTAATTTTTATGGACTTGATGATGCCAAGAATGGGCGGATTGGAGGCGACTCGCCAACTTCGGCAATCACCTGAGTTGAAAGATGTTGTTGTACTTGCGACATCCGCCAGTGTCTTTGAGTACAAGCAGCAGGAGTGCTTAGCCGCAGGCTGCAATGGTTTTATTCCCCAGCCTGTACAAGCCGAAAATTTATTTAGACAGTTAGAGGTGCATCTGGGGCTGGAATGGATTTATGAAGAGAAAAAAGGGGAAAAGCTAGAGGTTCCTCTTAGCTCAGTAGAAAACACTCTTGTTCCCCCACCCCCCTCAGAACTTACCATCTTGTACGACCTTGCGATGATGGGCGATATCAAAGGTATCAGTGAACAAGCCAAACGCCTTGAACAGTTAGATGAGAAATTCGTCCCGTTTGTCAAACAAATCTGTGATTTAGCCCAACGTTTTCAAGAAAAACAAATTCTGGAGCTTGTAAAAAAATATTTGGTAGAAAAAGAATAAGTATTTTCACGTAAGCTAACCTCCCTAATCTATGTTACCTACAATTAGAAACGGCTGTAATTCCCTTGATCTAGCTTTCTTTTGAATCAAGCAGAAGTAATCTGTTTAAAATTAAAGCAATTCTAGGAATAATCCTAAGCCCTACTTAGCAAACGTGAGAATGAAGAGGAAGAAGCGATCGCAAGAATTTAAGAAAAAAGAAATATGTGTTAGATAGAGGAAATTAGGGTTCATCAGATGGGAGAAGAGACATTGCGGAAAAATCAACCGTTCGCTCAAAAGATTGCCCAGACAAATCTGAATCTTGACCATAGCTTTGAATTCATTGGACTTCTGACAACGGATGGCACCCTCCTAGAAGCAAACCAAACACCAGCCAATGCCACTGAGCAGAAACTAGAAGAGGTAATCAATCGTCCATTTTGGGAAGCCAAGTTGTGGACGATTTCTCCTGAAACTCAAGAGCAAGTGCGTCAAGCGATCGCACTAGCGGCGACGGAGGAATTCGTGCGTTATGACGTAGATGTCAAGAGAACAGATGATGTCATAATCACCATTGATTTCTCGCTCAAGCCGTTGAAAGACGCAACCGGGCAAGTCGTAAAATTAATGGCTGAAGGTCGTGATATCCAAGAATGCGAGCGAAAAAAAACCTTGTTATCAGGACAAAATCATGTCCTCGAAATGATTGCTAAAGGTGCAAAGCTCTCTGAGATTCTGACTCGCCTTACGCAGTTAATTGAGCAGCAATCTCCAGGATGCCGATGCTCCTTCCTTCTACTCGACAAAAATGGCGTAAATCTACGGCACGGTGTTGCTCCCAATCTTCCAGAATCTTATAACCAGGTACTCAATGGACTGTCGATTGGCGCAGTTGCGGGTTCGGAGGGTACGGCTGCCTATCGAGGGGAACCTGTAATCGTCAACGATATTGCAATTCACCCCTTATGGAAGGATTTTCGGGAGTTGGCACTTTCTCAGGGACTGAGAGCCTGTTCATCTTGGCCAATCTTCTCCACCGAAGGGAAGGTGCTGGCTACATTTGCGATGTACTACAGTGAACCCCATACCCCTAACCATTATGAGCAAGAACTAAAGACGATTGCCACACAACTTGCCAAAATCGCGATCGAGCGCTCTTGTGAACAGGACGATTTACTTCGCAGCAATGTCATGCTCAAAGCTCAACAAGAAGCAGCTATTGATGGCATTTTAGTGTTTGACGAAAATCGTCGAGTTGCTTCGTACAATCAGCATTTTTGTGAGTTGTGGCATATTCCTATTGAATTTATCCAAGCTAGCGATGAGCAACAACTGCGGCAGTGGCTAATGTCTCAACTAGAACACCCGCAGGAATTTTTCAAGATAGAGGATTTCTATACTCATCCCACGAAAACAAGCTACAACGAATTTAAACTCAAGGATGGACGCATTATTGAGTTTTACTCGGTTTCGGTGTGTTCTCCCTCAGGAAGTTGCTACGGCAGAATTTGGTACAACCGAGACATCACCGAACGGAAACAAGCAGAGATTGTCCTCAAACAAGCTAAGGTTGCCGCTGAAGTCGCTAATCGTGCTAAAACCGAATTCTTGGCAAACATGAGCCATGAATTGCGTACCCCCTTGAACGGCATTTTGGGATACGCCCAAATCCTCAAACGAGAACCGAGTCTAGGGACTAAACAACAGGAACAAGTCGGCATCATTCAGCAGTGTGGCGAACACTTACTTACCCTGCTCAACGACATCCTCGACCTCTCCAAAATCGAAGCCAGGAAAATGGAACTCTACCTGAGTGATTTTAACTTGCCTCAGTTTCTGGAGAGCATCGTCCAAATTGTCCGTATCGGTGCCGAACAAAAAAATATTTTCTTTCGTTATCAACCACTGTCCACTCTACCTTCCCGTGTGATGGGAGATGAAAGGCGCCTGCGGCAAGTCTTGATTAACCTCCTAGGCAATGCCGTTAAATTCACCGATACAGGTGGGGTAACCTTCAAAGTTGGCTATGCAGGAGGGAATGGGGAATGGGGAATGGGGAATGGGAAAGAGGATAGCCCGATAGGGAGAGACTCTAATCCGGAGAACATCTCTATAGAATCTCCTTACATTTGGGCATCTTCCCAGCCCTCAATCCCCAATTCCCAATCCTCAATCCCCCCTACTTACAAAATGCGCTTCATTGTCGAAGACACAGGTATCGGGATGGAACCAGAGCAATTAGCCGAAATCTTTTTGCCGTTCCATCAAATTGGCGACCCAACGCGCCGGGTTGAAGGGACTGGGTTAGGTCTGGCAATTAGCCAAAAACTCGTACAGTTAATGGGTGCTGAACTAAATGTTAAAAGCACATTAGGTCAAGGCAGCGTTTTCTGGCTGGATTTAGATTTACCAGCCGTTTCGGAATGGGCTGAAACCCCAAAGGTGGGCGTTGGTAATCACCTTGGGTTAAAAGAAGAGAAGTACAGGGTGCTGGTAGTGGACGATAAGTGGGAAAATCGGTCTGTTCTGGTTGACCTTCTCTCGCCTTTGGGGTTTGAAGTCATAGAAGCGATAGACGGTCAAGACTGTCTCAATCAGGTACTTGCAGTTAAGCCTGATGTGATTTTGCTTGACATGGTGATGCCGGGATTAGACGGTTTTGAGGTCGCAAGACGACTACGGCAGTTACCAAATCACAGAGATCTGATTATCATTGCCACATCAGCAAGTACGTTTGACGACGATCAAGAAAAGTCCTTGGTGGCGGGTTGTGAGGGTTTTATCTCTAAGCCTGTTCAGGCTCAAAAGCTTTTAGAACAGCTAAGTCAGCATTTAGAGTTGGAACCGCTTGATGAAGCGTCTAACCAACCGCTTCCAGAGTCCTTCGTTGACTCAAAAGGAATTGCGCCCACTCGCGCCAGGTTAGTTCCGCAAAACTCTCTTGCACAGGATTTTCTCGCTCAATCGCCTACTGCCTGTACAGTTCCCCAAAACCTAAATGGGGAAGGGAATGTTCTTATCGCTCCACCTACAGATGAAATTAATGCCTTGTATGAACTTGCCATGATGGGCGACATTCGAGGAATACTGGAGCAAGCCAAGAGAATTGAGCAATTGGATCAACAATTTATGCCATTTGCACAACAACTACGTCAACTGGCTAAGGGCTTTCAGGAAAAACAAATTCTAGAATTTGTGAGAAGGTATAAGGCGGAAAATGCATGAGTGTCCAACAGCCTGACAAAGGGACAATCCTGATCGTCGATGACAGCCCTAGCAGTTTGGAGGCGTTGTTTGATTTTTTGACGATGGCCGGCTTTCAAGTTTTAATGGCTCCCGATGGAGAAAGCGCTATTGAGAAAGTCAAACATACTTGTCCAGATGTCATTCTGTTGGACATAATCATGCCTGGGATTGATGGGTTTGAAACCTATCGCCGCTTGAAGGCAAATCAGTCAACTCAAGACATCCCAGTGATTTTTATGTCTGCCCTTTCCCAAACCTCTGTAGTCGTCAAAGGGTTTCAGCTTGGGGCGGTGGACTATATCACCAAGCCGACTCAGCAGGAAATTATTCTTGCGCGTGTCACGACTCACTTAACGATCCAGAAGCTTCGGCGCAGTCTTCAAGCGCAAAATGAGCAACTGCAACAGGAAATTCAGCAGCGTCATCAGGCAGAAGCCGCGCTACAAGAGGCTAATGAGGAACTCTCCAGATTAGCCACTCTAGACAGCTTGACTCAGCTTGCGAATCGGCGTCGATTTGATGAATGCTTGAACCAATGGTGGCGTATCTTGGCGCGGGAGCAGTTGCCGTTGTCTTTACTGTTGTGTGATGTTGATTTTTTTAAGCTCTATAACGATAGTAGGGGTCATCAAGCGGGAGATGAATGTTTGCATCAGGTTGCTCAAGCGATGAAGCGTGCTGTCAAGCGTCCGGCTGATTTAGTGGCGCGTTATGGGGGAGAAGAATTTGCGGTGATTCTGCCAAATACCCACGGACAAGGCGCTCTCCAAGTTGCAGAACAAATTCGTTCCTCAGTGACAGCGTTGGCGATCGCTCATCCCAGTTCCTCAATCAGCCAGTATGTCACGCTGAGTATCGGTGTTTCATTTACGATTCCCTGCCATAACTGCTGTCCAGAACAACTGATTGCGGTTGCTGATCAGGCACTGTATCGAGCTAAAGCGTCAGGACGCGATCGCGCTGTTTTTATCCGCTTTAGCCATACTCAAAATTTAGAACGTTGTGTTTACTGGAATACCACGGCAATACAGCAGCAAACACAACAAAATATCTAGGCTATAGCAACTTCTCCTTTACAGGTTGTAGTCTTTTCATAATGAGTGCATCTACTTGACCGTATTCTCATACCAAATCTTGTTACATTACTAGCTTCCTAAGAGAGCCACTAGGCGAGATTTCATTTTGCTTATGAGTAAAGTACTGCTTTGCTAAGGCTAGAGGCTTATCGATCTGGGTTATTTGTCAGTAGGGGTGTAATTAATTGTCCCGCTACCAAAGTGCAGTTGCTTTGAAAGGAGGGGAGAATGGAGGAACTGGCTGGAGTTCACAAGACAATCATAGATAAGGATTCTTACCCCACCTATAAAAGGAAGCCACTCTCAAGAATTTCAGTTGAACGACTACAATGAATCATAAACTATCAATAGTCTTTAGATGTAGCTTATTACTGAAGTATCGCATTGGTTTTTTGGCAATCATAAAAACTAACAGGTAACCATAAGAATGTTAAACACTTCATGCAATCTATTGAGTAAACTCGATGTTAAATCTTAATGTTAATTATCTACATGATCAAGAAAATTTTACTGAAATGAATGATGACAATTATAGCAAAGGTGTTATCGTTATCGTTGATGACAAACCGACAAATCTGGGCGTTTTGTTCGATTTTTTAACAGATTCTGGCTTTAAAGTTTTAGTTGCTCAGGATGGAGAGAGTGCGATCCAGAAAGTTGAATATGCCCATCCCGACCTTATCTTATTAGATGTAATGATGCCAGGAATTGATGGATTTGAAACTTGTCGTCGTCTAAAAGCAAATCCTTCAACTCAAGATATTCCCGTAATTTTTATGACGGCGCTGTCCGGAACTGTAGATAAGGTTAAAGGGTTTAATTTAGGCGCGGTAGATTTTGTTACTAAGCCAGTGCAACAGGAAGAAGTAAAAGCTAGAGTCAGCACTCACCTAGCACTCCGGAACCTGCAAAAGAAACTCCAATTGCAAAATGAGCAGTTGCAACAGGAAATTCAAGAAAAACAACGAGCAGAGCAATCACTCCAACAAGCAGAGGCAAAGTATCGTAGCATCTTTGAAAATGCCACTGAAGGCATCTACCAAGCGACACCAGACGGACGATATATTACTGCTAATCCAGCCTTAGCAAAGATTTATGGTTACGATTCACCAGACGACCTAATGACTCAGGTTACGAATATCACACAGCAGTTGTATGTCGAACCGATGCGACGTGAAGATTTAGCAACCTTCATGCAGAAGTACGATACGTTAGCTGACATGGAATCTCAGGTCTATCGCAAAGATGGCAGTATTATTTGGATTTCGGAGAATATACGCGCTGTCAGAGATAGTAATGGTAGTTTGGACTACTACGAAGGCAGTGTTTCTGACGTTACAGAGCGCCGACAGGCGGAAGTGTCTTTACGTTTAGCTCGAAAAAAAGCCGAACTCTTGCTGCTCAATGTCTTGCCCCAAGCTGTGGCAGAGCGTTTGAAACGAAGTCAGCGCACGATCGCAGAAAGTTTTGAGGAAGTCACAGTTCTGTTTGCCGATCTGGTGGACTTTACTGAGTACTCAACCCAAACCTCTCCCACGGAACTCGTAGAGATTCTCAATATTATTTTCTCACGATTTGACCGACTCGCGGAGCAGCTTGATATAGAGAAAATTAAGACGATTGGCGATGCTTATATGGTTGTTGCTGGTTTACCAACACCCCGTCCCGACCATGCCCAAGCGATCGCACAAATGGCATTGGATATGCAAGCAGCGATCGCTCAATTGAATACGGAACTTGGTGAATCATTTCATCTTAGAATTGGCATTAACAGTGGTCCTGTCGTCGCTGGTGTCATCGGTATTAGACGATTTAGCTATGACCTTTGGGGAGATACAGTAAATACTGCCTCTCGGATGGAATCCCATGGTTTGCCAGGTTGTATTCAAGTTAGCGCCGCCACCTACGAACGGTTGAAAGACGAGTTTGTATTTGAAGAGCGTTCTCCAATTCAGGTCAAAGGTAAGGGAGAAATGACGACCTATCTCCTGATTGGTCCAAAATCGCTAGATCCTGATGATTTGTCTGATCCAATAAAACAGCATCCTATAACCGAGCCTGAGTAACCTGTGTTACTATCTGGGAAAATATTCTCTTAATCGCGATCACAAATGGGCAAGGTTCTGGTGTTAAACGCCTCCTACGAACCGCTCAACATCACCAACTGGAGAAGGGCGGTTGTCTTGTTGATCAAAGGGAAAGCGGAGCAGGTTGAACACAACGGCAAATACGTCTACGAAGAGTTTCCTCTCCCTACAGTTATTCGGCTGCGTCACTATGTCAGAGTTCCTTACAAGGAAATACCTCTGACCCGCCGAAATATCCTCCACCGTGATGGTCACTCCTGTCAATACTGCGGCTATACGGGTGACGATTTAACTCTAGATCATGTAATTCCTCGATCGCGTCAGGGAGGTGATACCTGGGAAAACATTGTTACAGCCTGCGTGCGCTGCAATGTCAAAAAAGGTAGCCGTACTCCGAAAGAAGCCAACATGACGCTACGACATCAGCCTCGTAAACCCTACAGCAGTCTTCACTTTGAAGTCGCTAAACACGTCAAGGGTGGTCTACATCAAGAGTGGCGGAAGTATGTAATCGGGATTTAAGTATGTTGGTACTAACTTAAGCCCTGAACAAAAGTACTCTTCGAGAACGCTTCGCGAACGCGAACGGGCTAAAAGCTAAAACTCGTTAAAACGGGTTGAAAGGCTGATGTAGTAAGCTAAAGCTTACATCAGCTTTGAGCCGGAAATGTATTTCCAGGCTCTTAAGTCAGTACCCTTCAATTTAAGTAGGTTGCTGGAAATAAACATTCTTGGGGTTGAGTGTGATTGGGGATTAGGGACTGGGCAAAGTTCGCCGTCGCTTTCTTAACCCCTCCCTAGTCCCTAGAAGGATAAGTATAGGTTTAATTGTGCCTACTTACCTAACATTCTGCGATTTAGTAGAGTTTAGATAGAAATTTCAGTATCAAACGCGACGGGAAATCTCGGAGGAGAAGCCTACACTTACCCGCAAGGGAAGTGTAGAGGTACGTCACCACAGATCCAGCAAAGTCAATGTCGAAGATTCGACCTAAGAGAGGATCTGGCTAACGGCTTACTTTGCGAAAATGGAGGGGTGTCGATCACATAATGTTTAACCATCCGCTGTAGACACCACGATAAATGCAGCGCTAGCGACAGCACGAATCTCCTAACCCCAACACGACATGCCATCGAATTCGCTTACGCCTCTCGATAACTCTCTCCAAACCGCTATGCCTAAGGCAGATGCAGTTACTGATGATGCTCTACTGACAGAGGTAGCTAAGAAACCACCCAGTAGTAACTTTAGTAGTTCCCGTGAGAAACGGTGGCTAGAAGCCTCATCAGAGCCAACAATAAGAAACCTACGACAGACGTTAGAACGTCACCGCTCAGAGCGCCAACTCGTCGTCATTCAAGACTTCCCAGACCCGGATGCTCTCTCTAGCGCTTGGGCTTACCAACTCATTGCCCAGCAGCATGGCATTCAATGCGATATTGTCTACGCGGGTACTCTCTCTCACCAAGAAAATATTGCTCTAGTCAAGTTAACAAACTTACCTGCAAAACGCTGGAGTATTCCAAGCTTGAAGGAGCGGGATTTATCTGTTTATCAAGGCTATGTTTTGATTGACAATCAGGGAACAACGACGCAGCTAATGTCCTTGATCCAGCAGGTAGCTCTCCCCCTGGTCGTACTGATTGACCATCACAGCATTCAAGGTGATCTGAAGGCAGAATTTGCCGACGTTCGCCCTCAAGCAAAAGCCACGGCAACAATTTTGACCCAGTACCTTCAGGCAGGGTTACTGAAACTAGACAGCAACATCAGTGAACACGTCAAGTGTGCGACTGCCTTAATGCATGGTTTGCGGTCAGATACGAATCGGTTGATGCAGGCAGAAGAAGAAGATTTTATGGCGGCAGGATACCTTAGCCGCTTCTACGACTCCCAACTGCTCAATGCTGTACTGCAAACATCGCGATCGCGTCGTGTAATGGATGTGATTGAGCGATCGCTCAAAAATCGAAAGGTGTACAATAACTTCTCGATCGCTGGTGTTGGTTATCTTCGCTACGAAGACCGAGATGCCATTCCCCAAGCCGCAGACTTTCTTGTTACTGAAGAAAACGTCCACACGGCTGTGGTTTACGGAATTGTTCACGACGAAGACGAAGAACTAGAAGTTGTAATTGGTTCTTTAAGAACCAACAAACTCACCCTCGATCCCGACGAATTCATCAAAGAAGCCTTTGGTCAGGATCGTACTGGGCGCTTTTTTGGTGGTGGTCGCATGATGGCAGGCGGCTTTGAAATCCCCATCGGGTTTTTGGGTAGCTTTAATGACAACGCGGAGTACGCCAAGCTGAAGTGGGAAGTGTTTGATATCCAAATCAAGCAAAAACTTCTACGATTGGTTAATCCAGAAGACAATCTCATTCAAACTTAACTAGACAATTTTGAACTTTAGATTAGACACCATGAGATCGGCGTAATTATGGAACTGTATTTAATTCGCCACGGCATAGCGGCTGAGCGAGAGACTTACGCCAATGATGAAGAGCGTCCACTTACCGATAAAGGGCGTAAGAAAACAGAAAAAGTAGCAAAGCAACTGCGTAAGCATGGACTACGTTTCGACCTGATTTTGACGAGTCCCTTGGTACGCGCACGAGAAACTGCCACGATCCTCCAAGAGGCTGGTCTTAGTTCCCAGGTTGAAGAATTTACCAATCTTGCTCCTGATGGTGACATCCACGCCTGGGTCAGTTGGCTAGAGGAACGATGGGAAAACGGTACAAGTAACAAATGTTTAGCGCTGGTTGGTCATCAACCAGATTTAGGCAACTGGGCGGAAACGCTAGTGTGTGGCACTACCCAAGAAAAGTTTGTCCTCAAGAAAGCTGGAGTCATTGGCTTAAATCTTCCAGAAGCCAAAATGCCCATAGGTCAGAGTGAGCTGTTTTTGCTGACCTCGCCTAAGTGGTTGTTGTGAGGTGGGGGATTGGGAACTGGGAATTGGGAATCGAGAATTGGAAAATAGCGGTTCTAGATAAAATATTGTCTTGTACTGTCCGGTACAGCACAATCAGGGAAACTTACCAATCCTTTTTTCTCTGAAGGCGAGTTAATTATATTTGTAACATCGACGACTAATATAGAAGTTTCTGATAAGTTAGCCTGAGAACGTTTCACACTTATTCGGTGGCAACATGACTGTCTGCGAATACAAGCCAGGTCTAGAAGGTATTCCCGCCGCTCAATCCAGTATCAGCTATGTCGATGGACAAAAGGGAATATTGGAGTATCGTGGTATTCGCATCGAAGACCTCGCAACAAAAAGTACTTTCCTGGAAACCTCGTATCTTCTCATCTGGGGTGAGTTGCCGACGAAGGAAGAACTCACTGCTTTTGAAGAAGAGATTCTCCATCATCGACGAGTCAAGTATCGGATTCGGGACATGATGAAGTGCTTCCCCGAAACAGGTCATCCGATGGATGCCCTGCAAGCTTCTGCGGCAGCACTGGGTCTTTTTTACTCTAAACGCGCTTTGGATAACCCTGACTACATCCGGGAAGCTGTAGTGCGATTATTGGCGAAAATCCCAACAATGGTTGCTGCCTTCCAGTTGATGCGAAAAGGCAATGACCCTGTACGTCCAAACGATAACTTGGACTATGCGGCAAACTTCTTGTACATGCTCAATGAGCGAGAACCCGACCCTCTCGCTGCTCATATCTTTGATGTCTGCTTGACCCTGCACGCAGAACATACAATCAATGCTTCTACCTTCTCCGCAATGGTCACGGCATCGACCCTGACTGATCCTTATGCTGTGGTTGCTTCAGCAGTGGGCACTCTGGCTGGTCCCTTACATGGGGGAGCCAATGAAGAAGTGATCACAATGCTGGAAGAAATTGGTTCCGTGGAAAATGTTCGCCCCTATTTGGATGATTGTTTGCAGCGAAAATCCAAAATTATGGGGTTTGGTCATCGTGTTTACAAGGTGAAAGACCCACGAGCAACGATTCTTCAAGACCTAGCAGAGAAACTGTTTGAGAAGTTTGGTCACGATAAGTACTATGACATTGCGGTGGAGTTAGAACGGGCAGTAGAAGAAAAACTGGGTCATAGAGGTATCTACCCAAATGTAGATTTCTATTCGGGTGTCGTTTACCGCAAATTGGGCATTCCTACAGACTTGTTTACACCAGTATTTGCGATCGCGCGTGTAGCGGGTTGGCTTGCTCACTGGAAAGAACAATTGGCAGAAAACCGTATTTTCCGCCCTACCCAAATCTATAACGGGATTCATAACGCTGACTACGTTCCTATCGAGGAACGCTAGGGGTAGGAATCTCTGAGACTCAGAAAAGCGATCGCTTTTTAGCTAATTAGCTAAGAGCAATCGCTTAATTAATTGCGTTTTTAGTAGCTGTTTACCACTGCTGCCCAAATACTTGTTAGTTGTATTAGGCGTATGAGCAATCATTCTATGCCGTAAGCTTTGTGTATAAGTCCGATTCGTAAAACTTTTTCAGCTCATGTATTCTATTGATGATGTGAGGGTGAGTTTCAAAAAGTTCTGAGAGTCTTGATGTGTCACTGGCATCAACATCTTTCTTTTGCTCCAATAAGGCATCTAAATTCATTCTTTCAAAAAGTTGTTTCCCAACAGCTAACTTAGCCAATGCTGATGTTGAAGCTTTAAGATTACGGCTAGAAAGCAGTCCACCTCTATCACAGGTATATTCGCACTTTCTCGACCATAGCAAGAAAATGAACCCTATAATGTCGGATACTATAGGTATCTTGGCTACATTTTCTGCTGTATTGGTTAAGACAATCCAATTTGTGTGATCACATTTGATATGAGAAAATTCATGACCGATTATTGAAAGAAGCTCATCCTCATCCATAGCTTCGACTAAGGCAGAGTGAAGAACAACTGTTTTTCTATCATCAAGAAATCCTGTTGCATAGGCATTAATTATTGGACTTTGTATGACAAATACATCTGGCTTTCTCATGCATAGCCGCTCAGAAGCTACTAGAGCAGCTTGATGAACTTCAGGTAGCTGATGTTCTGATACCTTAACCCCCTTACCAAGTAATTGACCTTGGCGGATTTTAATCCAGAAGGCGGAGGCACCTAACATCACAATAACCAAGCCAAGGCTAGGTGCAAGCAAAAGTTAGGGTGGCGATCGCCTTTGCATCACCCTGCTTGGCAAGTTCAAGAAGATTCGGCTGAGTCATAACAAGTAGAGTCAAGGATCTGAGAAATTAACCTTAATTCAAGAATTCCCTGATCTAAAGCAGAGAGGAACATTTGGCAAAAATTCCTAAGCGATCGCTCCGTCACCATTACCCAGTAAATTAGCCAAAGTAGTATCTCAACACCTGCTCATTGGCTTACGACAACATTTGTAAATATCTTGCAGAAAAGTACCCAACTAACTTTGTTCGCTGGCTACTCTCAGACTCAACTACCGACATCCAGGTACTCAAAACCGAACTGAACGTCGAACCGATTCGCGTCGATTCCCTTACCCTGCTGCAAACCACCAACCAAATCCTGCACCTGGAATTCCAAACCCTTCCAGCCTCCAATCCTTCACTACCATTTAGAATGCTCGACTATTGGGTGCGGCTGTATCGGCAGTATCGTTGCCCCATCAAACAAGTCGTTATCTTTCTCAAAACCACCACATCAGAAGCCGCATATACTCAACAATTTGAAGTCGGTAACACTCGGCATCAATATCGAGTAATCCGGATGTGGGAGCAAGAGCCAGCATTTTTTATGAGAGATATCGCTCTTTTGCCACTAGCCGTTTTAGCTCAGACAGACTCACCTCAAGCATTGCTAGAGCAAGTAGCAGAACAGGTCGCTATCATTGAATCACAGGAGCAGCGACAGAATGTTTCCGCCTCCGTACAAATCCTAGCGGGTCTGCGGTTTGAGAAAGAGTTAATTAAACAGGTGTTTCGGGAGGACATCGTGAAGGAATCGGTAATCTACCAAGAAATTCTCCAAGAGGGAGTACGACAAGGAGAGCGCTTCGGGCGCTTAATAGGTAGAGCGGAAGGAGAGGCGACGCTAATTATCCGTCAGCTAACCCGTCGTTTTGGTTCAGTCGATCCAACAACTCAAGAGCGGATTCAGAGCTTATCCAACCTTCACTTGGAGGAGTTGAGTGAGGCGCTTTTAGATTTCTCAGCGATAACAGATTTAACTCTCTGGTTAGATGAGCATCAACAATAACTATGAAAGTTATAGACAGGAGTGCAATTTATAAGAAGTAAAAAGAAAAACTAACCGACTTGATAAGTAGAAATTCTTAAGTGGCTTGCTGGGCGGATAACCATCCAACGATATACTAAGCATTGAGGCTGTAAAAGAATCTTCACAAAGCTACTGATCGCTTTATTCGATCTTAGATTTATCTTGCCTAAGTAAATAGTCGGATTGGTAAACATGAATCCAGGAATTGACCTACAAGGAACCTTTATTCAATCACTCAGGGACTTGGGCATCCCAGCAGGTGCCGCCAAAGCCATTTGGATGCCGTTACCGATGTTTTTAATGATTATCGGTGCCACTGTGGGTGTCCTCGTGGTCGTCTGGCTAGAACGGAAGATTTCTGCTGCCGCGCAACAGCGAATTGGTCCTGAATTTGCTGGGCCTTTGGGTGTTCTCCAGCCCGTGGCAGATGGTCTGAAACTAGTCTTCAAGGAAGATGTTGTCCCAGCGAAGGCTGACCCATGGCTCTTTACCCTCGGACCAATCCTTGTCGTTATCCCCGTGTTTCTGTCCTACCTAGTTGTGCCTTTTGGACAGAACCTGGTGATTACAGATGTCAACATTGGCATCTTTTTATGGGTTGCCCTGTCTAGCATTGCGCCAATTGGCTTACTAATGTCGGGTTATGCCTCTAACAATAAGTACTCGCTACTAGGAGGCTTGAGAGCAGCAGCACAGTCTATTAGCTATGAAATTCCTCTAGCACTAGCCATACTCGCTGTTGTCATGATGTCCAATAGCCTCAGTACCATCGACATTGTTGAGCAGCAATCAGGTTATGGCATTCTTGGCTGGAACATCTGGCGTCAACCAATAGGCTTCTTAATCTTCTGGATTGCTGCCCTAGCAGAATGTGAGCGACTACCTTTTGACCTTCCGGAAGCAGAAGAAGAACTAGTTGCTGGTTATCAGACCGAGTACGCTGGTATGAAATTTGGTCTATTTTACATTGGTTCCTACATCAACCTAGTTCTCTCTGCCTTGCTGTTTGCTGTACTCTACCTCGGTGGTTGGGAACTTCCAATTCCTATTCACCAACTCGCCAACTGGCTGGGTGTCAGTGAAACCAGTTCCTGGTTCCAGGTGATTGAGGCAGCTTTAGGAATTACCATGACCTTGCTCAAGGCTTACTTCCTAGTCTTTATTGCCGTTCTGCTGCGCTGGACACTTCCCCGCGTTCGCATTGACCAGCTACTTAATCTAGGATGGAAGTTCCTATTGCCTGTGGGTTTGGTCAATCTACTACTGACCGCTGCACTTAAATTAGCATTTCCTTTTGCCTTTGGCGGTTAGTCAGTGGTCATTTGTGAAGACCGCAATTGACAGCAAAAAATAACTGACAACTGACAAAGGACTTTAAAAAGAGAGAGAGACACTTAGACTATGCTGAAGTTCCTTAAACAAGTTGGTGACTACGCCAAAGAAACCGTTCAAGCCGCTAAATACATTGGTCAAGGTCTATCCGTTACCTTCGACCATATGCAGCGGCGTCCCGTAACCGTGCAGTACCCTTACGAAAAACTTATCCCTTCTGAGCGTTTTCGCGGTCGGATTCACTTTGAGTTCGATAAGTGCATCTCCTGCGAAGTCTGTGTTCGGGTTTGTCCTATCAACTTACCAGTAGTCGATTGGGAGTTTGAAAAAGCGAGTAAAAAGAAAAAACTCAAGCACTACAGCATCGACTTCGGGGTCTGTATCTTCTGCGCTAACTGCATCGAATACTGCCCGACTAACTGTCTGTCCGCAACGGAAGAATACGAACTTTCGACCTACGATCGCCACGAACTGAATTTTGACAACGTGGCAATGGGACGACTACCGTACAAGGTGACACAAGACCCGATGGTGACTCCCTTGCGTGAGTTTGCCTATCTGCCGAAAGGTGTGATGGACCCCCATAATTTGCCAACTGGCTCTAAGCGTGCAGGTTTGCCTCCAGAGGAAATTGCCAAGCAGCTAGAACCTAAGGAAGAAGAAGCCGCGACGAAATAGCCCTCAACAGGTTGCGGCGAGGATTCCCTTCTTCTGAACAAAGAGGAATTGCCGAACTGGTACAGGGGAAAGGGAAAGAACTTCTTTAAGGATTTGGGCGGGGTCTGAATCCTTGTCCATATCCTCCCAATCCCCATTTCAACGCTCAAGCTTTGTGCAACGTTTCTCAACCCTGTGTAGGGAAGATATCTCGTCTACTCACTTTGGGAGTAGCCTTAAAGTCTGCGCTATAGGGGAAAATATTCAGGGTTGAAGTTAACACAAAGTTGCGCATTGCGAGTAACAACACATTGCAAGGAGATTAAGTCACTGTGAATCTAGCAGAAGGGGTTCAGTTTGTTTCGTTTGGTCTACTGTCGGGGATGATGATAGCGGGAGCGTTGGGAGTTGTCCTGCTTTCCAACATCGTCTATTCAGCTTTCTTACTCGGTGGTGTCTTCATGAGCATTGCTGGTTTATATCTATTGCTGAATGCTGATTTTGTGTCGGCGGCACAAATATTAATTTACGTGGGAGCAGTCAACGTTCTGATTTTGTTTGCCATCATGCTTGTGAACAAACGAGAAGATTTTGCCCCGATCGCCAATCGCTGGATTCGCCAAGGGTCAACGGCTCTAGTTTGTCTCGGTTTGTTTGCGCTCCTCAGCACAATGGTACTGGCAACACCTTGGTCTATTTACACAGGTCCTGCGGTTGTTGGACAGAATTCGGTTGTGGAACTGGGTATGCACTTCTTTAGCGACTTTTTGCTACCGTTTGAGCTTGCTTCTGTTCTATTGTTGATGGCGATGGTGGGTGCAATTATCCTTGCCCGTCGGGATTACATTCCAGATGAGCTAATGCCTGAGGATAGCCAAGCAAGCGCCGCTTCGACTTTGCCAGAGCGTCCTCGCGAACTGGTGTCATCAAGTGGTGTGACTCCAAGGGCACGTTAAGGCACTTCATTCAAATTCTCTTTATAGCTGTAAAGATTCATGCAACTCCAACTCCAATACTTCTTACTTTTAGCGGCTGCTCTGTTTTGTATTGGCATTTATGGCTTAATTACTAGCCGCAATGCTGTCCGAGTGCTGATGTCGATTGAGCTACTACTGAATGCCGTGAACCTGAATTTAATGGCGTTCTCTAACTTCATCGACCCGCAAGAGATTAAAGGTCAGGTTTTTACAGTGTTTGTTATTACTGTAGCAGCGGCGGAATCGGCAGTGGGTTTAGCGATCATTCTTTCGATTTACCGCAACCGCGATACGATTGATATGGAGCAATTTAACCTCCTCAAGTGGTAAGTTAATATCCAGACTAACGTCCATATTGCGGAAGTTTGATAGTTATGTAAGCGCCTACCGAGAGTGGTGGGCGTTGTTGTTTTAAGGTATAGGCGCAAGAGTTGTTGATGTTTCATACCAATCCGAGTCAGCTACCCCCTTTTTCGGCAACCCATAAAACTTTGTAGAGACGTTCCGGCGGAACATCTCTACGACTAGAACTTCCTTTCTTGGAGGGAACCTCCGAGAACCAGCATTACCCAATCCCTAATCCCTAGTTCACAATTGAGTCAAGCTTTCAGCAAGAGCGTAGCGCGAGTACATCCTCCTAGCCAACTCCAGCCAGAGGGCAATTGCTCCTCATTGGGAAGATAATGCGCCCAAGTGTTACCCTCGCTGTCTTGGTAAACAGTCTTAATCTCCACAGGGACTCTTGCTCCCCAAGGAGATTTTGCTAGAATCCTATCTCCGGGCTTGAAGACCTCACCGTTCGTGTTGGTGACAGAAGAGAGCATCTTTGAGGATTTGAATTCCGAGCGCTGTGGCTTCTTAATCTCCTGGCGACGGTCACTCAGCTCAACGTCTTCATGAGAAGAAGGCTCCGCTTCTGGCTTGGCAGTTGCTGACTCTTCTGTCGTAGCTTCGCTATCTTGAGGCACAGACTGCTCTACGTTCTCGCTCTTGAGTGGTAAGCGATTAGAGGCATCGTCAGCCGTTTCGCTAGAGTCTTGGGCTGAACTATCTGATAACTCTTGATTCACTTTGTCCGGCTCAGACGTAACAGGGGTAGTGAGTCCGGCAAGATGAGTTAGGTCAAGTTTTTTACGGTTTTGTTTTTTTGGTGGCATAAAAGTTTGAGCGCGGCACAAGGACATCTCGAACTTAGTTCAATATCAAGGGTGGTGGCTTCTAGTGCAGCGGGGCGGCAATAACTATCCAGTTGGACATTGGCTAAAAGGCTTACTGTACAAGCAATATTGCTTCTGCATAAGAGCCTCCTGCCTTCTTGCACTAGTCTGTTTGAGGTGTTGTAGGATTAAACTACGGCTAGTGCTAACATAGCCTTGACTTGCTCTAAGTTTGTTATCACTTCATAGTTTTACAGTTAGTTAGCGTGAACTCAAGAAACCATAACGCTGTAACCCGACGTGGCTTGCCTAAGTGCTGTCATAGTTAGAACTAGATGTACGGATTTACCAGTGCAAAGCTCTTGTTCTGTTATCAAGTTTATACTTCCAAACTCTTTAACAGCCCATGATGACACAAACCGCTCTAATGTGGCGAGAGAAGTTAGGGATGGGCAAAAATTTAGAGAATTGTGACGATGCCTGTAAGCTAATAAGCCTTCAAATAGCCATTGAAATTATCGCTTGAGATTGGAGGACTAAGGGAAGTCTTCCTTTAAATCCTACCCCTTCTCTGTTCCCCGTTCAAGAGCAAAATGCAACTTGAATGCACATAGCTTATTCCTATAAATGGCAGTGTACGCTGTTGAATTTGACGAGTCACGACTCAACATCCCATGCAGCTTGAAAGAAGTCTTGCTCACACAACATCGCATAGCGATACGTCGATTTTACCGAGGTAGTGAGGGTGGCGTACTGGTCAGTCAAACTTTCTAACTGTTGAGCTAATTTCTCAATCTCCTCATCGTTATAAGTGCGAATCCAGTCAGCATATTGATGTTCTAGAATTCCACCCTGAGCGAGTTTTTGACCTAAAAATGCATACAGACGCATACAGGGTGTCATCGCGGCTGTGATTAACCCAACATCACTTCCCCAAGCTGTTGCTAGTAAAAAATCAGTGTAGCGACGTGTTGCCATAGCGGGTTCAACGCTTCGCAAATCTACTCCCCATTCTGTAGCGTAACGTTCATGGAGTGTCAGTTCTTTGAGAACCCCTCCAGCAAGCGTATGAAAGGTATTAAATCCTTCCCAATCGAGAGCTTTAGCCGCAGCAATACTGTAAGCACGAGCAAAGGCTTCCAGGAAAAAGGCATCTTGACCAACGTAGTAGGCAAATTTAGAACGGTCAAGGCTACCAGAACCAATGCCTTGGACAAAAGGGTTTTCAAGACAAGCTTGTGCGAGGTCTTGATTAAACTGCCATAAATCTGTGCTAATCGTCATATTGGCTTATCGCAACTGAATTCCCTGTTTGATTAGGAGATGATAACAGTTGCATAACTGAAGAGATTAGGTCTGTTCCAAATTTATATTCTACAGATAGATAGAGGGAAAACGTAACCATTATGGATAACACAAGCTTCTCTAACATTCGACACACCTCCTTCTCGCCACCGAATAACTAGTAACTACGGCTATTTTCAATTGTCGTGATTTCTATTTAGTTACAGGTGATCAAAGGAGATGAGGGCTAGTGATGCTTTGTTATAGATTAAGTGATGCGAGTCATCGACGAGTAGTGTGTCTTTTTGGGTGCAAGTTAATGAGACGACGAAGCTTTGGACGTAGTGATTCGTTTAATGCTATATAAAGAGAAGATAAACATGGATTAAGAAAAATTTAGTTAGGTAAAAGCCTTTTACCAACTCGATTGAAGAATCTGCTCTCTGATTATCCTGAGAATTAGAGCAAGGAGGTTACTGTGGAATCTACCGTAAACTGTGCTGAAGCCTGCGTCAACGGCTGCATTTTAGGTGATAAATGCCCAAACAAGGAGTTTGCCGCAGATGCATCAAAGTTCATCAATGAGACTTCTCTAGACAATATGTTGGAGATTGCTGAGGAAGCACGAAGAAAGAAGCTGATGCAGCCACCCCAGTGGATTATTCCTGATTTCCCTGAGTAAAATGCGATCGCTCAGTTAGACCGAGAGATATACATCACTCCCAGAAAACTGGAAAAAGCGATCGCAACTTGAGACAAACAAGCGTTAGCAAGCTTAGTCACACAAAGCCGCCGCATGATGATTAATGTGGTCTTCAATAAAGCTAGCGATAAAGTAGTAACTATGGTTATAACCTTCCTGAAAGCGCAAGGTTAGCGGTTGACCCACCTTTTCACAAGCTTCCTCAAATACCTCAGGAAGCAACTGCTGCTTTTCTAGAAATGGGTCAACCGTACCTTGATCAATGAGAATTGGACGCTTAAAGCTAGATGTCAACACCAGTTCGCTAGCATCGTAAGCACGCCAGGTTTCTTTGTCAGAACCGAGGTAGTTGCTGAAGGCTTTCTGACCCCACTGGCAACGCATTGGTGCCGCAATTGGTGCCAATGCGGAAACGGATTTGTACTTTTCAGGGTTTTTTAAAGCACAAATCAAGGCTCCATGACCTCCCATCGAATGCCCAAAGATGCCTTGCCGCTCTGGTTTTACGGGGAAATGCTCAGCAATCAAAGCCGGTAATTCCTGGACAACATAGCTGTACATCTGGTAGTGCCCTGCCCAAGGTTCAACAGTTGCATCAACGTAGAACCCAGCACCTGTCCCAAAATCCCAATCATCATCTTCACCAGGAATGCCTGAGTTGCGAGGGCTAGTGTCGGGTGCAACAATAATCAATCCATACTTAGTCGCAAACTGCTGCGCTCCTCCCTTCGCCATGAAGTTCTCTTCTGTACAGGTTAAACCTGAAAGGAAATAGAGAACTGGAATCCGTTCCGATTTCGCTTGGGACGGTTGGTAGATAGAAAATCGCATCTCACCCTTACAGGTTTGGGAGTCATGGCTATAAAAACCAACCGTACCACCGAAGCATTTATTTTCGGAGACGAGATTAGGGGCTGTGGACATGAGTAGGGTTCCTAGGGATTAATTCTGGAGGCACAGCATCATCATCAAAAAATCTCTTGCATAAATTCTGGAATGCCCCCTAAATCCCCCAAGATTGGGGGACGCGAGAATTTAGGTTCCCCCCAGAATTGGAGGGAACCAGGGGGGCGAAAATTGATTGCAAGCAAGAGATCTATCATCCTTAAACGAGATGTCTATACGCCGTGTTTCTATAAAATACTGTACTTCACGCGAATGAAAACTCCTGTATCTTACTGGTCGTTCTCTTCTTCTGTTGATTGATTGAGCTGACGTTGTGAACTCTGAATCAGTGGAATTTAAGCTACAAAGTTTGGGGTTGGTGGGGGTAGAGAGGAATGAAGTGAAGCCTTGGTGCTATTTGTATGCTCGATATTTTTGCGATCGCTTATCTTGACCCCCCTAGCCCCCTTACTAAGGAGAGAAGTCAGCGCCCTGTATTGTCATAATGCTCAAGTATTCGCCAAGGAGATAAATTCATGGTTCAAACTATCCAAGCTCAAAATATAAATCTCAACGACTTAATCGAAAAATTTGGCTTAGAACGCAGTGATGATGAGCAGTTCTTTAGTGAGTGGCAGGATGATTTACCTGAACTCACGGATTCAGAAAAGCAAGCACTAGACGAGGTAAAAGCAGACTATCTCCACCTATCTAGGTATCCCATACTCGAACCTATAGTCAAACTCGTAGTGCTATCGCCCTTGTTGAAATGGGCAGGTTTTTATCGTGCGCCGTTTTACCTTACGGCTGAAAAAGAGGTAGAAATTGTGTCCGATGATGAAGGAACTCTTGTGAAGGGACGGCTTGACCTCCTGGTTTTTACCCCTCAGTTTTGGATACTTGTGATTGAGGCAAAAGCTGCAAAATACTCTTTAGAGGTGGGCATACCGCAAGCGCTAACTTATATGCTGGGTAATCCTAATTCTGAAAAACCCGCATTTGGATTTGTCACGAATGGTATTGAATTTAGATTCTTGAAACTTACAAAACAAGGCACCCCGAAGTATGCCCCGTCGTATCTATTCG
The DNA here is from genome assembly GCF_014849525.1 of Microcoleus sp. FACHB-SPT15. Lineage (NCBI taxonomy): Bacteria > Bacillati > Cyanobacteriota > Cyanophyceae > Oscillatoriales > Microcoleaceae > Microcoleus > Microcoleus sp. FACHB-SPT15. Next base: position 40,263 of record NZ_JACJNU010000070.1, on the reverse strand, counting down.
CTCTTGATAGCAGAGATGATTTGTATACCGTTCTGAGAGTGTTAAAGCGGCTTGGTCACTTAGTCAACCAATAAAATTACCAATCCTCTCCCCCTACTTCCCCTCAATCATCATCTGCCGATCGCACCACTCCAAAACTCGATTCCATGCCCACCAGCAATCAGGGTCTTTAAACTGACGCTGGCAAGCTTGGCTACTGATATAGCCAACATGACCACCGTAAGCGGTTAGCATCAAGTCAATTGCTGGGTTGTTAGCACAGGCAGCTTGCAAGTCCGGGACAATCGTTGGCTCAAACAAGGGATCGTCGGCAGCATATAAAATTAGAGTTGGTTTTTTGAGTTGAGGTAACAGATGCAGACCACTGCTAGCGTCGTAGTACTCTTCTACCGAGGAGAAGCCTAATCGCTCAATTACCAGTTCATTATCGAAACCCCAAATACTATTAGCTCGTTCGATCGCGTCTCGGTCTATTTTTCCAGGGTGAGCCTCATAAATCCGCCAAGCTAGTTTTTTGAGTTGTTTTGCGATCGCTTGTTCTAAACGTCTGCCCCATCTGTCTTTGACTAAATAATTTAGCGATCGATTGGAATCCAAACTTGGACAAATCACCGCACCACCACCAATTTCTGACTCAAGAAGCTCTAAATCCTGCCCCCAGGTGGTAAGTGTTTGTGCCGCTTTAACACCCCATAGCGCCAGTTGTCCCCCCAGAGAGAACCCTGTAAACCAAAAAGGGGCTGGACAACCCATTGCCTTAGCCTCTGCCGCAATGCGGACAAAATCTTCTCCCTCGTATAAGCCATCAGAAGTCAACGTCGGAGATAAATCAGCCGTTTTGCCGTGGGCACGCCAGTCGAAGAGAGCCACGGCATACCCTCTTGCAAATGCCTTACGCCCTAGTAGCCTTAGAAACCACTGGTTATCCAAATCGCCTGTAATCCCATAGGTGCCAACAATCGTGGCTCTAGGGTTCTCCGGTATGGCAACAATCCCAAAAATCGGCACTCCAGAAGCCCCGGTAAAGATTTTCTCTTGGTAAGTCGGTTCCGGGTCTATCGCGAACTTTTTGTAATCACGACTACCCCGCAAAGACGTGTAGAGAGTCATTGACAAACCATTTGCAAGCCACCAAGGGGGAGTGTAGACAGGATGGGTCATAAAGGAATAGTAAAGTTTGAGGACAAACATGACTGACTGTTCACAGTCACTCGCGGTTAAAGAAATGATGAAAACAAGAATCAATTCGCTTGCTTAGGGCTAAAAGGCTTGCAAATCTTAGCTTGTACCTCAGAATATTTTGAATTCCTACATATTCTTTAGAAATAATTTAGAATCAGCCATTATAATCGGTGAAGTATTCTGACTTTTCCTTTCCAGTTCTTATTGAACGTTAACAAACACACCTCAAATCAACCTCTTAAGTGATGCCCCGGATACTCGTCATCGACGACGACCCTGCAATTTCAGAATTAGTCTCCATCAACTTGGAGATGGCTGGTTACGAAGTTAATCAAGCAGCGGATGGCATCAAGGGTCAGGCGCTAGCCCTGCAACTTCAGCCAGACCTGATCATGCTTGACTTGATGCTGCCCAAGGTAGATGGCTTCACCGTCTGTCAACGACTTCGCCGGGATGAGCGCACTGCTGATATTCCGGTACTGATGCTGACAGCCTTGGGTCAAACCCAAGATAAGGTAGAAGGCTTTAACGCTGGTGCCGATGATTACCTGACGAAGCCCTTTGAGCTTGAAGAAATGCTGGCACGGGTGCGAGCCTTGCTACGACGCACAGATCGGATTCCCCAAGCGGCGAAGCACGCAGAAATTCTTAACTACGGGCCTTTGACCCTCGTGCCAGAACGGTTTGAGGCAATTTGGTTTGATGTGACGGTAAAACTGACGCATCTGGAGTTTGAGCTACTACATTGCCTACTCCAGCGCCATGGTCAAACCGTTTCTCCAAGCGAAATCCTCAAGGAAGTCTGGGGCTACGATCCCGATGACGACATCGAAACAATCCGGGTTCATGTCCGCCATCTGAGAACCAAGCTAGAGCCTGATCCACGCCATCCTCGGTATATCAAGACAGTATACGGAGCAGGTTACTGCTTAGAGTTGCCCAATGGTGAGCAGCAAACGACAAATGCCGACTCGGTGACAATCCAAGACTGAACGTAGTAATCATTTAGCAACAAGATAGACCTGAACATTGGCTTAATTTTAGGAAAGCTCAAGCCGCAAGGAATTGCTAAGCAACAAGGCAAAACTTGAGGGCTGAGGAGCAGTCTTGAAAAAATGGCATTGCCACTGACTTGTTAAAGGCAGGAGTTCCATTTAGCGATATTGTGCTGGCGTTCCATCCCCAAAAGTTCGTTCTTTAACTGAGTTTGCTGTTGTTTAGAGCAATATCTGTGACTTCATACAAAAAGCCAGTGATAGATAGGTAAAGACATCTAAACACTGGCTTAATTAAAGAAAATTTCAAGTCGTTTCAGAAGCAATAAGCTCTTTTTAGTTGCTTTGCTAACTTGTAAACCCCTTACCCTTAAGGCGCAAGGGCACTGCCTCGCAGCAAGCTACCAATAGTCTTAGCGGTAATCTTCATCTGGATGAGAGGATTAGCTGGAACTACCGTTTTGTAGAGGTAGCTATCGAAGGTTAGCCGTTGGACATCTCGGTCAGCGCACATCTCTACAAACGCTTCACGAGTGGCATCGGAGCGATAGAAGACAGTTTGTAGAATATCCAGGACTTTGTAGGTGATGCCGTACTTCTTATCCCAACGCTTCAGGTAGAGCTTGAGGTCGGCTTCTGTAGGAATGCGAGTCCCACCATTGGAGGTTTCAACAATCGTCTCTGCACACATCCGGGCGGATTTTGCGGCAAAGTAGATGCCTTCACCGGAAGACTTCGTAACCGTACCAGCGGCATCTCCCACGAGAGCCACCCGACCAACAACACGGCGGGGTCTGGGATGTTCAGGAATTGGGTGAGCCTCAACTTTAATAATTTCACCACCAGCTAGGCGTTTTGCAGCACGAGCGCGAATACCCGCTTGCAGTTTTTTGATGTCGGCTTTGTTGACCTTCATCGTGCCAGTACCAACGGCAACGTGGTCGTATTTGGGGAAAACCCAGGCGTAGAAGTCGGTGGAGACATCGTTACCGACATACATTTCAGCTAGGTCTTCGTAGTACGCCATCTTGTCTTCTGGCAGACGAATTCGCTCTTGGAAGGCGATCGCATAATTATAATCCCCAGCATCAATCGCTTTAGCGACACGGGAATTCGCGCCATCGGCACCAATCACAAGGTCTACTTTCAGTGTCTTGGGCGTTCCTTCCAAACTCCCGTCTGAATGGTCAGCGTAGTGAAGAATATAGGGATCGGAATCTTTGAGTGGAATATCAAGTTTGTGAACTGTGCCATTAATCAACTTTGCCCCTAATTTGGCGGCGCGATCGCGCATGAAGCCATCAAGCACCTCACGGCGGCACATCCCGATATATTCGTGTTCTTTTTCAATATTGATATCGACTTCGACATTTGACGGTGAGATCATCTTCATCTTTCTCACCCGTCGGTCAATGATTTCTGGTGGTAGGTCAAACTCACTCACCATACACAGTGGAATTGCACCGCCACAAGGCTTAGCATTGTCGAGCTTGCGCTCAAACAAAAACGTTTCGATTCCAGCTTTTGCTAAAGTCTCGGCGGCAGAAGAGCCTGCTGGGCCTGATCCAACAACAGCAACCCTTAGTGCTGGCATGTTTTCTCCCAATCAATCTTTGAGCTACGGACTGCATGGTATCACGGACTTTCGGGTTATCTAACCAACATCGTTAGATATCCGCTCAAGTTGAAATACACCTTAACAACTAAGCGCAACACAGCTTAACAATTAGTGGGGTGACTAATCAGCGATCTTCAAAAACAGGCGTAGTAATCCAGAGCTTTTCGCCTCTGAACTGATTGAACAGTCTAAACTCCTAGTTATGACCATCTGTAAGGATGCTTAGGTCAAGTCAGAGGCAGCTTGACAATGTTGAAGTGGCAGTGTTTAAACCAATTGTGGAAAAGCCGCTCTCATCAAGGGTGGCAGTTCAGAAATTTGCTGGTGCTGCTAATCATCGGCAGCACAACTTTGGCAGTAAGTTCAACCGCTATCTTGAGCTATCAAGTCGTGCGCGAGTTGCTTTTGGGCAACTTAAAGCAAAATACCTTGTTGCGAGTTCAGGTCGGAGTTGACGAAATTGACAATTGGTTAGCTGCCCGAAAGGCTGAGATTGCAATGCTTGCGAACACTCCCACTGTTCGGACGATGGATTGGTCGGTAGCCAAGCCTTATTTCACATCCGAAGTGTCACGGCTGAAGGACTTCTACTTTTTTGCGATGATTAACCCCGATGGTTCTCAAAACACCACCGGAAAGGGTCGAGCTAAGAATGTAAAAGACCGCGAATACTTTAAGAGGGCAATGTCTGGACAAGTGTATGTGGGCGATCCCGTTATTAGCCGCACCCACGGTGGGGCGACGGTGCCAATGGGCGCTCCCGTGTGGTCAATTCCTCCTGCTCATAGACGATCAATTGGGATAATTGGGGCGGCAATTAAAATAGATCGGATTGTTGAGGTTGTAAACCGTCTGAAATATGGCTCTGGTAGTTACGCCTTTGCCCTCACCTCAGAAGGAATGCCAATTGTCCATCCGAATGCCAGAGTAATGGGAACATGGGAAAAACCAGCTCCCAGTTTTTTGCAAGCGAGCGACCCGAATTTACGGCACCTTGCCACAAGAATGGTCGGCAAGCAGCGGGGAATTGAGCTGGTGCAGCTAGCTGGCGATTGGGTTTATGTTGGCTATTTGCCCCTGCACGAAGCGGATTGGTCGATCGCGTTGGTGATTCCCAAACACAATATTGAATCCCAACTGAGTGCCCTCAATTTGTTGGCAACAGTGGTGGGGGGACTACTAGCGATCGCAACTCTGGCAGGATTACGGCTTGTGCTAATATCTGAGCGTTCTCGCGCCCGTGCGGCTCAAGAAGCCCTGCTCAACCGCTTGATCGAGCGGATTCGTGCTTCCTTAGAGTTGGAGCAAATTCTGCAAGCAACAGTCGAGGAAGTGGGAACCCTGCTGCAACTAGAACGAGTGGTTTTTGGTTGGTATGAACCCACAGAGCTTTCCTTAGAGATTCAGCGGGTTTACTGTCAGGAAAATCTATTGCCGCAAGTCGGACGGTTCTCTGTGCCACCAGACTTTGAGGTGCGAACTCAGCGAGGTGAGTCGATACAACTCCAAGAAGTCAAACCAAGTCCTCAACCCATTCATCTAGAACTCAATGCCCAAAGCTACTTAGCTCTCCCCGTTCGCACTGAAAATGAGCTGATAGCCTATTTAATTTTGGTCAGAGACACCAAGTGGTTCAATCTTGATGGGGAAAAGGAACTGTTGCAAGCTGTTGCTGACCAACTCGCGATCGCAATTACCCAATCTCACCTTTACCTCCAAACCAAAGAACAAGCCCAACGGCTTGACCTCGCTTTAGACCAGTCGGCACTTGTGGCGATTACTGACCCCAATGGAATAATCACCCATATCAACGACAATTTTTGTCAACTCTCCCAATATTCCCGTGAAGAACTCATTGGGCAAGACTACCGCTTGCTCACTGCCGATAATCATTTCCAAGAATTCGCTCAAAAACCGTGGCTAACCCTTGCTAGGAAGAAAATCTGGAAAGGAGAAGTCAAGAATCGGGCTAAGGATGGGACAGATTACTGGCTAGATACTACTATTTTTCCGTTCCTCAATGCCAAAGGGAAGCCTATTCAATACTTGGCGGCATCCTTTAATATCACCCCACGTAAGGAAACAGAGGCAGCACTGCGCCAAAGCGAGGCGCGATTCCGGCTAGCCGTTGATAACTTTCCCCACCCATTTATCATCTACAACGCCAAGCGGCAATTTCAGTTTGTCAATCTTGAGGGATTAAGACGCACCGAAAAGCCTTTGGAAGAACTTATCGGTCTTACTGACGAGGAAATCTGGTCTAGTGAGGTTACTTCCAAGTATCTGCCGATTCTTCAGCGTGCTGTGGAAACTCGAACCATTCAAACAGGTGAATGTGATATCACGTTACCTACGGTTGGTTCGTTTACGATAGTTGTCAATTATGTACCGCTATTCGATGAACAAGGGGAAATTTCTCAAATTCTTGGGATTACCCAGGATATTACCGATCGCAAACGAGCAGAATTTGCCCTTCAACAGCTTAATCAAGAACTAGAACAGCGAGTTCAACAACGGACAACGGAGTTAGAGCAAACTAACGCCCGCCTACAAGCTGAAATTAAAGTGCGCGAGCAAGCAGAAGCCGACTTATGGGAGAGCCAACAACAGCTACAGGCAATCCTGGATAACTCACCAACCCTCATTTTCGTAATCGATAGGCAAAACAGGCACCTACTGAGCAACCGCAGCTACGAAAACCTGTTATCCACGACTCATGAGCAACTAATTGGTAAGAGCATCTATGACGTTTGGGGAGCTGAATTTGCTGAGGCTTTTGCCACCATTAACAAACAAGTACTCGACCAATGCCTCTCTATCGAAACCGAAGAAGTTGCCCCTCTTGATGATGGGATACACACCTACCTTGTTAATAAGTTTCCTCTACTTGATGCCAATGGTGTCCCTTATGCAGTTTGTGGCATTTCCACCGACATCACTGAGCGCAAGCGAACCGAGCAGAAACTAGAGCAACTAACGACAGATTTAAAACGTTCTAATCAGGAATTAGAGCAGTTTGCTTATGTAGCTTCTCACGACTTGCAAGAGCCATTGCGAGCGATAACGGGTTTCACTCAACTTCTGAGGCAAGACTACCAAAACCAGCTAGATGAGTCAGCTCAGGAATACATGACTTATATCGTAGATGGTGCAGCGCGAATGCAGGAGTTGATTCAAGACTTGCTCACCTATTGTCGTTTGGGTACTGATCATCAAGGATTTGCTGCCATTGACTGCAATGCTGTGGTGCGTCAAGCGATCGCAAACTTGGAAATAGCGATCGCTGACAGTAACGCCACCGTTACTCATGAGTCTCTACCAACGATTAAGGCAAACAAAACTCAACTCATACAGCTATTCCAAAATTTGATTAGCAACGCGGTTAAGTTCCACCGTGATGAGCCACCCGAAGTACACATTCAAGCACAATTGAGAAATCAGGAATGGCTCTTTTTCGTGCGTGATAACGGAATTGGCATCGAATCTAAGTATCTTACGCGGATTTTTGAGGTTTTTAAACGTCTCCATAGCCGTACCGAGTTTTCTGGTACTGGTATTGGGCTGGCGATTTGTAAAAAGATCGTAGAAAGTCATAGTGGCAGTATCTGGGCAGAATCACAGCCCGGACTAGGAACCACTTTTTACTTTAAAATACCCCTAGCTCCTCCCCAAGGTGAACTCTAAGCTAAAAACCCTCCTACTATGTCCAACACACCGATTCGCATCCTATTGGTGGAGGATAGCCCTAGTGATGCTACTTTGCTGCGCCAAGTTTTCTCTCGCTTAGGTAAGGAAGGTTGGGACTTGGTACATGTTGAGCGGCTAAGTAATGCTATCCAGGCTTGCCGCAATCTCACAGTTGATGTGGTTCTCTTAGACCTGATTCTCCCAGATTCTGATCGATTAGACACGCTAGTCGAGTTCCATACAGCCGTACCCGATATCCCCGTTGTGGTGCTGACGGTAGTTAATGACGAGGAACTTGCCTTACAAGCCGTAGCACAAGGGGCGCAGGATTATCTCTTTAAGGAGCAAATCACTACTCAATCGCTTGTCCGTGCTATCCGTTATGCGATCGAGCGTGGGCATATTCTCAAGCAGCTACAGGCGAGTGAACAACGGTTTCGAGTGGTTTTTGACCAAACCTTTCAATTGATGGTGCTGTTGACACCCGAAGGAAATCTTCTGGAATTTAACCAGGCTGCCCTTGACTTCAGTCACGCTAATCAAGAAGATTGTCTGGGTCTGCCGCTATGGGAGATGAAGTGTTGGAATTACTCCCAAGCTAGTCAAGAGTGGTTGCAAACAGCTATTGCCAACGCCCGTGATGGTCATTTGGTTCGCGATGAAATCCAGGTGCGGGACGCTCTTAACGTAATGGTGTGGGTTGATTTTTCCCTTAAGCCATTAAAAGACGAAACCGGGAAAGTGGTGATGCTGATTGGGGAAGGCAGAGATATTAGCGACAAGAAACGAGCTGAAACAGAAATTCTTAACGCATTGGAACAGGAACGCGAACTCAATCAACTTAAATCAGACTTAGTTTCAGTTGTTTCCCACGAATTCCGCACACCACTAACTACTATCCGCTCCTCCGCAGAACTTTTGGAGCGTTATTGCCGGGATGTCATGGATGAGAAAAAAAGCAAACATTTTCAGCGAATTCGAGCTGCTATTAATCAGACAATTCAGTTGCTAGATGATGTGCTGCTCATCGGTAAGGCAGAGGCTGGCAAAATGGAGTTTAAGCCCGTTGCTATAGATTTAGTAGAGTTCTGTCGTAACTTAGTTGAAGAACTCCGGAGCAATTTCAACAGTCATCACAGTCTTACCTTTACCTGTCAAGGAGAATGCTCAAATGCCTGCCTGGATGAGAACCTCCTGCGACCAATTCTGACCAATCTGCTCTCTAATGCGGTTAAATACTCTCCTAAAGGTGAGACAGTGAATTTTGAACTCGCCTGTCAAGATGAGGTAGCGACATTCCGTATTCAAGATCAAGGTATGGGAATTCCGCCAGAAGACCTCTCTCGATTGTTTGAGTCTTTCTATCGAGCTAGCAATGTCGGCTCAATCCAAGGTACGGGGTTAGGACTATCGATTGTTAAAAAGTCTGTAGACTTGCATGGCGGTCAGCTTGCTGTAGAAAGCGCTTTGGGTATCGGTACAACGTTTACAGTGATGCTGCCGCTCACTAGTTATGCAATAGGCAGTTAGGCGATAAGGCTAAACTCAATAGTTATCGCGTTGATTTGTGCTATAAGACTACAGTAATCCTATCAGGGAATCGGTAATTCATTGTCATAGCGATCAACAAGCCGAAAGCACTTTTTATAGCAATCAGCAGTCAGCTTTGGGCGGTCAGCTTCCAGTGAAATAGGCTCCGGTTAAGGAACTCGGCTTCCGATGATGTCCTAACCTCAGTGGCTATTGCTATAGATAGGCTCTTGGCGATCGCGCCACACCACCAAAGATAATAGAAAGCTTCATCAAGAGGTTCATCACCGTGGCTATTGTTGTTGAAAATGTATCCAAACGGTTCGGTAGTTTTCAAGCTGTTGACCAAGTAAATTTAGAGATCAAAAGTGGCTCCTTAGTTGCCCTTTTGGGGCCATCCGGGTCGGGGAAATCCACATTACTGCGGCTGATTTCCGGCTTGGAGATGCCCGATAGCGGCAATATTTGGATTACTGGCAAAAACGCCACTCACCAAAATGTGCAAGACCGCGAAATTGGGTTTGTCTTTCAGCACTACGCTTTGTTCAAGCACCTAACGGTACGCAAGAACATTGCCTTTGGCATGGAAATTCGTAAAATGCCCAAGGCAAAAGTCAAGGCGCGGGTAGAGGAATTGTTGAAGCTAGTACATTTAGAGGGAATGGGCGATCGCTATCCTTCTCAATTATCCGGTGGTCAGCGACAGCGCGTTGCCTTGGCACGGGCGTTAGCAGTGCAACCGCAAGTTTTGCTCTTGGATGAACCCTTTGGAGCCTTAGATGCCAAAGTGCGTAAAGATTTACGCGCTTGGTTACGTCGCCTTCATGATGAAGTCCATGTCACAACAGTTTTCGTTACCCACGACCAAGAAGAAGCGATGGAAGTGGCGGATGAAATCGTCGTAATGAACAAAGGACAGGTAGAACAGGTAGGGACACCCGCAGAGATTTATGATAACCCTACCTCGGCGTTTGTGATGAGTTTCATCGGTCCGGTAAATGTCTTGCCTAGCACATCCCGGATTTTCCAGGATGGCGGCTTTGATTCTGCTAATCCAGAAATTTTCTTACGTCCTCACGATGTCATTGTAGAAACAACATCCAATGGTGCTAGCGCTAAAGCGAGAGTAACGCGGGTGATTCATCTAGGTTGGGAAATTCAAGCTGAGTTAACCCTAGAAGATGGTCAGGTCGTTACAGCACATTTGTCGCGAGAACGGTTTAAAGAGTTGAAGCTAGAGCCACAGCAGTGGGTGTATGTTAAGCCCAAGGATGCTAAGGCTTTCCCCCTACACTACTCAATTTAGAATTAAGAGCATGGATTTATTGATCTCTAATTCCTAGGAAAGGGGCATGGCAGGGTACTGCCCCTAAGGGTTTTGAATTTTGTAAATTATTGAATCCACCTTGCTGATTGAATTGAGTTCATGACGAACAGTACGCAAAGATAAGGTTTCAGCTTTAATGTATATCCAGGGATAGTTGTTTGTAGCTGATCGCCAATTTCAAAAAATCTGAATGCAAGTTGTTATGAACTGGTTTCGTCTGTTTCGTAGAAAGCGACCTAATTCTGGGTTAAGCTCGGTTTCCCCAAAGTTGGGTTTAAGACAGTGGCAGTCTATTGGGCAATTCTTAGGCTTATCCATTGCTTGCTGTGCGCTAATTGTCAGTTGTGGGGCACCAAAAACATCAACCCCGGTCGGTTCCTCTAGTCCGGCCACTGGCGCTAGTAGCGATCGCATTACCGTCGGCTCAATCGAGAAGCCACGGACACTTGACCCTGCCGATGGTTATGAAGTAGCAATTAGCGACATCATCACCAATTTAGGCGATCGCCTTTATACCTACGTCGGAGACACCGACAAGATCGAGCCACAACTTGCCACCGCAATGCCCAAAGTGAGCGCGGATGGTCTAACCTACACCATCCCCATACGCCAAGGTGTCACGTTCCACGACGGGGAACCGTTCAACGCCAAAGCAATGGCATTTTCCCTAGAACGGTTTAGCAAAAACGGCGGTAAACCCTCAGCACTGCTCTCCGACGTTATGGAATCAGTGGAAGCGACTGGGGATTACGAACTTACGATTAAACTTAAAAGCCCCTTTGCACCTTTCCCATCGCTACTAGCTTTCTCTGGAATGTCTGCTGTCTCGCCCAAAGCTTACGAAATTGGGGAAGGGAAATTTAAGCCAAATGAGTTTGTAGGAACAGGGCCGTATAAACTCGTTTCGTTTAATCCCAACCTCGTTAAGCTCGATGTTTTTGACAAATATTGGGGAGAAAAACCAGCCAATCAAGGAATTGACTTTCAATCTCTAAGTAGTTCCGCCAATTTATATAATTCCTTTGCAACAGGTGCATTAGACATTGCCTATCGAGACTTGGACTCTTCACAAGTTGTCAGTCTCAAAAATGATGCCCAATCCAAAGGATTTCAGGTTGTAAACAAGCCAAGTACTCGTGTTGACTACCTGGTGCTAAATGTCAAGCAAAAGCCACTCGATCAGGTAGAAGTAAGACAAGCGATCGCGGCAATGATTGACCGTCCCCTAATTATTGAGCGTGTCTACAAAAACCTCGCTGAACCCTCCTACAGCATCGTTCCCAACAGCTTTGAAACCAACGTACCCGCGTTTAAAGAACCGTATGGCGACGGCAATGTAGAAAAGGCGAAAGAACTCCTAACGAAAGCCGGATTTTCTAAAGAAAAACCCTTTGTGTTTGAGATTTGGTACTCCTCTAGTAACTCAGAGCGAGAGCAGATGGTAACCCTCCTCAAAGAGTATGCTGCCCAAAGACTCGATGGGATTATGCAAGTCAAACCGCAACCCGTCGAATCAACCACACTTTTCGCTAACGTTGCTAAAGGAATTTATCCGAGTTATTTAGTGGCTTGGTTCCCAGACTTTGGCGATGCCGATAACTACATTAGCCCTCTATTTGCTTGCAACAAAGGGTCAGCAGCAACAGGTTGTGAGGAAGGCGCAAGTCAAAGCCAGGGCTTCTTCTACTACAACGAAAAAATGAATCAGTTGATTCAGGCTGAACGCAAAGAACAAAACCCCGAAGCCCGCAAAAAAATCTTTGCTGACATCCAAACCTTACTGGCACAGGATGTCCCTTATGTTCCCTTTTTGCAGAAAGTTGACTACGCCTTTGCCCAAAAGCCAATAAAAAACGTTGAACTTAACCCAGTTCTTGGTTTGTCCTTCTGGGAGGTAGATAAACAAGCCTAAAAATTAGGGATGGGGAGATGGAGTGATCAGTGAAAAACTCCCAAAGTTTATGTATATTAACTTCCTACCTCCCCACCTCCCACTCCCCTACTCTCCCCACCTCTTCACCTTCCCAATAAAATGTCTCGTTCTCGCGCCCTACAGTATTACGTCCTAACCCGGCTACTTCTTGCCCCTCTCATGATGTGGACAATCGTCACGATTGTCTTTCTGCTGCTACGTGCCACCCCAGGCGACCCAATTGATGCCGTTATCGGTAATCGCGCTCCCGATAGTGTCAAAGAAGCATTTCGCGAACGCTTAGGGCTAAACAAACCTTTGCCGTTGCAGTACCTTAGCTATTTAGGAGATTTGCTGCGGTTGGATTTAGGCAGTTCAATTACTGATCAGGGTCGAGATGTTTGGGAAGTAATCCAGCAGTACTTTCCAGCTACCGTAGAAGTAGCGGTGTGCAGCATGATTGTGGCGCTGACTGTTGGAGTTGGCATTGGTATTCTTTCTGCTTCTCGCCCTGGTACCGCTTTTGACGTTGGGGGACGCTTGTTTGGGATTATCACCTATGCGCTTCCTGTCTTTTGGGCGGGCATGGTGCTGCAATTAATCTTTTCTGTACAGTTACGTTGGTTCCCGATTGGTGGGCGTTTTCCCCCCTCAGAAGTCGCTCCGGTTGGGCCAACGGGACTGTATTTAGTTGATAGTCTCCTAAGCGGTAATTTGGCTCAGTTTTTCACCACGCTCTACTATCTCACTCTGCCGAGTTTGACGTTGGGGATTCTTCTCAGTGGGATTTTTGAGCGCATTGTTCGGGTAAATCTCAAGCAGACACTCCAAGCAGATTATGTAGAAGCGGCTCGTGCTAGAGGGATTCAAGAAGGCAAAATTCTCATTAGCCATGCCTTGAAGAATGCTTTGATTCCGGTTATTACAATTATGGGCTTGACCTTTGCCTCTCTACTGGGGGGTGCTGTTTTGACAGAGGTAACCTTCTCTTGGCCGGGACTTGCCAATCGGCTGTATGAGGCAATTGAGCTGAGAGATTACCCAACTGTGCAAGGAATTATGGTGTTTTTTGGAACCATTGTCGTTGTCGCGAGTATCGCGATCGATATTATTAATGCTTTAATTGACCCACGTATCCGCTATTAATTGACTAAGAAAGGCAGAAGGCAGGCGGCAGAGGGCAAAAGGGTTATTGCTGGTATGTGGTCGTTTGGGTCGTTACATCTGTCCTAACCTTTATGGCAACAGCCATAACTTCTGAGTAAAGACAAATATAGACAAAAAAACGACCCTACCCAGTTGGCAGAGTCGCTGTTAATACCTATGAACTTTCTAGTATCGAGAAGCGTATGTCAAAAAGACTTAACTTTATCTCTAGCTATGCAATTCATAGATTAGATTAATGCGTTTAGTGCATAAAGTCAAAATAAAACCCCGCTACGACTAAGCGGGGGTTTTTACCTGAAGGCTTCTAGGTACACATACTTCCTGAGCCATTACCACTTATGCAGCCTCAACAAAAAAAATCCACTGGTTCTAGCATCCAGTGGAGAGTGTCTAAACAACTCAGTTACTTATATATCTGTTCTAGCGGTAGGTTTTATGCAGGACGCAGTGAACTGATGAAAAAAGAAGGGAGAGATTTTTTCAACAAAGGGCGATCGCCCTTTTCCCCTGTCACTCGCTCTTTGATACTCTAGGTAATTGTTTTGGCAACACAGACGACTATCATAAAAATAGTTAAAGAATCTTCATAAAACGCCGTGACTACACAACAACTAACATCGGCAACTTCTTTTGAAAAGCACTTTTGGACTTGGCAAGGCTACAAAATTCAATACACGGTTATGGGTACTGGCAAGCCCTTAGTACTCATTCATGGTTTTGGTGCATCAATTGGACATTGGCGCAAGAATATCCCTGTACTTGCTGAAGCTGGCTACCGGGTGTTTGCCATCGACCTTCTAGGATTCGGCGGTTCCGACAAACCAGCCCTAGACTACACCTTAGAGTTGTGGCAACAGCAGTTGAAGGATTTCTGGGAAGCTCATATTCAGGAGGCTACTGTATTTGTTGGTAACTCTATCGGAGCATTACTCAGCCTGATCGTGATAACGGATCATCCTGAAATTGCGGCTGGTGGAGTCCTGATTAACTGTGCAGGCGGACTAAATCACCGTCCCGATGAGCTGAATTTGCCATTGCGCTTGGTGATGGGGGCTTTTACTAAACTGGTAAGTTCGTCAACGATTGGGCCCTTCCTGTTTAACCGTATCCGCCAAAAATCTCGCATCCGCCGCACTCTTGCTCAGGTGTATCGCGATCGCGAAGCTGTTACAGAGGAATTGGTAGATTTACTTTATACCCCCTCCTGTGACCCTGGTGCCCAACGGGTATTTGCCTCAGTTTTGACCGCACCTCCTGGTCCTTCCCCAGTTGAACTGTTACCCAAAGTGCAGCATCCACTACTAGTCGTTTGGGGCGAAGATGACCCTTGGACACCGATTGCAGGTGCCGCGATTTATCAGCAGCAGCGTGAGACGGGGCCAGATGTCGAGTTTGTCGCGATCACCAATGCAGGTCATTGTCCCCATGATGAGAAGCCGGATGCTGTAAATCGGCTTATTATCGAATGGCTGGATAAACATCACGGAAACGTACCTATTTAATCCTTCATGAACCCTATCCTTGCTGGATTCCTTGCCAGCTTAGTCGCCGGACTGGCGACGGTTGTTGGTGCCTTTCCAATTTTGTTACCTCTCAACTTGACTCAAAGAGTGCAAGCAATCATGTTGGGGTTTGGTGGTGGGGTAATGCTGGCAGCAACAGCTTTTTCGTTGATTGTTCCGGGTACAGAAGCCGCGATCGCACAAGGGACAAGTCAGATAGGTGCGGCATTACTCATGGCAGTGGGTGTTCTCATGGGAGGAGTGTTTTTGATATTAACCAATAAATACCTCCCCCATGAACATTTTTCCAAAGGGTCAGAAGGGGTTAATCCGCAAAATCTCAGGCGTATTTGGCTGTTTATCTTTGCAATTACAATTCACAACTTTCCAGAAGGCTTAGCGGTTGGGGTCAATTTTGGCGCTGGCGATCCAGCCAATGGTATCCCTCTTGCGATCGGCATTGGATTGCAAAATATCCCAGAGGGTTTAGTTGTTGCCATGTCTCTGGTTGCTGAAAAATATTCAGCGATGTACGCGCTAGGGGTTACTCTTCTTACTGGCTTAGTGGAACCGATAGGGGGGTTAATTGGTGCGGCTGTAGTTGCGATCGCACAACCCATTTTGCCCTTAGGCATGGCATTTGCGGCTGGCGCAATGCTGTTTGTAATCAGCGGTGAAATTATTCCCGAATCACATCGTCAAGGTCAGGAGCAAGAAGCAACTATCGGTGTTATGGTTGGTTTCGTCGTGATGATGCTTTTAGATATTGGCTTAGGTTAATAATCTCGCTCAACTCAATGTATTAGACCTCTTGCATAAATACCGAAATAGAGGCTGAAAGTGTTGCTATTACGTGGCAAAAACCGACTTTTGCAAGAAGTCTATTATTGTATCGGTGAGGAAAAACCCGTACTCTATCAAGTCACAAACCACTATAAATCAGCAGTTAGCTGTGTTCTATCTCTAAGCGCTTTTGCTCTCGACCCTATGAAGGGATGAACATTACAGGCGTTGTTGGCTTAACGGATGCTCAACAATCCACACTGAAGATGTTGGGTGCTGTTGACAATAACCTCTTGATTAATCCTATTTTATCCATGACGTACCGTTAGCTGAGCCGTTTCATACCAAATCTCTTCATTGAGTTCCTGCTTAGGGTTGCTTAGATAAACTCCATAGCTCCAAGTGCTTGTTCTTGGGTAGAAGTCAATGCCAACAATGTATCCAATATAGCTATCTTCTGTCTTCACTTGTTGTCCAAAAGTATATTCAGGCTCAGTGAATGGCAATTTCTTGCTACTGCTAATCTGGGTATATATTAATGGGGCAAAAAGCAGGTTGAATTTTGAATCGAGTGCCTTTAGTTGCTCAGCTTCATACCAAATCTCTTCAGTCACGTCCTGCTTAGGGTTGCTTAGATAAACCCCATAGCTCCAAGTGCCAGTTTCTGGATAGAAATCAAGCCCAACAATGTAACCTATATAGTTATCATCTGTCTTCACTTTTTGCCCAAAGCTATATTCAGGTTCAGTGAATGGAAATTTCTCAGTGTTGGTAATTGGGGTACACATAAAGCTGTTTTGCTTACTCCTTTTCAGCTTGCTATTTCTCTCCTGAACTGGGAATTTATCATCAAGAATGGGAAAGTCACACATCAAAGATTTAATAGTTGTTCAAGCGCAATAAATGAAGCACTTAGCTGTTGGCAGGTCTAGTAGTCAATTTCATAAGCTGTTTTCAGATTTACTATGAAGGTTTCCATTAGCTATATCTTAAGACAGATGACAAGCTCTTAAACTCAGCCATTTTACGGATTTAGGTCTAGTACAATTGCTGAAACTGAGGACAGACGTTTAGCCTGAACTTATGGTATTTGAACTCGACCACCTCCTCATCTGCATCTCTAGGAAGCTTATGCAGGTTGAAATGGCGTGCCTGCCTACTTCGTCTAGGCTTTTCGTCTAGCAGCGTACCCTGTCGGTACGTTCCTTTTCTTTACTTGGGAGTATCAATCGCCTTGCCTTCCAGAGTTACCGAGTACAGCATTGCGAAAATAACTAAGTACCACTCGTCATTGATGGGGTTCGGAATTCGTCCCCTAGATAAGCGATTACCTGTAGTTGTTGCCACTGTGAATTCCAAACCCCTCTTAGGGTGACCTGTACTAAGCAGTTGAAATCCGCCAATCACACCAATCATCGACTTCACAAAACAGTTCAACCCTTTTGGATATCTTCTTAACCCTAAATTAAATAATTAAATTTTGTAAAAGATTTAGTCTTCTAGACATTTTTCTGCCTTTCGGAAGAAACAGTCTAATAAATAGTTATGCGATTCTTCATATAGGGGAAGCTATAAGTAAGCAACCTCTGCCTACTGTTACTGTTAGATTATTTCTTGAGATTCTTGGGAAGCCAAAATCAAAATCAAATCTGAAGTTACAAATGTAAACAAGGACTTAAGATGCCTAATTCTATTAATACTATCAAAGAGCAAATTACAACTGACCTTCAAAAAGCCAAAGAAGAAGGTAAATTGCGGAGTGAACGAGTTAGAGAAATTGTTCAATCTGCTGTATCTCAAGCTACTTCAGAAGTCAAAGAAGGCTCAACTGAAGTTCGTTTAATCATTAAAGAAGCTGTTACTACAGTCATTGAAAACTTTAAAGAGAGAGGCGGAGAACTCAAAGACGAGGTTACGGCTTCTCTTCATGGAGCAATTGAAGGTATTAGTGCATCCAAACGCCAAGCCATTGCCAAAAATCAGGCAGAAGTTCAACAACTACAAGCTCAGATAGATGCTGATGAGCAAGAACTTCAAAGCCAAATTGACAGTGCCTTAATTGACATTGAAGAAACGACCAAGGATACACCTTCAAGTACTAAGTTAGCAATTGAGTCAGCTATTAATTCTCTCAAAGATAGTGAAGAAGCAAATATAATGCGTAAGCGCTATGCCCAACTCCAAGCTCAACTTGCTGTTTTACAAGCTAACTTAGCGGCACGGTACGGAGAACGTTACGAGGATATTAAGAAGCATCTAGACGATGCTAAAACTTGGTATGAAAAAAGCCAACCTCAAGCTGAAGTGGCTGCTGAACAAGTCAAGCAAAAGCGAACGGAATTTGAAGACAAGCTAGGCGAAGCAGGTTCAGCACTAGCTAAGAAGGAACAAAGAGTCAAGCAGCTTTTGAAAGAATTATGGCAATCAGTGACTAGCGGTAGTTTAGATTAATTGAGTGATGTGTTTGACAACATGAATGCTACTGATCTTCTGGCTTAAGTAAGAAAAATTATCGCGTCGCTCAACCTTTGTGTGGGGGGCTTTCCAAGCCCCTAAGCAGGGTTTCTCTACAGAGTGATTAAGTCAATGATATTTTTTAAAAGATAGGCATTACCATCGCTAAGCAACAATATTCTCAGCGCTGCATAAACATAGCTCTGATTCTGCTTCATGCTATCCCAAACTCCAGTTACTGAAATTACTGAATAACCAAAGTCGCTCAAACAAATCCTATCTCTAGAACTGTTTGAGCGACTGCTACTGAAATCAGATTTTGGGTGATACAAGCCACAAGTTTTTATTGACAGTCCTTAGAAATCTCCTCTAGCAACTTTCTCTTCATGCTTGACGATTACCCAAAGGGCATGAATACTACCGGGAAGCCAACCTAAGAGTGTAAGTAAAATATTAATCAGTAGTGTTGGCCCAACCCCGACTGTCATGAAAATACCTAATGGGGGTAGAAGAATAGCGAGGACAATTCGTAATAAGTTCATATTGTTGATTCTCTGACTTTTTTCTAAAACTAGATTTAGCTTCATTGTTAGAGATAACTTAGCAATCAACCTCCGTCCTAAGGATTATTAGTGGCTAACTCAAATTATTCCCTCCAAAACTACATTTTTAGGGATTCTCGTCTGCAACCTATGTAACCTAAACGATACGGTTGTCCTTCATCCAGGTAGTTTACAAAACTATAAATTTTATAACGCTAAAAATCTATCTTCTTAGAGAGGCTAGTAGCTGATTTATTGCACAAGATGAGGATAGTTGAAGCAAAAATAAATCTTGTTGTTTGTAAAATTGAGGAAAAATATATGATTGGAACATTGTTGACTTTGTTAGCGACGGCGCTAAGTCTACTTGTGGTTGACTTAGTTGTTCCTGGAGTTGATATTGCTACATTCCCTGCGGCTTTAATTGCTGGTATTTCCATTGGATTGGTCAACTCATCAGTCAAGCCAGTTCTTTCCACACTATCTATGCCGCTCAACTTCTTGAGCTTGGGAGCCTTTTCGTTAGTTGTCAATGGTTTATGCTTCTGGCTAGCTTCGCTTTTTGTGCCTGGATTTAGAGTCGGCGGATTGCTAGCCCTTATCTTGGGACCCGTGATTCTGTCTTTCGTTAACACATTCTTGAGCAATTACTTTGCACAAAAGAATCCTGACCTCAAGATTGGTGGTGTTCAATCTACTCCTGACAAGATTGAAGCAGCGAAAAACAATGCTGAACTGAAGCTAGATTCAGCTAGACAAAAAGCTGAAGTCAAGACGGAAGCTTAACTCTATTGGTTAGAAGTTTTAAGCTAAAGTACCTTGCGGGGTTAATGGAAAATATCTAGTGACTTTATACCCCTTACTAGAACGATAAATTGAGCTTAACAAATGTAGGGAGCAAGTTATTCAACCTGCTCCTTTTCAATGCGTTCTTTGACACCTCTCTCTGTTTTGGGTAACTCTGCTAACGTTATCTGGATTAGTAGCGATCGCTTATTTGTTTCCTGACTAATAATCCTAAACTGTTATCGGTTATTAGCGAAATCTGTCTGCTAGAGCGAAACTATATGCTTGAGTTGATTCTTCCCATTATTTTTAACTAAATACATTAAATGGTCAGCACGCTGTATCATCGCATCAACTGAATTAGGCGGATTGATGAACGTAACAGCACCAATACTAAATGTTACAGACCATTTATGCGTTTCCATAGCCTCCCGAAGCTGCTTCTGAACCCGATTGGCAACAACTTGCGCTGGCTCATGTCCACTTCCTGGTAGGAGGATGACAAACTCATCACTGCCAATTCTACCCATAATGTCTGTCTCTCGAATACTATCTTTCAGAGTTTCAGCTACTATCTGCAAAAGTTTGTTGCCAATACTCTGCCCCAACTTGTCATAAATGCTTGTGAAATCATCAATATCTATATCAATTACTGTTATTGGGTGTCTATACCGGATAGATTTTTTAACCTCTAATCTTGCTAGTTCAAAAAATAACCGCTTGTTTGCTAATCCAGTTATATGATCGATACGGGCTATTTCTTTTTCTCTCTCCTTAGCAGCACGCAACTCAAATACTAGATAGCATACTGTTAAGAAAAACATTAATATAACAGTATTTTCCCAGTAAGAGCTAAGCAGAGCAGAGCCATTCGGCTGGTGGTTATTGTTTAGGCTAAATATAGCGACTACACTTGCAAAAGCTGTAATAATCCCTGCTTCTTTCTTGACAAACCAAGTAACAAACGAAATCGGCAATAGATAAAAAAATGACAAGGAAATTTCTGGGATAACGAGAGAATCAATCCCCCCAATTAAACTAAAAAGAATAGCTCCCCAAGTGGCTGGAACAATTTTATGATTATTTTCAAAATAGACTTTAACTTTTTTGCCAACCATCCTGAAAATATCCATGAAATAAGTAGATGCGTTTAAACAGTAAAAGATGTTACCCATAACCCATTTTGTAAGATACGGGATGATGACGCTAGGTGTACAGCGATGGCTTAAATGCGGAAAATTAACTGAGTAGTACGAATTTTTAACTAATATAAACTAGTATTTAAGCAGAAAAAAGGGATAGGTGAAATTCCCATCCCTCTATTTCTCGATAAATTCTTTACCTCACCTTCGGGCAAGCGATCGCTCGCTCTCCAACAAGATTACTGCCGCTGCGTGGGGAAGGCACCAGGTATGACCGTCAAATTAATGTCCTGTTGACTACGACGCAGCCCCAGTTGTAAATCTTTGCCCACTTGAGATTTCTCTACAGCACCTTGGACATCATCGGCTTGTTTCACTGGCTGACCATCAACATTCTTGATAACATCCCCAGCCCGTAATCCAGCCTTAGCAGCAGGTGAATTGGGCATTACCCTGGCAATCAGTATGCCTTCGTCTTCGTCCACACTTAAACCCGTGTTGGGATTGCTGTTGATATTCTCTTTTAACTCTGGTGTCAAGGTTACCATCTCAACACCTAAGTAAGGATGCTCCACCTTACCCTGACTCACCAACTGTTGGGCAATCCGTTGAGCGGTATTGATGGGAATTGCAAAACCTAAGCCTTGGGCACCCTGAATGATTGCCGTATTCATCCCAATCACTTGACCAGAGGCATTGAGTAGGGGGCCTCCAGAGTTACCAGGGTTAATCGCAGCATCAGTTTGGATGAAATCGACTCGCTTATCCGAGACACCAACTTGAGCGCTAGAACGACCTGTAGCACTGATGATACCAGTCGTTACCGTATTGTCCAGACCCAAGGGATTCCCGATCGCGATCGCCCATTCTCCGGGCTTAAGTTGTTCAGAATTACCCACGGGAACTGTAGGTAGATTGTTAGCTTCAATTTTGATTACTGCAACATCCGTTAGAGGGTCAGTTCCCATCACTTTACCCTGGAAGGTGCGACCATCCTTAAGAATCACATTAACAGTATCGGCACCATCAACCACATGGGCATTGGTAAGAATCTGACCGTTAGCGCTGACAATAAAACCGCTACCAGTACCTCGTTCCACTCGTTCTTGAGGTTGATTCAGAGAGTTATTGCCAAAGAATTGGCGGAACATCGGGTTATCCATGCCATCTGGAAGGCGAGTGTTAACCGTTCTAGACGCATTAATCCGCACTACAGCCGGCCCAACTTTTTCGACAACGTTGGTGACAAAGTTGCTGTCTTGAGGTGCTACCGCTTCAGCCCTTGGGATCAGCCCTGTTAAGGCATTAGCCGCAGGTTGACTGGGCAATGTAGCAGTAGGCAACTGGTTACGCGAGGCGAGGTAGCTACCGGAAAAAGTGACACCAGCACCTAGTAATACCAACGATAGATAGGTCGCTGCCTTTTTGAAAGGATTATTACGATGAGGTTTAGAGTTTTGAGTGTCTAGTACCATAAGATTCACTGAGGAGAGCGATTGAGCTAGATAACACGAGCCTTAACCGATGTCGCCTTAAAAACTCGATAAATTGGTAATTTATGAGTTGGCATCAGGTTCAGGCTTTTCGAGGTGTCAGCTGAATCTTGTTAAAAGATAAAAGACACAAACTTGATGGCATACAGCTGACATTTACCAATGTAGACAGCCGCTGTGACGCTTTTGTGTCAAGTGTGTTGCACTTGTATGAAAGTCGTAGGGTGATAACCGTCCAGTTAGAGAAATTGGGGACGCTGTAACTGAGTTTGCTCCAAGATATTTTCTAACGCTTGCCAATTTTCCTGCTCAACGAGTTCAATAATTTGGTCGAGGCTGTGGCGATAGGAAGTGAGCGATCGCAAAAGGCAAGCTTGATTATAACGCGCCATCATCACACCTAGTTCTGGATTCCCTCCACCAACGCGACTAGTATCCCGAAAGCCAGAACTAGCTAACTGTTGCGCTAACTCTAAAACTGTTGGGTCAGTCTCACTCTTACACGCATCAAGCAAACCTGCACTGACCATTACAGGTAGGTGAGAAATCCAAGCTACAGCCCGGTCGTGGTCTTCGGGGCGGCAGAAATAGACTTTGGAATTGAGCGATCGCACAAGCTCCTCTACAATGCTCACAGACGCGGGTGGCGTTGTCTCAATCGGTGTCAAAACATAAGGATTTCCTGTAAATAACCCTAAGATAGCTGCCTCAATTCCACTATTAGCTGTCCCTGCCATGGGATGTCCACCGACAAAGTTGTGCCACAAGGGAGTAACCGCCTCAACCACCATCGTCTTAACAGAACCGACATCAGTAACAATCACCTCTGGAGAGAGGTGAGGAATCAACTGCTGGACAGTTGGTGCGATCGCGGCGATTGGCGTACAAATAAAAACGACCTCTGCTGCTGCTAGGAGAGTTAGGTTGTCACTAGCATCATTGACGATACCTCGCTCAATTGCGATCTGACACGTTTTTGAATGGCGAGAAACTCCTAAGACTTGATGACCTAACCCTTTCAAGTCCAAAGCCAGTGAACCGCCAATCAGCCCCAGTCCTACAATGCCAATATTCATCGTCTAGCGTCATCAATCCACAGCCTATGCAACCATTAAATTAAGTTTTATGCAACGCTGAAACTGGAGGCAATAAGCGACGACTAGGTTTAATGAATGTCAGGGAAATTCTCAAAAACTATGCAGCAGGAGCGAGAAACTTTTATGCGGCTAACCTCGCTGAACTGAACTTGAGTGGTGTTAACCTCAGTGGTGCTGATTTAACGGAAGCCAACTTGAGTGTAGCTAACCTAAGCGGTGCTAACTTGAGTGGCACGAACCTAAGCGGAGCTAAACTCAATGTTGCTAGACTCAGTGGCGCAAATCTTTCTAACGCCAAGTTAATTGGGGCAAATTTCAATGTTGCCAATTTAATTCGAGCTGACTTGCGAGGAGCTGATCTAGCTAAGGCGGCATTAATTCGTGCCGAACTAATTCGTGCTGAACTAAGTGGCGTAAACTTGAGCGAAGCCAACCTTAGCAGTGCTGATTTGCGTGAGGCGGCGCTTAGACAAGCCAAGCTTAACCGTGCCAACTTGAGTGAAGCTAACCTGCGGGGAGCTTACCTGACTGGGGCAATTTTGGAAGGAGCTAATCTCAATGGAGCTGATTTGAGCCGAGCTGACCTCAGTGGGAGTAATCTTAAGAATACTGAAATCAGGCAAGCCAATTTAAGTAGAGCAAACCTCAGTGGTGCTGACTTGACAGGGGCGAACCTTCGCTGGAGCGACCTAAGTGGTACTGATCTGCGCTGGGCAAATCTAAGCGATGCGAAGTTAAGTGGAGCCAACTTAATTGGGGCTGACTTAAGCAACGCTAATTTGCTCAACGCTAGTCTGGTTCATGCTGACCTGACCCAGGCTAGGCTAATTAGAGCCGATTGGGTCGGAGCTGACTTGACAGGTGCTACGCTGACTGGCGCTAAACTTTATGCAGTTTCCCGCTTTGGTCTGAAAACAGAAGGAATGACCTGTGAGTGGGTTGACCTGAGTCCAGAGGGCGACAAGAGTGAGATTTTTCACCTCTCTAGCAACGGCTCCAAAAAGTTTTTCAATGAAACTCTGCCGATAGTACAGATTACTGTTGATGCTCCTTTAGATTTGGACGCTAATTTAGTTTTAGCTTCGATTTATCATCAAATTGCTCAGCTCTACCCAACGCTTCATACGGCTCCTAGCATTGAGATTGGTGCTAGGAAAACAGGGATTACCTTTCGGATTGATACTAATGCTGAATTATTTACCGTTGCTTATTGTGCAATTCTTCCCTTCAACGATGCCGCCGCAACTCATCAAAACATCATTGCGCTAGTTAACATTCTCTCCTCACAAGCCTTGGAAAATCTTGGCATCCAAGAGCGAGAGCGAATTAAGCAATTAGCGACAGCCTTAAGTCAAGCGATTGAGCAGATTGAAGCCATTAATCCTTTGCAGATTACCTCCAACCTGAAAGCGTCCACTAGCTTTTTCCAAGCTCCCACTCATACGGTTGTTAGCAACTCTAGCAACCAGAGATTGAATATCTATTATCACCCAGCGTTTGGTAAGCACTTGATGAATCAATCCAACTTGTCGGCTCGTTTTAGAAGCACTTCTCTAGAAACATCAGAATCAACGCTTCCTCCAGTCGGTTCAGTCCTGGAATTCATTCAATCGTTTGATTATGTGGGACAGTTGCATTAAGAGGAGTTCAGAAGGCTCATGAGATGAGTGGGATCTACATCTGGCAAGCTCTGTAGGGACGCGATCGCATATTGAAAGAAGTTCAGGAGAAGAATTCTGAACTCCTGAACTCCTGAACTTCTGTATTCTTCTTGTTCAAGATACTCCTTCCAGGGTTCAGTACAAGACCATCCAATTTCCCCTGGCATAATTAGAAAGGGCGTCATTGCCGCCCTTCCCTTGCTCTTATCGCAGTAAGAGCAACAGGTAAGGATTGCATGGCACGCTAGTGTTAATTTCTGAAGGCGTTGCGACGCTGCGGATGTGTGATTGAGGTAGAAGTCCATTCCTCCCTACGTGCCTTTCTGCGAGAGCAAGGTCAACCTAGCTGGCCCCATCATCTGACGATGGCGCGGTTGGTAGCACGCGCCTTGCGGTTGGGGCGTCCTGCCTTAATCCAGACCGGAAGCACTCACTCGTCATATTGTCTGAGTTACCTTGCCCCGGCATTGATGTGGCCCGGGCCAGTGATTTTAGTTGCTCCCCTAGCAATACAGCAATGGTTGCTGCGGGTGGAAATCCCCCGTCTACAACAGTGGATCGGCACTGATAAAGCGATACAGACAGGTGATAGTTTTCCGGATGAACGTTTCCAGGGGCTGCTGATTACCTCACCCGCCTCTTGGTTGGCAGACCGATTGGAAGGTCATAACTGGTTTCCTGTTGACATTCCTACCCTGATTGATGGTGCTGATGATCTAGAAACCTGGGCGCGTGACCAACTCCAAGCCTCGATTCAGCCAGGAGACTGGGACGAACTAATGCTGGGATGTCCCCAAAAGGCAGACTTGATTCGGGACATTCGTGTGCAGCTTACCAAGGCAATATTTCAGCACCCTCCTAACCCTTATGAGTGCTGTCTGATTGAGGCTCAAGAGCAAGATAGCTTGCGGTACTTGTTTGAAGTACTACATCCGGTGACGGATGAAGATCGATATCATTATCTACCAACACCCTGGAAGCATTTTTGGCATTGCTGGCAACGATCAGGTCAGTTGATGTGGGCAGAGATCGCGCGATCGCAAGGTCAGTTTTCGTTGTATTGTCAGCCGGTAGAAGTTGCGACCGCTTTAAGCCAAGTTTGGTCTAAGCAACCTGTTGTGTTAATTGGTGAGGCGCTGGATTTGGAGGCTTCGGCATCAGTTTACCGCCAGCAGTTGGGCTTGGGAGATTTGACTTGCTTGAAGTTCTCCCCAGACCGACACAGTGAACTGATTCAACTCTATTTACCCGATGGTCTACCGATGCCGAATACACCTCGATTTCAAGAGGCTCTGATTCAACAAGTTCGTACCCTTCTAACACTAAGTAGCAACGCTAAAGGGTTAGCGGTTCTCTTAGTGGGGGATGTTCCCTTAAAAGCGCAGTTGGGTGCAATTTTAGCCGCCGAATTTGGTTCGCGAGTGCAGGTAGAGAAGACTGATTTGGATGAGCGAGGTGTTCTGGTGACTGGCTGGGAGTTTTGGCGTTCTCATCAAACAATTATCCCCGCACCTCAATTGCTAATGATTGCTACGTTACCCATCCCGTCGCTGGAAAATCCGCTTGTGGCTGGTCAAGTCGCTTACTACAAGCAACAGCGTCTAGATTGGTTCCGCCTGTATTTATTACCTGCGGCATTAAGAGAATTACAACGTGCGATCGCGCCCGTGCGAGAATCTCAAGGTGTTGTCGCCCTACTAGATAACCGTGTAAACCATCGTAGCTACGGTCGTCAAGTTCTCTCAGCCCTCAGTCCTTTTGCTCGAATTAACTATCTCGAATCCAGTTGGTTCAGACCTGATACTCCAACTGCCCGAAACAAATGGCTTTGAGGATAACAAGAGTACAGAGATTAAGTTTTTCTCTAAGCCTGTTAACGTTTCTTTATTTTCTGCCTCCCGCTCTCTCATCTTTCATTTCGTAAACAACCTCCGACTGACGCCAACCGAGAGCGTTATGATCAGCAGTGCTATTATTTTGGTCGAGGCAATGAATCATGGGTGATGCCAAGCGCCGTAAAGCGGCACTCGGAGACAAGTACGGTAAAGAGGAAAACATCTTTCCCTGGCTCCCACTTACGAAAAGTCAGGGTGAGCAGTTTGTCAAATGGACAACTAAAGGTGCCTGGGTTGGCATCGGCTTTTTGGTCGCCTACTGGGTAACAATTCGGTTAATAGGACCCACCTTAGGTTGGTGGCAAGTCAGTTAACATTTTGTATTGCCTAGCCGCGAGGGTGATGTTTTGCTTGTAAGTAAGCCATCCACCCTAGCTTTAGATGAGAAGGAAACCTTCGTTGTCGTTTGACTTGTAGATGCTAAGCGCGTAGGCTGGATTTGTTGAACAAATCCATCTATCGGTAGAACTTAACTGAAAAGAAAAGGTTTTACTCTAGAGTAGACAAGTCAGGCATGTTGTGGTTGCTAGTCGCCCATTACACTCTTCGATTAGAAGCGGGCTGCTACTATAACTTTATCAGACTCTCTTTTGCAAGCCTTTTGGAATTTTGAACTAAACCCTCCCAAAACCTGAAGGTTAAAATCTTAAAAAAGTATTAAAAGATCTAAAATTTAGGAGTGGTGTTTGGAGGACTAACATGTTCATACGACTGGCAGAGCAACACCGTCAATTCGTTCAAGACTTGGTAATGAATCTCCAAGCCTTGGCAATTGTGTTAGAGAACCGAGGATATCTGGCTTCCTGCTATACCTGCGGGAACCAGATGAATAGCGCCTCGTTTATGGTCAGCCTAGGAGACAATCATCTGATCCGCTTCTTGGTGTCAGATTATGGTATTACCTGGACTGAAATGAGGGATGACCGAGAACTGATGAAGCTGGAAGGCGCTGAAGCAATCAGCCAACTGCAAGATCTTGCCAATCTTGTTAAATACCAAATTCAGCCTTCTGAATTTCGCCGTCCAGTGGGCAATTTGGCATCGATTTAGTTCAGTCTATACGTCTATCTGTTCAACCTGAGAGCTGTCTTCATACAGTCAGGCACTAAACCTTACGGAGCATTATGGGTACGTTGATTGACCGCCGTAGGGAAGTGTCTGGCCACTTGAGGCGAGGACACATTGCTCAAAGCATTTTATCTAAACTAAAGATTAAGCCGACTTCAGCGCCTTTCTTACGCTGTTCAAGCAGCAAAAGCTCATCTTTCTCTCCGCCTACAGAGATCCCAGCCTTGAAATTAGAACGTTGCGCTTCAGAGATGGAACTATACAAATAGACACAAAGTTTAATCTAAAGAAAATATTACGAAACCGATAGCTTTTCTGAATTGCTGTCAAAGTATTAATAGCTCAAATGGGGTCAGCCGATATAAAGACCCTAAACATATATAAAAAACAAGTAACCTTTTAGAGCGCTAGTTTCCACCCATAGGATAACTAGCGCTCTATATTTTTAGAGTGTGGTCAAAACCAGTTGGTGAGGATGAGGGAGATGAGGAAGTAATTTCTGCCCCACCTTCCCCACCTGCCCCACTTCAGCCTTTCCAAAATGAAATTAGATATCCCTTCAACGTTGAGTAGATGAGGGGTTCCTGACCAAATAGGGGGAAGGAATAGGCTGTACTCGACCCGCATTAACCAATGCCTGATAGACAAAGGCGGCGACTTCGGCACGGCTGGCATTTTTGTTTGGGTTGAGTTGGCTAAGCGTTGGGTAGTTGACCACCAGTTCTCTGGTAGTAGCACCAGCAACAGCAGAAAGCGCATAGTTCGGAATCTGTGCCGCATCTGTGTAAACGGACAACACACTCGTATCTTCAGACCGTAATTTTAGACCACTGGCTAGAGACACTAAGACTTGAACTTTTGGAATGCGTTCATCAGGTCGAAAAACTCGTCCTGGATACCCAGAGAGAAATTCACTCCGATAAGCGGTTTGGATAACTTGATAAGCCCAAAAATTACGGCTGACATCCACGAAATCACTGGCAGCTTTCTGTGGTGTTGGGGAAAACGCTTTGGCAATAATCGCGGCAAACTGGGCACGGGTTACAGATTCACCAGGACGAAAAGTGCCATCGGGAAATCCAGCAATCACGTCGATACCTGCTAAGGCTTCAATGTAGGCTTGTGCCCAGTGACCTTGAATATCCTGAAAGTTAGTTGCTACCGCTGCCGCCAC
The DNA here is from genome assembly GCF_014849525.1 of Microcoleus sp. FACHB-SPT15. NCBI lineage: Bacteria > Bacillati > Cyanobacteriota > Cyanophyceae > Oscillatoriales > Microcoleaceae > Microcoleus > Microcoleus sp. FACHB-SPT15. The sequence continues at coordinate 11,248 of NZ_JACJNU010000070.1, read as the reverse complement.
AAAGTCTACACGACCAGCAATACGGTTTTGGTCGATATCGTTGCCAACGGCAACTATGGTGATGGTGCGGGTTGTGTTGTTGACATCTAAACTGCCGTTGTTACGAATGCGATTTTGACCGGGACTATCGGCTGTGCCTAAGTTGGGTTGAGCATTGCCAGTGGCGACTAAACCGTTGCGTTGGTTGCTTTCAATTGTGTTGTTCCGGAATACAGGAGTAGCTGTGCCACTGACTACAACCCCATCGGTATTTTGAATAACGCGATTGCCTTCCACTAAAGGAGAGGCGGAATCACCAATCGAAATCCCAATCCCGGTTTCCTGGAACACATTGTTGCGGATTTCCCCAGTACTTTGACGGGCAACAGAAATCCCATTCCCCTCGTTCCTAGTAAAAACGTTGTTTTCAATTTTCGGGTTGCTTGTACCCGTGACAAAAACGCCTTCCCGTTTGCTGTTAATGAAGTTGTTGTTCCTGACAGTAGCATTGGTGGATTCTATCCATACACCTGTACCACGAGTATTAGGGTTGGTAATGCTAATCCCGCTAATTTCACTGTCTTTTTCAGCACGAATTGTCACGTTCTGCCCTGCTAAGGTGGGGCTTGCGTAGGAACCACCACCGATAATGCCTGTCCTTTGACCTTGGGTATCTACATCGCCTCGCAGGGTAACACCTTGTTTGACGCGCAAGGGGAAGACTTCTCCGGTAGCTTGGGTGTAAGTTCCAGGCGCAAGCTGAATGACTGTACCGGATGATGCCTGTTGAAGGGCGTAGGTAATTGAGCGGTAGGGTGTCGCTTCACTAGTCCCAGACCCATCTGTGTCTGTTCCCCTGGCAGGATTGACGTAAATAATGTTTGCACTCGATGGTGTTTGGGCAATCTGTACAGCTTGCACAGAGTTTGTCCAAAGAGGAACTATGGCACTACCGCCTCCTAGTAGCAGCACAACAGTTAGGAAGGATGCCCGTAAGAGGACTGATTTTTGACGAGAACCCTGGTAGGTCATACGCTTTATGCTTATTATTTGCTTGATCAACTGTACGGTTTGGGAACTCATTAAACAGGAAAACTCTAACTTGCGATCGCACCTTTGCTTTTGCTAATTTAGGTCGCTTAACCAACGGCATAACAAAACCCGCTCCATACTGCTTCAAGCATCTGGAGTCGGGATGTTAGCCGTTAAGACTTGAGGATGACTCTAGTCAGCTAGCTAGATGAAGTTTTAATGATCCTCAGCAAAAATATAGCGGTACAACTCACTGGGGTCAGGTTCAGGGCTTTCCTCTGCAAATCGAACCGCCTCATTGATTCCATCCTGAACTTTACGTTCGATCGCTTTGAGTTCTTCTTGCTGCACCAAATTTTGCTCAGTGAGATAAGCTGCCAGCTTTTTGATGGGATCGCGAGGGAACCAGTATTCTTTCTCTTCTTTAGAGCGAAGTTCATCGGGGTCAGCAAGAGAGTGACCTCGGAAACGATAGGTGAGCGCTTCAATGAGTGTTGGACCTTCACCAGCACGCGCACGCGCGATCGCTTCTTGAGCAACAGATCGTACCGCTAGCACATCCATCCCATCGACTTCAACACCAGCCATGCCAAAGACACTCGCTTTTTTGTAAATCTCTGGCTGAGATGTCGCCCGTTCATGTGCCATCCCAATCGCCCATTTGTTGTTCTCAACAACGTAGAGAATCGGTAGTTTCCACAGCGCTGCCATATTCAAGCATTCAAAGAACTGGCCGTTATTACAGGCACCGTCGCCGAAGAAGCAAGCCGTTACCTGGTCAGAACTCTCATCCCCCAGAGCCTCACGTCGATACTTGCTTTGAAACGCGGTACCTGTGGCAACAGGAATCCCTTCTGCCACAAACGCATAACCCCCAAGGAGATTATGTTCGGCTGAGAACATGTGCATCGAACCGCCACGTCCTTTGCTACAACCTGTTGCTTTGCCAAACAACTCTGCCATCACCTCCCGCGCCGGAACTCCAGCACTCAAGGCATGAACATGGTCGCGATAGGTGCTGCAAACATAATCTTCGTCTTGACGCATCGCTTTGATAACGCCAGTTGACACCGCTTCTTGACCGTTATAGAGGTGGACAAAACCAAACATTTTGCCTCGATAGTACATCTCGGCACACTTGTCTTCAAAAAAGCGCCCCAGCACCATATCTTCGTACAGGAGCAATCCTTCTTCTTTAGTAATTTTGCTGGAATCGACTTTAAATTCCGGTAAAGTCCGTTCTTGAACCATTGGTTTGTTGTATCCTTGCAGCAACACTATTATTGATTTCTTGATTTTCTCTCAACACCTGTTCAGCTTTTTTCACAAATCAAAGTAAGAAGAGAGCAAAACTAACTTGAGTCAAAACAGCACCACTGGTTTAAAATCAAACTGTCTCATTTAGGGGGATGCTCTGCTGACGTTGCTAGAATTACTAATATCTTTAGCAACTAGACTCAAGCGGTTCTTGCTCTTTGAACGGGTGCCTTGAATGGTTCAAGTTCAACGGCTTGCAGCACGCTGAAGAGAGAACGCTACTGGCTACTATACGTTAACTTAGTTGCTTTGCGCTGGGGAAGTGAACCGTGCGAATTCCGCTCGATTACTACCGAATATTAGGACTGCCGATTCAGGCGACGGATGAACAGCGAAGTCAGGCTTATCGCGATCGCACGTTGCAACTGCCGCGCCGAGAGTATTCGGAAGCGGCGATCGCATCTCGTAAACAACTCCTGGACGAAGCCTACGCGGTTCTCAGTGACCCCGAACAGCGCTCCGCCTACGACGCGAGTTTTCTCACCAAAACCTACGAGCAAAAGCCGGAAGTGATCGCTTTAGGTACGACAGGAACTGGTGAAGGCACAGATACGGCTAGCGACCCCCACACCCCTAGCATCGAAATCAAAAGTGACCAGTTTGTTGGGGCATTACTCATTCTTCAAGAACTAGGGGAATATGAACTTGTCCTGAAACTGGGGCAACCGTATCTAGGGGCACGAGACAGCATTAGTTTGGATAAAGGTCGTTTGGGAAACCCCCAGCAGGTTCGACCAGACATTGTTTTAACCCTAGCCCTAGCTTGTTTAGAACTCGGTCGGGAGCAATGGCAGCAAGGTCAGTACGAAAACGCTGCAACCTCCCTAGAAACGGGTCAAGAATTACTCCTACGAGAAGGCTTTTTCCCATCTGTGAGGGGAGAAATCCAAGCCGATCTTTATAAACTTCGCCCTTACCGCATCCTGGAATTATTGGCGCTGCCAGAAGAAAACCTCACCGAACGGCGCAATGGCTTGCGTTTATTGCAAGAAATGCTCCAAGAGCGCATGGGGATTGATGGCACAGGTGACGACCAATCTGGGTTAAGTATTGATGACTTTCTGCGCTTTATCCAGCAGTTGCGTGGCTATTTAACAGCAGCCGAACAGCAAACTCTCTTTGAAACAGAAGCCAAGCGCCCCTCAGCCGTTGCGACTTACCTCGCCGTTTATGCCCTCCTAGCACGAGGATTTGCTCAAAGACAACCGGCGTTAATTGCTCGTGCCAAGCAGATGCTAATGCGCTTGGGGCGACGCCAGGATGTCCACCTTGAACAATCCGTCTGTGCGCTGTTACTGGGTCAAACCGAAGAAGCTAGCCGTGCCCTAGAACTGAGCCAGGAATACGAACCTCTAGCGTTCATTCGTGAGCATTCTCAAGGTTCTCCAGATTTGTTACCTGGATTATGCCTCTATGGGGAGCGTTGGCTGCAAAAGTCAGTGTTTCCTCACTTCCGAGATTTAGCGAACCAGAAAGCCTCGTTGAAGGAATACTTTGCTGACGAGCAAGTGCAAGCGTATTTAGAAAACCTGCCAGACTCATCTGGGGAAAGTAATGAGTGGACAGTAGTCCAGACCCAGAAGGCGGCATACGCGACTGCTGCTTCCTCCAGAAGTTTCAACGAACCAGCCGCTTTTGGTCGAACTAGTTCTCGCCCAACGTCAGAAGAAGATAGTCGCTTCTCGCGAGATGGTCAACAGTCAGTCAGCTCAATGTTTAACAACTCTCTCGGTGACTCAGCAGGTGCTAGGTCACAGTGGGGAGGAGAACGAGGGTCTACTGGTGTCGCAACGAGTCGGACGGCAACGTTAGGTACGGCTAGTGTTTCAATGCCCACAGCCCAACGGGTATCCCCAACGGGAAGCCCAGGAGAAACAACCATTACAGGCTTACCGGGTGAATCTTCTTCAAAATCGTCACGCCGCCAGCGTCAGGGGAAAGGTGGGTCTGACCAGCCAACGCCTCCTCTAGCTGGGGGAGATTCTGTCCCTAAAACCTCATCAGGTTCTGGGGTAACCCTAGATCGTCTAACACCTGGTCGCCTTCAACGTTTACCAGACAAATCAAAGTCTTCAACAAAATTCAAACGCCTGATTCTACTCATCCTTGGCGGTTTGGTCGGTGTGGGACTACTGGCTTGGCTGCTGATTGGAACCCTAAGTTGGTTCCAGAAAACTTTACAGCGGTTTTCAGGTCCACCGCTCGAAGGAGAGCAACCACTTGTGCAGTTGACTCAGCCTCCGGTAGCAATTCCTGAACCTGGCACTCAGATGCTCGCGCCAGAGGGGCCGTTGACTGAGCAAACGGCTGAGCAAGTCATCCAATCTTGGTTGTCTGCTAAGTCCCTTGCTCTCGGTCAAGAGCATCAAGTTGATCAACTCCAGCAAATTTTGACTGATCCAGCTCTGTCTACATGGCAACGACGCGCTCAAACGGCTAAGCGAGACAATATCTATGGACAGTACAAGCATGTTGTTAAAGTGAACTCGGTTGAGACAAACCCAGCTAATCCTGATCAAGCTAGGGCGGATGCGGCTGTGAATGAAGTAGCCCAATTCTATGAAAATGGTCAGTTGAATCAGTCGGCTTCCTACGATGACAACCTGCGAGTTCGTTATGACATGCTGCGAAAAGATGGTCGCTGGTTGATCAGAGATATGGCTGTTTTGAGATAAGTAGACCTCTCTTGAAAGTCTACTTTTATCGCAACGTTTGTGAGCGTAGCTCATGGTGTCTCTTGCATAAATTCTGGAAAGCCCCATAAATCCCCCAATTTTGGGGGACTTTTTGCTTTGTTTGCTTAGCTCTAGTCGCTAACACAACTTGTCATCAAAGCTTGACTAAAAAGTCAAGTCCAGATTGCTCTTAGCTAAAGATCGAGAAGATTTGATCCCGGCAACCCATTAATGTCAAGATTCCATGACATTTTGATCCCCAGCTTGCCTGTAAATTCGTTAATTCACCTGAAATCGCTATCCTTAGCCCCTTGACCCAGCGTCAGAGTATTCTGTTACATAAAGTCAGGCGATCCCAAAGAAATACTTATTTTGAGTATTTCGTTAAGATCATCGGCGGCTGGCTCGACCCCAGGTACCTGTATGAATGATGACCCACCCATTGCGTTAGCAGCGTAGAAAGCGCCTTGTCCAAAGAGTCGCAGCTTTCTTCGATTTTGGGCACAAGCAAGGCAATGCACTAAGCGATCGCAAGCTGGAAATCTGAATCCAAACGGGTGAAGAACTCAAGTTGAAAGCTAGCTTTCTTTCAGCAACTGGATGTGTACATGACGACCAAAATTTTCAGATTCATCAGGAGTGACATACCTGCCGTCCTAATTATTGGAGAGCATAAATCATGGCAAAAGAACGCCCACCTTTAGAAGAGATGACACTGCGGCAACTGCGTAAAGTTGCGAGTGAATATGGCATCTCCCGTTATAGCCGAATGCGTAAGTCGCAATTGCTGGCGGAAATACAAAAGATACAGCGCTCAAAAATTTCAATCAGTCCATCTCGCACAGTGGAGGCACAGCCAGAAGTGGAAGCAGCAAAGTTTGAACTAGGTCAAGAAGATCGTACCGGTGGCACCCTTGCATCAGTGGATGAAGGATTAGCCGATTTACCGGCTGGTTATGGTGATAGCCGGATTGTTTTATTGCCGCGTGACCCTCAATGGGCTTATACCTACTGGGATATTCCAAATGAGCATAAAGAAGATCTACGGCGTCAGGGAGGACAACAGTTAGCGCTACGGATTTATGATGTTACAGACATCACCCTTGACTACCAATCGCCCCACAGCATTCAAGAATATCCTTGTGATGAGCTAGCACGGGAATGGTACTTGCCCATGCCAGTTAGCGATCGCGATTATGTTGTTGATATCGGCTATCGCTGTGCCGATGGTCGTTGGCTCATTCTGGCTCGTTCGGCACCTGTACATGTTCCTCCCGTCTACCCCTCCGACTGGATTGAAGACCAATTCATCACCGTAAACTGGGAAGAAGACCTCCGTAGCAAAACCTTCCTTGAATTGGTTCCTCCCAGCAAAAAAGCCGCTGCTAGCGCTGATACTAGCAGTGTAGATGCTGCTGGCAACCCCATTTACGATGCCATCTTCGGTATGGCACAATCCGCCGAAGCTCAGCGCGTTGCTGGTTCCTTGTATGGTTCTATGCAGCAAGTTCCGGTTCACGAGCAGGCAATTAGCTCCTATGTCTTCCCCTCTGGTGTTGGCATGTGGGCTGTACCAACAATGTCTGGTTTAACCATGTCTGGCGTTGGAATGTCTGGTGTTGGCTTCTCTGCTTCCATGCCTCCCATTCGTCCTCGCCAGTTCTGGTTAGTTGCGGATGCTGAATTGATTGTTTACGGGGCAACTGAGCCAGATGCCAACGTCACCATTGGTGGACGCCCCATCAAGCTCAACCCAGATGGAACCTTCCGCTTCCAGATGTCCTTCCAAGACGGTTTGATTGACTACCCGATTATGGCAGTGGCAGCTGATGGTGAGCAAACTCGTTCTATCCACATGAAATTCACTCGTGAGACACCATCACGCAACACCAATACAAAAGAAGAAGCAGTTCCCGAATGGCTTGCCTAAAAAGTGGCGAACTTGTAGGAGCAATGCCCTTAGGCGTGAAATTCTGAAGCTTGAAGAAAGAAAACCCTTACTCAAGCAGGGAACCTCAATTACTTACCTCCGTTGTATTTTGCTATCTCCCCCGACAGCAGCCGGGGGATTTTTTTTCTCAAGAACTATGAAAGCTCAAGAAATTGCTGAGAAGCTTGCAGAACTCTTTGGTAGCACTGCCGTTCAGATGACAGAACCTGGCGTCTGGCAGGTAGAAATGCCTCAGTTTAGATTGCTAGTCCTTTTATCACAAGACCAATCCTGGTTACGAATTCTCATTCCCATTGCACCAGCCGGGGAAGCCCAACCATTCTTTGAACAGCTACTAGAAGCAAATTTTGATGACACACAAGAAACCCGTTATGCTCTGAATCAAAATGTTCTTTGGGGTGTCTTCCAGCACAATAGTGCAAGCCTTGAGTCTGAAGACTTCTCAGCAGCCGTAGCACGGCTGCTTTCTCTACGTCAGCAAGGACTGACAAGTAGCTTTGATCAGCTTGTTGACACTCGAATTCGTCAAATCATCCAGGTTGCAAAACAGCAAGGGCAATCCTTGGAGGCAACGCTCCAAACCCTAGATCGGTTTTATCGTGAAGGACTCATGGGTGAGTTGGAGCAAGGAGCAGAGTCGCGCCAACAGACACTAGCGGCATGGCAGCGTCGGCTCGAAACTCTTTGGCAAGAAGTAGAACCTTAAGTGATACCAATTGACTCAAATACGGAATTGCCACCACTGAGGGTAATACTTTGTGTGGCGGCAATTTGTATGACGTGATGAGTATCAAAGCACAATTATCAGCATACTGTCCGGAACTGCTGCAAATTCGGTGAGGTAAATAAATAAGTAGTAGTGATCAAAGTGGGTTAAAGCGGACGAGCGATCGGCTATAACCGTGGAGGATTAAAATTTTACTTTCTGCTGGTAACTAAAAATAAGATTCTTGGGGACATTCACCCGCTTACCATGGATCGTCACCCAAAGTTTATCAATAATATCGACTCAAGGAGAATTAGAGACCTGATGCGCTCGAAGATGAGATTGCTTTGGTGTGAGGTTTTAATCAAGAACACGTTAGCCCTTGCGGAGCATAGTACATTAGCTGCAAAGCGGCTCCAAACAAACATTGCTGTTGGACCAACATGGTTGATTCGTGTTAATCAGGTCGCTCCTAAGGCACTAGCGGTGACTGGGCGAGGTAGGACACAGCGGTTTTTGAAGAATAGCCCTCGCTGTTTCATAAATGAACTTCCGAAGAGTCGATTGGGATCAAGAGAACAGCGTCTTCTTCATGCATTTGCACCACTTTGTATAGGGATTGCTTGTACTAGTGGCACAGGTGCATTAGCCGCAACTCGGACGGCTTTGCCAGAGCCTCTTGATGGGTCGATAGATGAGGTGAGTAACATCAAGCTTTCCAATGAGACCCTTTCTCCTTCTCCAGAATCCTTTGGGCAAGGTTTTTTCAGACTCATTCCACAGCCGCAAGCTGTTGAACCAGGCTTCTTACCAAGCCTCATCCAAGATACATCTCTACAAGCACAGAACCTGCCGACTGCTCCACCTGTGCCACCAGAGAATCTACAACCTAACCCCAACCAAGACCGCTTTCTACAGCCGCCGACAAACCCGATACCTGAACCCTTAAGACCAGAGCAACCTGTTCAAACACCTGTCACTCCAGAACCACCCACGCAACCGCCTCCAACTCCAAGCACTCCTGTCTCACCAACGATTCAAGTTCAGGACATTCAAGTAACTGGTAGCACTGTCTTTGAAGCCGACGAGTTAGAGGCAATTACCCAACCTTATGAGGGACAAACTCTTAGCCTAGAACAACTCAGACAAGTCGCAGATGCGATTACCCAGTTGTACTTAGAACGGGGCTATATCACCTCTAGAGCGATTCTTGTAGACCAGGACGTTACTAATGGTGTTGTGGAAATTCGCGTTCTAGAGGGCAGTTTACAAGAGATTCAAATTGAGGGAACACGTCGATTAAATCCTAGCTATATCCGCAGCCGCGTGAAGTTAGGGGCGGGGACACCTCTTAATACTGCTGAGTTGGAAGACCAGTTGCGGTTGCTCCGGGCTGACCCTTTATTTGAGAATGTAGAAGCGAGCCTCCGAGCAGGAACCCAAACAGGGCAGAGCATTCTTATTGTTCGTGTTGTTGAAGCTGACCCCTTTGAAGGTAGTTTTGGCATTGATAACTATTCGCCGCCGAGTGTGGGTTCGGAACGATTGGGCCTCAACTTGCTCTATCGCAACCTTACAGGGAATGGGGATACAGTTGCAGGTTCGTACTACCACACAACTAGGGGGGGTGCAGATAGCTTTGACTTTACGTATCGGCTACCCGTCAACCCGATGAATGGTGCTGTGCAATTAAGAACCGCCATCAATAGTAATGAAATCGTTGAAGACGAATTCAGCTTCTTGAACATTGAAGGGGACTCAGAACTGTATGAAATTAGTTTTGAGCAGCCACTCATACGCACCCCCCGCGAAGAATTTTCTCTATCTTTGGGTTTTACAATTCAAGAAAGTCAGTCCTTAATTGGCGGTGGCTTTCCCTTCCCTGGGCCTGGTGCTGACGAGGAAGGGTTTACCAGAACCAGTGTGCTTAAGTTTGGGCAAAATTATTTGCGCCGGGATATCAGAGGCGCTTGGTCTTTGCGATCGCTTTTTAGTCTCGGCACTGGCTGGTTTGATGCCACAATCAATCCTGACCCGATTCCGGATGGACGTTTTTTCAGTTGGCTTGGTCAGGTGCAGCGCGTGCAAGTTCTTGGTGAGGATAACTTTTTAATTGTAGGAGCTGATATCCAGTTAACACCTGATAGTTTGTTTCCCTCCCAACAATTTGTAGTTGGTGGTGGTCAATCGTTGAGAGGCTACCGACAAAACATTCGCTCAGGCGATAATGGTGTGCGTTTTTCCGTTGAAGATCGCATTACTTTACAGCGAGATGAAGCAGGTGCTTCTACATTACAACTCGCTCCATTTTTTGATGCTGGTATCGTTTGGAATGTCTCTGATAATCCTACTCCATCACCATCACAGCAATTTTTAGCAGGTGTCGGTATGGGATTAATTTGGGAGCCAGTACCGGGACTCAACCTTCGTGCTGATTATGCTTTTCCCTTGGTTGACCTTGATGATCGGGGTACTAATGCCCAAGATGAGGGCTTTTACTTTAGCGTTCGTTATTTGTTTTAGTTATTAGTTGTTGGTTATTGGTTGTTAGTGGTTAGTAACTGTTAGAGGCTATTTGTGAAGCAAATATTAAAGTCTGAAGGTAATACTAAAGACTACTAACAAAAAAACAAATATCAACTATGCCTATTAGATTTCTAGCTGTTGCAGGAAGAATAGTGACTTGACTTTCGCTTTCAAGGTAGCAGAAACGGCTTGGCACTTATCCAACAACTAACAACTACCAAGGATTACCAATCAGTGTGAAAGCTGCCCAATAGTAAGGATGCCTTAGCTGTTTATCTCCAAGATTTGACAGTGCCTCTGGTAGGGGAATACCTCGGCTAGTACCAACGAGTTGACCATTTTCCAAACGGACTTGTCCTCGTAACATTGCTATCTGTGTCTGCCTCAATGCCTCAGCTTTAATGGGTGCTGTTAATAACTGCTGGTAAAACTCACTCATCAGCCCCAAGGTTGCCTCATCACTGACATACCAGAGACTCGCTAGTGCCGACTTGACACCAGCTTGTAGCGCCAACCCTGCAAAACCTAATTCTGCTTGTTCATTGCCGAGTGCTGTGCGGCAAGCGCTTAGCACCAACAAGTCCACAGGTGGGTTACTCCAATTCAGTTGTGGCAATTGGCTCAGTCGCAGCTTTGTGTCCCACAGTTGAAGATAGGAATTAGCTGGTGCCCCAGGCTGAAATTCCCCATGGGTTGCCAAGTGTACAATCTGAAAAGGCTGTAGCTGACGCTGTAACTTCAGATTCTCCAGTGTGAAGCCTTCATTCAAAAAGGATTTCCCTTGCCAGAGTTGCTGCGTAATGACAGATAACTCTAGAGGAACAGCGGGTAAAGGGTTTTGCTCGGTAAACTGTGATGCTCCCATTGCCAAAACTTGATAGCCTCTAATATCCCGATGTTGGCTATCAGTCAGCGTAAGACTGGGCATTAGGCTGATACTGTATTTTTCGGTTCTTCAGTACTTAGTATGCTAAATATATAGCGAAACAAGAAAAGAAGAGATAAATTTAGTGTATCTAAGAGTGAGCAAACCCTGACTGACATTGACAGATGAGGCGCATT